>CAYFXT010000151.1:0-7633 GCA_964346995.1 uncultured Spirochaetaceae bacterium | reverse complement strand
GGACAGCGGCTTCAATTTCAGAGTCGGCTTCAATTGCCTGATCAACCCGCGTACCGCCAAAGGCAGTCCTTCGCCACGTAAACCGATCGGAGGAACATCTACCTTGCCGGTCTGTAAACCACGCAAGAAGTCAGTCTGAGGAGAATATATCGCGTACTCGGAGAGACTCTGAAACGCTTTCTCAACGGGACGAGGGAACTCGAAAGCTGCTCGTACTTGATCCCAGATGCTTCGATTGACATACAAATCGCCATGAATGCTTGAGCCAAGTACCTGAGCACCGTTGGTGCCTTGACCGAAAATCTTCGTGGTCCCTTGCGTACAGCTCTCGCTGAAGAAGGCCAACAGCGGATCGTCCTCTTTACCGGTAAGGTTGATTCGATAAATTACTTCTCCTTCCATTTCTACTTCCAGTCGGAGTGTGATCGGAAGGTCATAGTTCTTGAACGCAGACTTCATGAGCTCGGGAGGCGTAATGCGCACACCCTTTCTACTAAGGTCGCTCTCACCTAGACCTCGATAAGCGGCGGCAGACATTACGCCGATTGCTTCGAGAATGTTGGATTTGCCTGCGCCGTTACCGCCAATGAACATGTTGACCCGCCCAAGCTCCAGCGTGGCGTCGCGAATCGACTTGAACCTATCGATGCTTAGTTTCTTGATCATCGTCACGCGTTCCCGTCCAAAGCTTGGTTCGGCTGTGCTTCACGCAGAGCCAGGCGTGCCGGCGCTCTACGAGTTCAGAGCGGCGGCAACCGCATGCTGCGCCTGCGCCGCTCCCGGGTTCTCGGCTGAACGGAATCGGGATGTTCGTTTTCCCGCACCGGTGTTACTCGGCGGCCTGCAGGCGGCCCTCCACCACCGGTGCGACCGAACCCCGCGTTTCGATGTACTCGATGACCTGGGTGGCTACCAACGTGCCGGCGTAGGCGTCGATCAGGCGCACCTTGTCCGTGAGAACGCGGTAGTCGTCGCCGCCGCCGGCCATGTAGTCGTTGGTGGCCATGGTGAACGTGGCGTCGAGGTCGAGCGGCGCACCGTCGCGGGTCACCGCGAGCACCCGTTCGCCGGCCGGCCGGCCCGCGTCGTAGCGCACGATCAGGCCGGCAACGTGGGGAAAGCGGCCGGCACCCTCTTCGATCCTGCTCAAGCCGTTTTCCAGCGTCTCGACGATGTCCTGGCCGGTAAGCTCCAGCACCACGGTCTTGTTGCCGAATGGCAGCTCGCTCAGAATGTCGCGCCGGGTCAGCATGGTGCCAGGCGGATAGATCTTGTTGGCACGGATGCCGCCGCCGTTGGTCAGCGCCACGTCGGCGCCGGTCGCGGCGCGCATGGCGTCGACGATCAGGTTGCCGATAGCCGCCTCCTTGCTGCGGATGGTCGCGCGGCGGCTGTCCAGCTCGGTGGCGGTAGTGCCGATTTCCACGTCGAGCTCTTCGGCGAGCTGGTCCAGGTAGACCTGGGCGGCGGCTGCCAGCTCGGCGTCCGGCGCCACGTGCGCAGTGTTCATGATCCGGAATGACGGGCTCCAGGTGAAGCGCATGCTGCCGCGCTGCTCCACTTCGTCGAGGGTGAGGTCGATCATCGTCACCCAGTCGGCCTGCTCGCCCGACTCGGCGAACAGCACGTCGCCGCTGAAGTCGAGCCGCAACTGATGGTCGTCGCCGCTGAGCAGCATGTCCACCGCGCCCTGCCGCAGCAACGCGCGATCCTCGGCGGTGTCGGTGTGCGCCAGGGCTATCACCAGATCGGCGCCGGCTTCGCGCAGCGCCGCGCTCTGTTCGGCGGCCACCTCCTCGACGGGCCGAAAGGTGACCGGGCCGGGACTGGACTTGACCACGGTGCCGAGCGTGGTGAGCCCGAAGATGCCGACCTGGTAGGGACCGACCTCGACCAGGATCGACGCCTGTGCGCCGTCGATGATCTGGCCGTCGCTGTCGATGTTGTTGGCTCCCAGCATTGGGAAATTGGCTTCGGCGATGCGTTGTTTCGCAACCTCCGGTCCGAAGTCGTACTCGTGGTTGCCGATCGCCATGGCGGTGAGATCGAGCTGGTTGAGCAACTCGATCATGTGCGCGCCCTGGTCGAAGCCGGACATCAGCGAGGGCGAGATGGCGTCGCCGGCAAACGTGACGAGCACGTTGTCGTTGTTCGCCCGTTCGGCCTCGATCACCGCCGCCAGCCGGGCGATGCCGCCCTGGCCGCCGCTCTCCTGCATGCGGTCCAGATCGTTGAAGTGCACGATCGTCAGTTCGACCGGTGCCGCAAAGCCATGACCGGCTACCAGGAGCAGGACGTTCAGTGCCGCCGCCGCTACCGTTCGCGAGAACTTCCGTGCCGTCGCGTGCATGTTATGAGTACCTCCGAAGATCAGTCGATGTGGTGGGAACGTCCGCAATCTACCAACCGCGGACGCCCGCCGCAACCAGTGCCGGTACGATGCCGGCACGAGGAACTTGCGGAGCGTGGCGCTCGACGTATGAACATCCCTCGCTGCGCATGTCGATCGCAACCTGCTCCGATGGCCGACGTGTGAGTTATCGGACCACCGGGATATGGCGGAAGCGGGAGACGTCGACCAGGCCGAGGTCGGAGATGCGCAGCTCGGGGATCACCACCAGGGCGAGCAGGCTGAGCTGCATGTAGCCGTTGTGGAGCGGGCAGCCGCAGTCACGCATCGCGTGCATCACCCGTGCCGACTTGGCGGCCACCACCTCGGCGCGCTCATCGGACATCAGGCCGGCCACCGGCAGCTCCACCAAGGCGATTATCGCTCCTTCCTGCACCACCACCACGCCACCGCCGGCCTCCGCCAAGGTGTTCGCCGCGTGCGCCATGTCGGAAGCGGAGGTGCCGACCACCAGCAGGTGATGGCTGTCATGAGCCACCGTCGAGGCCACGGCGCATGACCCCTCGAACCCGAAGCCGTGCACGAAGCCGTGCACGACGGTACCGGTGCCGCGGTGGCGTTCCACCAGCGCTAGCGGCAGCACGTCGTTGCCCGGATCGGGCTGCACGAAGCCGCCGGCCACCTGCAGCGTGGCGGTCAGGCGGCGGGTCGGCGCCTGGTTCTCCAGCACTCCGATCACGTTGGCCGTCACCGCTCCCTCCGACTCCCCGGCCGGCATGACGAAATCCTGCGCCGTCAGGCGGCGGGGGATGTGCACCGACTGCCGGAAGCGCGGTTCATGCGTCCATGCGGGCAGGTCGAGCACGAGGGCGCCCGCTTCCGCCGCCACCGTGCCGTTGACGATCACCATGCCGGCAGCGAAGTCGTCGAGACGCTCGGCCAGCGCCAGATCGGCATACCGTCCCGGCGCCAGGCAGCCCAGGTCGCGCTCCACGCCAAAGTGCTGCGCGGTATTGATGGTCATCATCTGCAGCGCCACGAGCGGGTCGCAGCCCAGCTCGACCGCGTGGCGCAGCACGCGATCCATGTGTCCCTCCTGCACCAGCGTCGCCGCGTGCACGTCGTCGGTGCACAGGATGAACTGGCGCGGATCCAGGCCGCGTTCGGTCACGGCGGTAATCTGCGCGGCCACGTCATGCCAGGCAGAGCCGAGCCGCAGCATCGGGCGCAGGCCGCGCCGGGCGCGCTCCACGGCGTCCACCTCGCGTGTGTTCTCGTGATCGTCCGCCGGCCCGCCGGCCACGTACCCGTGAAAGTCGCGGCCCAATTCGGGGCTGGCGTAGTGGCCGCCCACCGTCTTGCCGGCGCGCATCGCGGTCGCTACCTCGGCGTGCATCTGCGGGTCGTTGCCGGCCAGGCCGGGGAAGTTCATCATCTCGCCGAGGCCGACGATGCCGGGCCAGGTCATCGCCTCCTCCACTTGGCACGGCGTGATCCGGGCGCCTGGGGTCTCCAGGCCGGGTGCCGACGGCACGCAGGAGGGCATCTGCACGAATACGTTGATCGGCATCGCGGCGGCCTCCGCGGCCATTGCGCGCACGCCGTCGATCCCGAACACGTTGGCGATCTCGTGCGGGTCGGCAAAAATCGCCGTGGTGCCGTGCGGCAGCACCGCGCGCACGTACTCGGTGAGGGTGCACATGCTGCTCTCCACGTGCATGTGGCCGTCGGTCAGGCCGGGCACGAGAAAGCGGCCCTCGGCCTCCAGTACTCGAGTGTCGGCGCCGGTGCAGTACCCCGCGTCCTCCACGATGCAGGCGATGCGTCCGCAGCAGACGGCGATGTCGATGCCGTCCACCACCTCGCGCGTCAGCACGTTGACCCAGCGGCCGTTGCGCACCACCAGCTCCGCCGGTGCCCGCCCGGCGGCCACGTCCACCAGCCGGGTCGCTACCTGGTGCCAAGGTCTTCGCTGCCGCATCGGTGGAGAGTTTACTCCAATCCGCGCCACGGTACTCGACGCGTCGGGGGCATTCCCGCAAGTGGTAGAGCGCTCACGCACGCGTCGGCTTGAGCCGCGCCCCACCACCGGGTAGAGCGCTCACGCGCGGTCGGCTCGGTCCTGGTGGCGGCGTCTGCTCCTACTGTTACTACAGAACGGGAATGCACCCCGGCGCGCAGGCCGGGCGATCCGATGCGAACGGATCTGGTGGAACGATCGACTCCGGCTCGGTGATCAAGCAAGTTGGTGACGTGGGATCCGTCGTACTACGGTCAGATCGCGATTGGCAGCCCGTGCTTCATGGCGTAAGGATGATCCCGACGCGCCGGACACGTGGCGTAAGCGTTCGCGGGGAGCTCGGACACCCGCCGGGGCGCCCGCGCAGCGCTGCCGGCCGGAGCGGTACCTACTCGCGGGCGGGAACCATCGAAGACGTTCCCGCATCCGGCGTAACCGGGGCAGGCTTGCCATCCGTGCAGTCGGTGCAGGGCCGCCGCCACACCGGCTGTCCCGCGACGTAGGTAGCGCGTACCGCCCGGTCATCGCCGAGTATCGCCAGCGCGAACAGGGTGTCTTCGAGCGTGCGCGACAGCGTGTCCCTCGCTGCCAGCACCGGCGTCGCGGCAGGATCGAGCACCACCAGATCCGCCCAGCGTCCGCACTCGAGGGTGCCGATCTCTTCATCCAACCCGAGCTGCACGGCGTTGCCGCGGGTGGCAAGGTGGAACAGATCGTGTGCGCTCAGCACGTGGCCGCGCAGCATTGCGACTTTGTACGCTTCGCCCATGGTGTGCAGCATCGAGTAGCTGGTGCCGCTGCCGACGTCGGTGGCGATGCCGATGCCCACCGCGTGCTCCGGGTCGCGCAGGCGACCGATGTCGAACAGACCGGAACCGAGGAAGATGTTGGCGGTGGGGCAGTGCACGACGGTAGCTCCAGCCTGCGACAGGCGCGCGCACTCCGACGCCGACAGATGGACGCCGTGCGCGAACAGGCTGCGCGGTCCGAGCAGACCGCAGCGGTCGTACACGTCAGTGTAGTCGCACGCCCAGGGAAAGTCGCGCCGCACGGTCGCAATCTCGTCCGCACTTTCGGATAGATGGGTGTGCACGTGGCAGTCGGGGTAGCGGGCGGCCAGCTCGCCGGCGGCGCGGAGCTGTTGCTCGCTGGAGGTGACTGCGAAGCGTACCGTTATGGCGTAGCGCAGGCGCTCGCGGCGGTGCCACCGTTCAATCAGCGCCTCGCTGTCGCGGATGCCGCTGGCCGGATCGTCGCGCAACGCCGCCGGTGCATTGCGGTCCATCATCGTCTTGCCCGTCACCAGAGCTAGCGAACGACGTTCCGCGGCCGCGAACAGAATCTCGGTGGCGCGCCGATGAACCGTCGAGAAGACCACCGCGGCGGTAGTGCCGTGCCGGGCCAAGCGATCCAGGAACACCTCCGCAGCAGCGCTCGCGTGCGCCGCGGCGGCGTAGCGGCTCTCCTCGGGAAAGGTGAAGCGAGCCAGCCAGTCGATCAGATCCCGGCCGGGCGCGGCGAGCATGCGGTGTTGCGGAAAGTGGATGTGGGCGTCGATCAATCCCGGCAGAACCAGCGCGCGCCCGTGATCGTCTGCCGGCAGCGAGCGAAACCGCTCCGGCAGGCGGCCCGCCGGCCCGCTCCATGCGATGCGTCCCCCGGCGGTGACGGCGACGGCGCCGCGACGGTGGAACCGCACCGCTCGTTGCACGCCGACGCGGGCGGGATCGTCGCGGTAGGTAAGCACTGCGCCGCGCACTATCCGGCCGGCCAGCGGTTTGCTCACGGTGCCACCCACTCCGCGCGGCGAAACCGGAGGATGCGCCCCACGTTGGCCAGCGCCCGCTCCGTGGCGGGCGAGTGGTCGATGGGCGGCACCCCGGTGCAGGTAGGCGTCTGGAAGGGTGTCAGGATCGCCTCCTTCGTGGCTCTCCCGACCGCGAAGATGATACGGAAAGCCGAAGCGGCGCGGTAGCGCGCGTCGAGGTCGCCGAGGCGGGCGAACTCGGATACGCGGCCGCCGGTCAGCGCAGCGTGAACGGGGAGCTTGCGCGTTATTCGGGCAGCTTGTCGTCGACCCCTTGTACGTACCAGTTCATGCCGAGCAGTGTGCCGTCGTCGAGCACCTCGCCCGCGCCGATCACCATGGCGCCTTCCTGATCGTAGATCGGGCCCGCGAACGGGTGCAGCTCTCCGGAGGAGATCCTCGCTTCCGTCTCCCTGGCCAACGCCGCTACCTCGTCCGGCATGTTGGTGTAGTCTGCCATGCGCACCATGCCCGGCGCGATGCCGTCCCAGGTGTCCATGGATTCCCACGTGCCGTCGAGTACCGCTCTGGTGCGGGCGACGTAGTAGGGCGCCCACTCGTCGATGACGGCGGTGAGCTGCGCATTCGGGGCGAACGCCATCATGTTGGATGCCTGGCCGAAGCCCACCACGCCCTGTTCCTCGGCGATCTGCAACGGCGCCGTGGAGTCGGTGTGCTGGGTGACGATATCCGCGCCCTGCCCGATCAGCACCTTGGCGGCGTCCGCTTCCTTGCCGGGATCGAACCAGGAACTGATCCAGACCACCTTGATCTCGAAGTCGGGATCGATCGTCTGCGCGCCGAGCAGGAACGCGTTGATGCCGCGCACCACCTCCGGGATCGGGAACGAAGCGATGTAACCGGCGACGCCGCTCTGCGACATCTGCGCCGCAATCTGACCGATGATGTAGCGCCCTTCGTAGAAGCGGGCCGAATAGGTCGACACGTTGTCGGCGCGCCGATAGCCGGTAGCGTGTTCGAACTTCACGTCCGGGAAGCGCGCGGCCACCTTGACGGTAGGATCCATGAAGCCGAACGAGGTGGTGAAGATCAGCCCGGCGCCCTGGCGGGCGAGGCGGGTAATGGCGCGTTCGGCGTCCGGTCCCTCGGCGACGTTCTCGACGTACACTGTCTCGACCCGGTCGCCAAGCTCCCGCTCGACTGCGAGACGGCCTTGATCGTGCTGGTAGGTCCAGCCGTGGTCGCCGACCGGGCCGACGTAGATGAAGCCGACCTTCAGCTTCTCGTCGCCGTGGGCGAGTGTCGCGATCAGCAGCAGCGCAAAGCCGATGATCAGTGCGAGTGGTTTTCTCAAAAGGGTACTCCCTCGGGGTAGTCCCAACGCCGCGGTTGTCGCTCCCCGGTGCGATGAAGGTGGATTTGGCCGAAGCGCGAACGACCCGCCTCCAGAATAACAACATGGGTAATCACCTTGGTCAAGCGGCGCTGATCATGA
>CAYFXT010000150.1:0-7654 GCA_964346995.1 uncultured Spirochaetaceae bacterium | reverse complement strand
GTGGTGTGGTCGCGGCCGCCGAACTCCAGTCCCACTTCGATCGTGGAGCAGTCGGTGAGCGACCGCGAGACGTACATGGCAACTTGGCGCGGGAAGGAGATCGCCTTGGTGCGTCTCTTTCCCTTGAGGTCGGCTGGCGTCAGTGAGTAATAGTCGGCGACGACGCGCTGAATGCCGTCGATGGTGATGCTGAGATGCTCGGGCTTGGAGAAGAACTCCTGGAGTTCGCGCTGAGCTATCTGCGGCGTGATGGTGCGCTGCATCAGCTCCGCATAGGCGATGAGCTTGGTCAGTGCTTTCTCGAGGTCGCGGACGTTGGCGCGAATGTTGCGGCAGATCAGCTCGACGATGCCGGCCTCCAAGTGGAATCCACGCTCTTCGATCTTGCGATTGACGATCGCGACGCGGGTCTCATAGGTGGGTGGCTGCAAGTCGACGTTCAGGCCGCGCTCGAAACGGTTGATCAGTCGATCGGGGAGATTCATCAGCGCGGACACCGGGCGGTCGCTGCTGAACACCATCTGCTTGTTGGCGTCATACAGCGCGTTGAAGGTGTGGAACAGCTCCTGCTGCGTCTCCACCTTGCCCTGCAGGAACTGGATGTCGTCGATCAGGAGCACGTCTGCGGAACGGTAGCGGTTCTTGAACCGGTGGCCGGTCTTCTCCTTGATCGACTGGATGAATTCGTTGGTAAAGGTCTCGACGGTGACGTACACTACCTTGAGGTCGGGGAGAGCGGTGTGCACGGCGTTGCCGATCGCCTGTAGCAGGTGCGTCTTGCCGAGCCCGACGCCACCGTAGATCAGGCACGGATTGTACGCCCGCCCCGGGTTCTTGGCGATTGCCAGCGCGGCGTTGAGCGCGAAGGAGTTGCTATCCCCCTCCACGAGGCGTTCGAACGTGTACTGCGGGTTGAGCTGGCTGTGGCGTCGTGGTGCGACGGGAGTGGCGGCGACGCCGACGCGAGGCGACGCCGCTGCCGGCGCGAGGCGGGAAGGGGCTTCCTCGGCCGACGGTGTCACCGGGCGGATGACGTAGGAGAGCTTGATGTCCTTGGCGGAGAGCTCGAGCAGAGCGTGCTCCAGGGCGGGCTGAAAGCGCTGCACCACTCGGTCGCGATAGAATGACGAGGGAACCTGGAGTTGGATAACTCCCTCCTGTGAACCAAGATATGCCATGTTGGCGAACCACGTCTCAAATTCCTGGTTGCTGATGGTATCGCGAATTCTGTTCCGGGCCTCGTTCCAGAACCCTTCGTAGTCCCAATGATCAGACATTATGCTTGCCATCCTCAGGAGATCGGAAAAACACCGGGAAACCCCTCAGAAGCCCCCGGCGGAGCAATTTTATAAACAAGTTATCCACAAGAAGGCAGGTGAAGGAATGCGAGTTCGAGCAGCTCCCTGCGTGCGTTATCGTTCCGTCAATATACCGGACATGTCGTCCTGGAAAATTGATATTTATATACATATATACCAATTACCAGTAAACCCCAGGATCCTCGTGACATGAGCTTCGCAACTGCGCCAAGCGTGTCTTTGGTCGAAGCTCATCCAGTGCCGTTACGAGACGACTGTTTTTCCACAGGTTATTCACAACTGGTCGAACAAGTGTCCGATGGTACCACCGCCGAGCCATGGCGGCAAGTCACGGCCTAGGGTAACCTGGGGGAGAACAATGCGTACCACGGTCGAATTGGGCGGTCGAACGGTACTGCTGATCGGGACCGCGCACATTTCGCAGCGCAGTGTCGCGGAGGTGCGCGAAGCAATCGCCGCCGAGGCGCCGGACCGGGTCTGCGTCGAGCTCGACGCCAGCCGCCATGCCACCATCAGCCGGAAGCAGCACTGGATGGATCTGGATATCCGCCGCGTGCTGAAAGAGCGCAAGGGTTTTCTGATGCTGACCAACATCGTACTGCATTCCTTTCAGCGCCGTCTCGGGTTGGACCTCGGGGTACAGCCAGGAGCGGAGATGGCGGCGGCGATCGCCGCCGCCGAAGCTGACGAGATCCCATTCGTGCTGTGCGATCGCGAGATCGGTGTGACGCTGCGACGCGCGTGGCGGCGGTCCCGGCTGTGGGGCAGGTTGAAGCTCCTCGCCGCTCTTCTCGCCGGCGCGTTTTCCAACGAGGATCTGGACAGCACCCAGGTAGAGGCACTCAAGGAGAAGGGCGCGCTGCAGAGCATGCTCGAGGAGCTCGCCGATTACCTCCCGCAAGTGAAGGAGGTGCTGATCGACGAACGTGACCGCTACCTGGCACATCGTATCTTTACTGCCGGCGGTACGCGGGTGGTGGCGGTCGTGGGCGCCGGCCACGTGCCCGGCATCGAACGTTGTCTGCTGGCTTACCGACGACAGCCGCCGACCGAGGAAGCGCTGGACGAGCTCGATCATGTGCCGCCGCCGGGGTGGTGGACGCGGCTGCTGCCGTGGACCGTCCCGGCGCTGTTCGTGACGCTGGTAGGATACGGGTTTCTGCGCGCCGGCGCGGAGATGACGATCGAGAAGCTCAGCCAGTGGGTGCTGGTAAACGGCACGCTTGCTGCACTGGGCGCCCTGGCGGCGCTGGCACATCCGGTGACGATCGTGTCGTCGTTTGCCGCGGCACCGATCACTTCGGTGAATCCGACCATCGGGGTGGGTATCGTCGCGGGGCTGATTCAGGCGATGGTGCGCAAGCCACGGGTGGTGGACTTCGAGAATCTTTCCCAGGACGTGACCAGCCTGCGCGGTATTCTGCGCAACCGAGTCACCCACATCCTGGCGGTGTTCTTCATGTCGAGCGTCGGCAGTGCGGTAGGTACGTTCGTCGGGCTGTCATTTCTCACCAGTCTGTTGCGCGGGGGTTAGGAGGTCAGCGGTACGCGGGTGGTGGCGGTCGTGGGCGCCGGCCACGTGCCCGGCATCGAACGTTGTCTGCTGGCTTACCGACGACAGCCGCCGACCGAGGAAGCGCTGGACGAGCTCGATCATGTGCCGCCGCCGGGGTGGTGGATGCGGCTGCTGCCGTGGACCGTTCCGGCGCTGCACCCATCGATGGGCCACGAGCGGTGCCGACCGGCGGCGTTCGTGGGAGCTGATCGCGGCGTGTTCAGCGACCGTCCTGGAGCAGCATGCGCTCGATCAGTGGCTGGCAGCGGCGCAGCGCACGGCCGCGGTGCGAGAAGCGATCCTTCTCGGCGGCACTGAGCTCGGCCATGGTGCGCCCGGTGGCTGGCAGGACGAACACCGGATCGTAACCGAAACCTTGCTTGCCGCGCGGATTGGCGGCAATCTCGCCGTGCACTGCCTCCTGCACCAGCAGTAAACGCTGCGCGTCGACAACCAGCGCGATACAGCAGACGAACGCTGCCGAGCGATCGGTTGCAGCGTCGAGCAGCGACAGCAGATAGGCACAGCGTCCGCCGTCGTCCAACTGCCGTCCCGGCGGCGCGAACCGCGCCGAGCGCACGCCCGGAGCCCCGCCGAGCGCGACCACCGCCAGCCCCGAGTCGTCCGCCAGCGTCGGCGTCCCGATCAGGTGGTGCAGGTGGCGCGCTTTCCCGAGTGCGTTCCGGTCGTAGGTAGTTTCCGTTTCCTCGAAGGCGAAGCGCACGCCCAGCTCACCGGGCGTGCGCACCGTGATACCGCTCAGGATGCGCCGTACCTCGGCCACCTTATGCGGATTGTTGCTCGCCAGTACCAACTCCATCTCGCCCAGGGTAGCGCGCGGCACCTGGCGCGGGAAGGCTGTCCCGCTTCAACCAGTACAGCCCGGTGTCGACAGTGCCCTTGGGAACGCCGAGCAGGTCACCGATCTCACGATTGCTCGGCGCTACGCGAACGCGCGCCAGCTCGGCCTGTGCGGAGTTCATGGTGCGGCGGTGGCGAGCGGCGCGGGTTTCGGCGCTCGCGCGCCGCTCCGGGTCGGTTTCCTGTTGCGCCGCGGCGGACCAGATGTTGAGTTCGGCGAAGGCGTGGTTGCGGCGCTCGCGCAGCATCTGCTGCCGCCGGCGGCTCGCCGAACCGCGCCGTGCCAACTCGGCGATGAGGCCGCGCAGGCAGCCGGGTGGGCAACCGGTCGCGGCGGCCGCGTGCTCGATTTCCGCATCGTCGAGCCGATGGCCAGCCTTCAGCACCGCGTACAGCAGGCGACGCTGGCGCGCGGTCGTCGGCATGCGAAGACGGCCCGTGCGAGCTGGCCGCATGCGGGGCGTATCGCGCGGCGTATCGGCGCCGACGGCAGCGCCGACGACGGTTGTCTCCGAGCAGTCCCACAGCGGGCTGCGCAGCGCGGCCTGCCACGACTGCTCGGCGCGATTGCGCTTGGCGAGAAAGGTACGCAACTGCCAACTCAGCACTGAATTGAGGTAGTGCTCGAACGGTATGCCACGCTCCCGGAAGCGTTCGACGAGGTGCTCCAGCTTGCGGTGGCAGAACAGGTAGAACTCGCCGGAAGTGTCCTCATCCAGATGCGGAAGCCGGCGGCGCGGATAGTGGTACGCATAGGTTGCGAGATCCCGTAACAGGGCCTGTTTGCCGCTTCCGGTTTGCTGAACGGCGCATACCCGGACGCTCCAATCAGTACTATTTTCTTGCATTTCGATCCTCCACCTGGCAGAAAGCAAGGGGCGTGCCAGGAGAAGGGCGCCCTGAACGGCAGTAACCGGGTCGGCGTTTACGTTGATTTACCCGGGGCGGCCGGCTTGGCGCGCGAAGCGACGGCCGCAGGGCGGCCGTCGTCAGTGCCCGCGGTCTGGTAGATGGGAACCTCGCGATCTGGTAAGCGGGAATTGTCGTGGTAGGGTAACAATTGACGCTCTGCAGGGATGCCGACCTGTGGTGGCCGAAAGAGTCCCCTGACGCGTGCCACGTGCTCACGGTTGTTCGCTGCGGTCAAGTGGACTAATCTTAGTCCATGGAAATCCATAACATCCATGAGGCCAAGACCAACTTCTCCCGGCTCGTCGATCGGGTTCGCAACGGTGAGGAGATCGTCATCGGCAAGGCGGGCGACCCGGTAGCCAAGCTGGTTCCATTCGAAACCGGCAATGCGCCCCGGCGAGGGGGACAGTGGCGCGGTCAGGTCAGGATCGCTGACGACTTCGACGAACTGCCCGCGGCTCTGGAGGCGGCGTTCGCGGGCAGCGACGACTGACGTGTTGCTGCTCGACACGCACGTCCTGCTCTGGTGGCTGGACGACCCGTCCTTGATATCGGGCGAGGCGCGTGCGCTCATCGCCGACTCGCGCAGGCCGGTCTTCGTGAGCGCGGCCGCAGCGTGGGAGATCACCATCAAGCGACAGCTTGGCAAGCTGGAAGCGCCTGACGATCTCGAGGCTGTCCTGGAGCGGGAGCGGTTCCAGCACCTCCCGATCGCCATACGACATGCCCTCGCCGTGGCCGAGCTTCCGCCGATACATGCGGACCCCTTCGATCGGATCCAGGTCGCGCAGGCCCGGCTGGAAGGGCTCACCATCGTCACGCGTGACGGGCGAATTCCGCGCTATGAGGTGCCGTGTCTCCGCGCCTGAGGGAAGAATCCCTGTTCCTCCCGCGTTTGGCGGCGCACCACGGCGTCGTCCAGGCGGATGCCTAGGCCCGGCCGGTCGGGAACCACCCAGCTCGCCATCGCGATGAGCTGGTGATCGCTCACCAACTCGTGCCACAGCGGCAGGTCCGGGAAGTGCTGCTCCATAGCCAGCAGGTTGGGGAGAGCAGGCGAGGTGGCCCGCGGCGACCGCCTGCACCGGGCTGCCGATGTCGTGCGGGGCCATGAACACGCCGTAGGACGCGGCAAGGTCGGCGATGCGGCGGCCCTGCGCCAGCCCGCCGGTCTTGGCGATGTCCGGCGAGGCGATGTCGGTCCGGCCTATTTGCCGAGACGCGAGATCAACAGCGGACGCAACTCCTCGACGCTGCCGGGCCAGGAAAACCCGGCTGCCTGACGATGGCCGCCACCGCCGAACATGCGCGCTACGGCGGCAACGTCCACGCCGATGCCGGAACGCATACTCACCCGGCAACCGCCCCCGGGGTGTTCGCGGACGAATGCCAGCACGTCGCTGCCGGCCACGGTGCGCAGCAGTTGGTAGAGCTCGTCATTGCCGGTCGGATCGTCGCCGAGCGGCTGCAGGTCGGCGAGCGACTGGTGGGTGAACAGCACGCGCCCCTGATGAAACTGCTCGGTGCGCTGCAGCAGGGTGCCGAGCAGCCTGCGGTGCGCGAAGCTGCGGCCGCCGTAGATATGCTCGTGCGTGACGCGTGGGCTGGCACCGCTCGCCACCAGCCGCGCCGCTGCCTCGAACGCGGCCGTATTGCCGGACGGGACATGACAGAAGAACCCGGTGTCGGTGCACAGGCCGAGCAGCAGCAGTTGAGCTAGCGCGGGCGTCAGCGGAGTGCCGCCGGCTTCGATCAGGAGCTGTACCAGGTAGGCGGTGGCGGGGGCGTCGGGGTCCACCCAGCGCAGGTCGCCGAACGCTGTCTCCCGCGAGTCGGGGGGGTGGTGGTCGATCACCACGGTGCGTAGCCCGGCGAGCTGCGCCGCCAGCGAACCCGTACGTTCGGCCGACGCGCAGTCGAGCAGCACCGCGACCGGGTTCGCGCGCAACGTGTGGGCTTCGATTGCGGTGCGGAAGCGCGATGCAAAGTCGCGGATTTCGTAGCGGTCGAACGGGCCGGCGGAGTAGATACCCACCCGCTTGCCGCGACTCTCGAGGAACTCGCCGAGCGCCAGTTGCGAGGCGACGCAGTCGCCGTCCGGTTCCTCGTGGCCCACCAGCACCAGCGAGTCGGCGGAGCACAATTCGTCGAGGACCTGTCCGGGCGTAGTGGCGGTCACAGGTGCAGGATCTCGCGCTGCGGCTCCCCACCGGAAATCGCCAGTTGGCGGTCCTCCACGTATGCGTTGATCTCGCTGCGCACGCCGTACTCCGGCCGATACACGCCCGGCTCTATGGAGAAACAGGAGCCGTCGAGTAGCGGGCGCGGGTCGGGGAACTCGACCGCGTCCAGGTTGACACCGATGCCGTGCAGCCGCCGGTCGATGGCGTGGCCGGTGCGGTGGCATACCCAGGGCAGCAGTCGGCGCTCGTTGAGTATCGCGCGTGCGCGTCGGTCGACGTCGGCGCCGCAGATGGGCATCCCCGCGCCGAGGCGCTCGCGGATCAGGGAGACGGCGCCGTCGCGGGCGGCACACACGGCGGCAAAGGTGTCCGCCACCGGCGCCGGTGCCGTCGCGCCGGTATAGGCGACCCAGGAAATGTCGGCGTACACTCCGTCGTCCGGTTCCCTGGCAAAGAGGTCGAACTGCACCACCTGGTCTGCCGCGATGGCGACGCCGCTGCCGTGCGGCTGGTAGTGGGGATCGCCACTGTTCGGTCCGGCCGCCACCAGCGGCGGCTCCTCGGTGACCAGACCGTGCTGCTCGAAGCCGGCGCTGATCCAGTCGCGCGCGTCGCCCTCGGTCACTGCATCCCCGCCGCGCACCCGCTCGGCCACACGCCGCCAAGTCGTCGCCAGCACGTTGCGCAGCATCGTTGCCGCGCGGTCATGACTTGCGCGCTCGGCGCTGCTCAGTACCCCGAGCACGCGTTGAATCAGCGTTTCGGCGGGCAGCGTCGGAATGGCGAGCTGCTGGAGCAACAGCACGGCGCCGTGGTCGACCAGG
>CAYFXT010000149.1:0-7780 GCA_964346995.1 uncultured Spirochaetaceae bacterium | reverse complement strand
CCAGGAGCTGGCCGTACTCGGAGCGGGTGGCGCCGTACAGTACGTTGAGGAACCACGGGTTGGGGCCGGCGAACGCGAAGCGGATGGTGTTGTCGTCGATCTTGATCACTTCCATCGGCTCGCCGTTCACCTTGTAGCGGGCCGGGACCGTGGGCTGGAAGCCTTCGTTCATCTGCACGTCGTGCCACATGAACATGATGTCGTCGACGCCGAGCGGCGCACCGTCCGACCACTTGACGCCCTCGCGCAGCACCACGGTGATGCCGGCCGCGTCGTCGTCCCACTCCCACGACTTGGCGATGCCGGGCCCCCAGCCTTCCAGGCCGTTGGGGGTGATGGTGCCCAGATCGAGATAGCTGCGCGAGATCAGGCCGCCGTACAAACCGGTCTTGTAGAGCACCCACTTGTCGGCGTCGCCTAGCTGGAAGCCGCGGAAGGTGCCGCCGTAGGTGCCGATGCGGTCCACCACGTCCTGCATCAGCGGCTCGGCCGGCAGCCGCTCGTCGACCGGCGGCAGGTCGCCGCTGGCCACCATAGCGGCGAGCATGGGCGACTCCGCGTATCCGCCCATCTCCGTGGACGCGGCGGCGGCCGCGCCTGACGACTCCTCGCCGGTGCTGCCGGCGAAGCCGACGCTGGCCAGTGCCGGTAGCAGCAGCAGCGTCAGGATCCAGATCAATGCCGTTCTTCGCATTTATGATCCTCCTGTGATTTTGCCGGCCGGCGCACGCGTACACCCGTACGCTGTGCCCCACCGGGCGGCTGATGCTGCCATTACAAGCCGTCTGTCCGCTCCGGTCAAGCGCGTGTCCGCGTGTCCGCTCCTGGCGCACACCGGCGTGTCTCGAGCTCCGCCTGCAGGTCTCCAGCAGGTCGAGCACTTGGTCCTGAATCGACACGTCCAGCGCCGACACCGGCTCGTCGGCGATCACCAGCTTCGGGGTCGGGGCCAGGGCGCGCGCGATGCAGTCGCGCTCCGCAGGGCTGGTTCTGCTATGGTGGGCAGATGATGCAAGTGGAACGTGCGCTGTTGTTCTTCGACGACCAGTACCTGGACCGTCGCGACAATCTGGACCGGCGTCTCGGGCAACCGAAGCCGGTGCCGGAGGGAACCTACCGCGACCCCGACCTCGACCCGTCCTGGGGCTATCCGAGCGTGTTCGCCGATCCCGAGTCGGGGCGCTGGCACTGCCTCTACCAGGCGCAGCTTCCACGCAGCTTCGTGCCCGAGGGAGGGCGCCTGCGCCACGTGGCTCTGCTGGTGGAGAGCGACGATGGCGTGCACTGGCAAGCCCCCGACCTGACCGCGGCGGCGCTGGAAGGTCGCGTGCGCCCGCATCAGGTGCTGCCGCTGGCGGGCTTCGGGGAGTGGGGACCCTGCTTCTTCGACGCACGCACCGACGACCCCACCGAGCGACTGAAGGCATTCGTCAGCTATCGCGATCCGGGCGGCAACAATGCGCCATTGTACGTCTCCGCCGACGGCCGGGCGTGGCGCCGGCTGCCTGGCCGGAGCTGGCACCCGACCGGCATCGACCCGGCCGTGTCCGGGTTCTGGAACCCGGTGCGTGGCAGCTACGTGATCGCCGCCCGCCCGAGCTGGGGCGACCGCCGAATTGCGGTGTACGAAACGCGCGACTGGCATACCTTCTCGGCGCCGGAGGTGGCGATGCGACCGGACGGAGAGGACACACCGGCGGCGCAGGTGTACGGCATGCCGGTGTTCCCGTACGCCCACCTGTTCATCGGCTTCCTGTGGATCTACCACACGACGCCCGTGGTCGGCGGCAGCAAGTTCATCGGCGGCAAGGTGGATTGCCAGCTCGCCTACAGCTACAACGGCTGGCACTTCCAGCGCTGCCAGCGGCTCCCCTTCCTCCCCCACGCGGCGCCGGGCGAGCCCGGCTACGGCTGCATCTACCCCTCGAGTCTGGTGGTATGTGGGTCGCCGAGTGCAACCGGCAGTGCCCCGGTGATCCGCATCTACTCCAGCGCCTCGGAGGGCGAGCACGCGCAGGTGCTGTCGGAACCGCAACGCGGCGAGGGCAGCCTGCTCCTGCACGAGCTGCGGCTGGATGGCTTCGTCTACCTGGAACCGCCCGGCGGTCCCGGCTCGCTGACTACCCGCCCGCTGTACCTGCGCGGCGGCCGTCTGACCGTCAACGTGCAGACGCCGCACGGCCGGCTGCGGCTGCAGGTCACCGACCCCGACAGCCGTCCTCTGGACGGCTACACCTATGAAGATTGCACCGGCTTCACCGGCGACGCGCACGCATGGGAGCCGGTATGGCGCGGCGGGCGCACCATCGGCGCCCTGGCCGGCCGCGTTCTCCGGCTGGAGGCGGAACTGTACAATGGCCGCCTGTACGCCCTGCGCGGCGACCTGCAGCCGGTGACTCCGAGCGGATTGCGTGCCTGGAAGGAGACGGGGGCCGTTCCCACGACGCTGCAGGAGGCATGAGGAGGGCGTGGCAGGACGCCCCCCTCCGGCAGGCGGCTGGCGAGGACCGGGGCGAGACCGGGATGACCGCTGCCGCGGCAAGTGCCGGTGCAATCGGCTGGATCGGAGACAGACTGGACCGGAGACAGAGGGACGACCGCCGTCCGCCGTAATGATGAGTCGGCTGCTTGTCAGCCAGATAGTCCAGGTGCGTCACGCTTCACGATCAGCTTCTCGCGTTCTTTTATTCCGAGCGGGCAGCCCGCCCCTCCGCCTCCGACAACTCCACGCCGCGCAGGTCCAGATCGGTGGCGAAGTGGCAGGCGACCCACTGCCGGTCGCCGGCCGGGGTCAGCCCCGGTACCTCGCTGCTGCAGCGCTGCATGCGTCCCGCTCCGGCCGCGTAGCGGCAGCGGGTGTGGAACCGGCAGCCGTTCGGCGGGTTGGCAGGTGACGGTACGCCGCCCTCCAGGATGATGCGCTTGCGCTGCACGTCGGGATCGGGCACCTGCACCGCCGACAGCAGCGCTTCGGTGTAGGGATGCTGCGGGCTGCGGTACAGATCCTCGCCGCGCGCCAGCTCCACCAGCCGGCCCAGGTACATCACCGCCACCCAGTCGCTGATGTGCTCCACCACCGACAGGTCGTGGGCGATGAACACGTAGGTCAGCCCGAGCTTCGCCTGCAGGTCCTCCAGCAGGTTGAGCACTTGGCCCTGAATCGACACGTCCAGCGCCGACACCGGCTCGTCGGCGATCACCAGCTTCGGGTTCAGGGCCAGGGCGCGCGCGATGCCGATGCGCTGCCGCTGGCCGGCCGAGAACTGGTGCGGGTAGCGGCTGCGCTGCTCGGGACGCAGCCCCACCTGCGCCATCAAGGTCACCACGCGCTCCTCGATCTCCTCCTTCGAGCCACCGATGGTGTGGATCAGGAACGGCTCGGTCAGGATCTGCTGCACCGTCATGCGCGGGTTCAGGGAGGAATTGGGGTCCTGGAAGATCATCTGCACCTCGCGACGGACCAGCTTCAGCCGCTCCCGGTCCAGCGTCGCCAGATCGACCACCGCGCCGGGCGCATTCGAAAACGCGCTGTCGCCAGTTCCGTAGGCCCCCGCGCCGGAACCGGCCAAGCCCTCTGCTGCCAACCGCTCGCTGCGGAACAGCGCCTGACCTGCCGTCGGTTCCTCCAGCCGCAGGATGGTGCGCCCCACCGTGGTCTTGCCGCAGCCGCTCTCCCCCACCAGCCCGAGAGTCTCGCCCTCGCGCACCACGAAGGAGACGTCGTCGACCGCCTTCACCTCGCCCACCTTGCGGCGCAAGATTCCGCCCTCCACCGGGAAGTACTTCTTGAGATTCCTGACTTCCAGCAGCGGTGCGCCGACTCCACTCGCCCGTACTGGCGGCGGCTGCGGCCCCCGCTCACTGCCCGGAGAGTCGGGCGCAGCGGCCGATGTGTGGACGTCGCTGCTCATGATCGTCGCGTCATGGCGTGGCCGTGCGCGCTGTCCGGAGGACAGCAGGGCGATCCCATGCTGACGGCCAGAGGAGCGCCCCCGACGCTGACCCGGGTGCCAGAGCCCGTCGGTGCCGCACAGCGGTCCCCGGATCGCTCGAACGGCGAACGATAGCCCACGATTGCGTAGCGTGGGATAGTCCTGGGAGGACAGGGCGGAGCGGCCGATGTGTGGACGTCATGCCATCATCGTCGGGTCGCGGCGTCATCGTGCTCGCTCAGCCAGCAGCGCGACAGATGGTTCGGCGCCGGCTCGAAGATCGGCGGCTCCTCGGCGCATCGCTCGAGCCGCCGCGGGCAGCGGTCGGCAAAGCGGCAGCCCGGCGGCATGGCACGCGGATCGGGCACCAGTCCCTCGATCGGCTGCAGGCGCTGACGGACCTGCGCCCCGAGCACGGGAATCGAACGCAGCAGCCCCCGCGTGTAGGGATGCTGCGGCGCCTTGAACACCGGCCGCATCGGCCCATACTCCACCACCCGCCCCAGATACATCACCGCCACCTCGTCCGCCATGCCCACCACTACGCCCAGGTCGTGGGTGATCATGATGATGGCGATACCGAACTCGCCCTGCAGGCGTTGCATCAACTCCAGAATCTGCGCCTGGATGGTGACGTCCAGCGCGGTAGTCGGCTCGTCGGCGATCAGCAGCGACGGGTTGCACGACAGTGCCATGGCGATCATCGTGCGCTGCCGCATGCCGCCCGAGAGCTGGTGCGGATACTCGCCCGCGCGCCGTTCCGGGTCGGCGATGCCCACTTGGCGCAGCATCTCCACCGCCCGCTCGCGGGCCTCCCCGGGTGGCTTCTCCTGGTGAAGCTGGATCGCCTCCATGATCTGGTTGCCGATGGTGTAGACCGGGTTGAGGCTGGTCATCGGCTCCTGGAAGATCATCGCGATCTCACCGCCGCGGATGCGGCGGTAGGTTCGGCTCTGCGGATCCAGCCGCGCCAGATCCACCTCGCTGTCGTCCTTGCGGCGGAACAGCAGGCTGCCGCTGAGGGCGGTGGTGGCCGGTGGCACCAGTCCCATGATGCTGAGCGCGGTCACGGTCTTGCCGCAGCCGCTCTCGCCCACCAGCCCCAGCGTGCGGTTGCGCCCGACCACGAGGTCGACGCCATCCACGGCGCGAACGGTCCCGCGGTCGGTGTGGAACCAGGTCTTCAGGTCGCGTATCGCCATCAGCCTGTCGGATCGCGACCGGCTCATGGAACAGGTCGGCTGAACCGGAAGCGACGCCGCGGGCGGCGGTTTCGGGGTGCCGGCCGCGTCTGCTGCCGGTCCGGCCGCGCCGCGCGGTAGCTGTCGGGGAGCCCCGGCCAGTCGGCGGCCATCAGGATGCAGCGCCCCCCTGGCCCACGGTGTCGGTGGCGCCGGTGAAGCCGGGGCCGCCGGCGGCCACGTACCCGTGGCTGGCGCCGGAGCGGTCCGGGCTGACCCAGAACGAATAGAGCGCCGCCTCGCGCAAGTGAAAACGCAACCGCACCGGCCGGCCCGCCGCCGCCTCGAGAGTGCCGCCGTTGCCCCAGGTCACCGCCTGTCGAGTTGCGTCGCCCGTTACCGGCGCGCAGCGCTCCCGGCTGAACCGCTCGAGCGGGTTGCCGGCCTCGTCCAGCACCTCCACCCGCAGCTCGCCGCCGGCCGCGGAGGTGTTGACGAACAGGTGGCTGCCGCTGAAGCGCACAGGGCGGGTGGTCAGCGTCCCGCCCGCAGCTCCCGCGCCGTACGACACGAAGCCGTCGCGCCGCAGCGTCGCCAGACCGGTACTGCCACCCGCGTACATGTTGGAGCCGAGCTTGGGCGACACGCCGGAGAAAGCACCGAAGTAGAGGTACAGTTGGTCGCCCACGATCAGGCAGCAGCCACCGCAGGAGTGGATGTAGTCGCGGTTCCAATCCCCCGGCTGATGGGTGCCCGCGACGATCGGCGTGCGGTCGCGGCGGTCGAAGTGAAAGCCGTCACGACTGTAGCCCACCAGCAACTCGGTGATCTTCGGGAAGCCACCGGTATCGCAGATCTCGTTCGGCGGCCCACGGTGGATCATGAAGAACCCTAGCATCAGGCTCTCGTAGCCGACCGCGTCGATGTTGTAGAGCTGCGTCTGATAGCCGTGCTCCGGCGCCGGTGGGTCGAGGTCGTCGGCGCCGGCCCAGTGGGCGATCTCCTCCGCCTCCCAGGCGGCTCCGGCGAACAGGTCGGCGTGCTCGCGGTAGCCGCGCAGCCGCCCCACGGGGCGTTCGCTGGTGCGCACGCTGTACACCCAGCGCTTGCGGAACGGGTTGTAGAAGATGGTGGTGTTGTCGCCGCAGCGGCCGGTGGTGGCGCGCTCGGTCCAATGGATGCCGTCCGGCGAGGAGTAGACGTGGCCGCCGGTCCACTCGTTGGGCGTCTGCGGCCCGCCCAACTCGCCGTAGCGGAATCCGGCGCCGCGCTTGCGGTGGTAGGCGAACATCTTGAAGCGCTCGTCGGCACGCTCGGTCTCCAGATCGAGCCATACGCCCACCCCGTCGCGCTGAAACTGTGGCCGCAGCGGCAGCACGCGGTTGGTGCCCGGCTCCACGTCCAGATCGGGCCGCTCCCAGTTGATCCCGTCGCGGCTGGTGGCCAGCGCCGTCCCGTCGAACCAGCCGGCGTGGTACCACAGCTTGTACAAGCCGTCAGCCGGGTCGTAGAAGGCCCCATCCTTGAACGGACACGCCACCGGGCATAGCCCGAAGTTCATCTCCAGCGGCGTCCGGGGCACCAGCACCGGACTCGCCTCGTGCAGCACCGGAGTGTGGAACTCGCGTTGCAGGGAGCTATCCGCGATCAGAAACTCGTCGACCAGAAGCTGCCGCCCCACGTCGATCGGAATCACGTCCGGCGGCTGCTCCAGGTACGGCACCGGCACCGGCTCCCGTGCCGTACGCGACAACCCGCGCGGCGGCCAAGTGTCCGGCCGTTCGATCCCATTGTAGCTCACTGAGCCCGCCTCGGTGCCTCGCCCGCTGCCCATAATCGAATGTGTGCCCTCCCCGTCACCCGCACGTGAACCGCTACGACCGGCCGCCTTCCGCAGCTCCTGCCGGTGTCATTACATCCTACAACGGCCGCCGCCAAGTTGAAAGATTCAGATGATTCAGATTCCCGTAGGAGGACTGCCGGCGATGGTTGCGTTCCGGGGTCATCGATCACTCGATGAGCGCGTCGGCCCACAACCGCTCCAGGAACACCGGCCACGGAAGAATCGAAATCCCATCCGCCGTGCGCCGGGGGACGGGGGAATTGCAGACGACGATGGCATGACGGGGACGATGCTCCTCGACGTAGGCGCGGATCGGCCGGAGATACCTTGCGTCGACGTGCGCCGCGCCCTTGACCTCGATCGCGATGTCTCCTTCCCGCCCGAGGATGAAGTCGCATTCGAGCCCCGACCGCCCTCGTTCTCGATCAGGCGATGCACCTCGTCGAGCAGGGCTGGCACCCGTTGCACCTCGTCGATGATCACGGGCTCCGCACGGATGGAGTCGTCCAACGCCAGCACGCGTTCCGCGAGGGTCCAGGGCGCCCGCGTGAGCTCCAGCAGCAGTCGCGTGTCCAGGAGGTCGAAGCGAGCGGAGCGGGGGAACTGAGTGCTCAGCAAGGTCGACTTGCCGGTCTTTCGAGGCCCCCAGAGAAACGCCGACTGCCTCTCGGGAAGCTCGATGCGAAGACTGCGGGAGTATAGTGCCATTTCGGAGCCCGATCCGAACCGGTCGAACCAATTCGGAATATACTCCTGGATGGTCGGCTTGGCACCGCGGGCCGCCGATGCCCGGCAGCGTGCTCGCCGGTCAGCCCAGGTCGAGC
>CAYFXT010000148.1:4221-7788 GCA_964346995.1 uncultured Spirochaetaceae bacterium | reverse complement strand
GGAATGAGCCACGGCGCCAGCAGCGGCGTCTCCACTTCGACGAAGCCGGCATCGTCGAAGAACCCACGCACGCAGCGGTTGAGCCGCGCCCGCTGGCGCAACAGCGCCAAGTCGTCGTGACCGCGTTGCCCCACGTGCTACGAAGCGGGCAGCAGCCGCAGCAGGCCCCGCTCGATCAGGGTGCGGAGGTGCAGCACCGAGGTCGCGGCGAGAGTACGGTCCTGCATCAGGAGTCCCATGCACGCGGGGCGGGGCGCGGGACGACCCGGCAGTGATCGACCCGGCAGTGATCCGCCCGGCGTCCTGCTTCGCAGCGTCCAGGGCCGCCTGGTATTCGATAGCACTGAGCTCACCCTGCCAAGCATACACGTTCAGGTGGCTTTATGGTCGGCAGGTGCCCGCTGGAGCGCCGCCAGCCTACCCGGCAGTCTCATCCTGATTATCGCGCTCCGAACGAAATGCACAGGTTGTCGGCGGGCGGCGGCGGCCGGTATACTCTGACGGCGCCGCAGCGGCTGACCAGCCAAATCGTCCGGCCACGCACTCCCGATCCGAACAGCCATGAACATCGAGGTTTTCATTCTCGGTACCGGCGGTATGATGCCGTTGCCCGGCCGTGGACTCACGGCGGTGCTGGTCCGCCGCGAGGGCGAACTGTTCCTGTTCGACTGCGGCGAGGCGACCCAGATCGCCTTCCGCCGTCTCAGTCTGCGCTGGAAAAAGATCTCGCACATCTTCATCTCCCACACCCACGCCGATCACGTCACCGGGCTGCCCGGCATGCTGTCGCTCTCCGCCCAGGTGGAACGCAGTGAGCCGCTGCACGTGTACGGTCCGCCCCGGGTGCGCGCCTACATCGAACAGAGCCTGCGCATCCTCGACATCTACATCGACTACGAGATCGTGATCCACGAGACCTTCGACAGTGGGCTTCTGGTCGCCGGCGACGGCTACCGGATCGACTCCTATCGGCTGCGCCACTCCAAGCCGTGTCTCGGCTATGCCCTGACCGAGGATGAACGCCCCGGCGTGTTTCATCCCGAACGCGCCGAAGCACTGGCGGTTCCGCGTGGCCCCCTGTGGGGGCGGCTGCAGGGTGGGGTGGCGGTTACGCTGGATGACGGCCGCGTAGTGCGGCCGGCGCAGGTGATGGGCGCCCCGCGGCCCGGACGCAAGTTCGCATTCATCACCGACACGGCGATGGTGGCGGGTCTCGATCGGTTCGTCGCGGATGCCGACCTGCTGATCTGCGAGGGGATGTTCTCCCAGGATCTGCGCGACAGCGCGCGCGACAAGAAACACCTTACCGCGCGCCAGGCGGGAGCCCTCGCGCGAGTCGCGGGGGTGGGTCGCATGGGTCTGATCCACTACAGCCCGCGCTACACGGAGCGCGATCTGAAGAAGCTGTTGCGTGACGCACGGCGCGAGTTTGCCGGCTCGTTCCTGACCCGCGACCTGCAGGAAATCACGATCCCGTTTCGCGAGTAGCAGGCGCGGTCACCTGCCACTTCGCGTTCGCAGCGACGTACCGCTCGACCAGCACTACGCGACGCAGCGTCCGCGCCGGCCAGTCGCCGTGCCGTGTCGGGACGAAGTACCGCAAGCCGGCACTTCGAGATCGGTCGCCGCCACGATCTCGCGTTCGGGCGAGGATCACGCTTCACTTGTATCGATGCCCGGCGGCGCCCCGCGGTGGCCGGGAGTTCTGGTCAGCAGTTCGGGTCAGCGCTGCGCGCTGGCTTGCAGAACGCGATAGCGCGCCGGGTCGGCGCGAAAGGCCACCAGTTGGCAGCCGCCCTTGGCCATGGCACGGCCCAGAGCGTGTTCCACCTCCATCATCAACCGATCGCGGTCGAGGTGGCGGCTGGCGCGGTCGCCGATTCCGATGGCAAAGCACAACCCCGCTTGTTCGGCGCTGCGGCGCCACGGTTCCATCAGCGCGATCGCGGCGTCCAGGTTGGTCTCCGGCAGGATGAGGCCGAAACCGGTGTCACCGTACGCGAATGCGAGCTCGGGCAACGGGGGCACGCGGCGCGCCAGGCTTGCGACTCGCGCCAAGCTGTCTTCGGTGCTCGCTTCCGCGGCCAGCAGGACACCGAGGACCAGGCTGAGGTCGGTCTCGAACGCTGCGGCGCGCTCCAGTTCCCCCTGCAGACGCTCCGCAAGCGCCTCTCGAGGCTCCAGTCCGAAGCTGCCGCCATCCGACTGCGGATGGCCGGGGTCGCTGTCGTGGTCCACGCCGAGCTTGCCGTTCTGCCAGCGGATGTTTTCGGCTCCGGTGGATTGTGGCGTCAGGGTCACGATCAGCAGCAGGGCGATCGCACACGCGAGCAGGAATGCGATGACCAGGAACAAGGCGTCGCGTACGATCCGGAAGGCGTGGTCGCGTGAGACCAGCCGATAGACCGCCGACAAAGTCGTTCCCGGCTCCGCCACGAACAGCGCCGAAAAGCCGGCATGCAGACTCGGAAGGTTCACCCGCCATGGCCTGCCGTCGACCAGCTCGATGATCTTCCCGGTTGCGTCGAAAGCGTACCGCACCCCGTCCGGGCCGCGCAGCAGCAGGGCCTCCAACCCGGCTTCACCCTGCAATTTCGCCACCGTTTCGCCGAACAGCAGTGTGTCGGCGCCCTGCGTCTTCAGGTAGGCGTCGGTCAGGTCCCGGTTCACCAGCTCGAAGTGACTCGCCGCGTTGCGTCCTCCGGTTTCCTGCGCCAAGTAGACGCGCACCGCCACCATGCTCACCAGGACTACCAGAAACCCGGTGGCCGCGCCGCCGAAGAGCCGTATCAGAAAGGCATGTTGCCGGTCACGCATGGTCGACTGCTTCCATTATCGACCGCAGGAGTGCACCTCTGGAGCGTACGACGCTGTGCAGCGACACCCTCACAGGAGCCTGTCGGATGCTGCGACCAGCGCTTCATGCAGGTCCAGTTGGACCGGATGCGGCACCGGTTGGGGGGCGCTATCCATCAAGACCAAGCTCGGTGAACAGTTTCTTGTAGGTCGCGAAGTCGGACGACTGCGCGAATTCGCGGATTTTCTCCGGCGGCAGCGAGTCGAGGAGATTATCGAGGCAGGCGAGCACCCGGCGGACGTCTTCGCGGAACGTGTCGGGTGCCGCCTCGGCCGCGCTGGTGGCATCGTGGACCACGGCGGGAGGGTCCGCTTCGCGCGGGCTCGCGACTGCGGTGTCGGAGTCCCGCAGCGGCTCGAGCCGTATCGCCGGTGCGCCGGCGCCATCATCTTGCGCCGCATCCGCGGCGGCCAACGCAGCCGTTTCGGCGGTATCGACCGCGCTGGCCGGAGCCTCGTCGGCAAGTTCCTCGAGCATGACCGCCACCTCGCCGGGCCTGGAGCCCGCCTCGACGGGAAGGGGATCGCAGTCGCGCGCCTGCAGCCGCGCAACCTGCTCGGTTACCTCCGCCACCTTCGCCGCCAGCGAGGCAACCTGCTCCTGGAGCGCCGCAAGAGCTTCGGCCGCAACGGATTGCTTGAGCTGCTCCGGTGCCTCGTCGGAAGCCGTGGCTGCAGGCTCGGGAGGCGGCTCAAGGGTCTCCGGCATGC
>CAYFXT010000148.1:0-4121 GCA_964346995.1 uncultured Spirochaetaceae bacterium | reverse complement strand
CTGGACGCTGTCGGCACGTCGGACTCGGTCGGCTCGGGCGCTTGCGCCGCTTCCACGAGCTCGGCCGGCAACTCGGGTTCAACCCTTGTCGCAGGCTTCGCCAGGGCGTCGTCGGAGTCGTGCGAGGCGGGCATCGTGGCGACCGAGGCAGGGGTAGCGAGCGATGGACCGGACCGCGGCGAAGCCCGCGGTGTACCGACCGCAACGCTGCGCGGCCGCGCTGGTAGCCCGTTCGGGACTTCCCCGGAACCGACGGCTGCCGACGCCGGTTCGGGGCTTGGCGGTGAGCTCGGATCGAGAGCGGAAGTTTCCCCACCGGGCTTGGCGGACGGACCCGGTATCGCGTCGGTTGCCTGATCCGGGGTGGTGGGGCCAGGCACCGGCGCGCCGACGTGGTCCGCCTCGCTCAGTCGGCCGAGAAACTCCTCCTCGGCTTCGGTCAGCTCTCCGGCGACCTCGGCGTCGGGCGTGGCGGTCGGCGGCCGCTCCGCCCGGGGCGCCGGCGGTGCCGTCGCATCGACAGTTACCCAGTCGCCGTAAGCTTCCAGATCGGGATCGGTGCGCGCGTCTTGTTGCATTGGTTTCCTCGCCTTTCAGTATTGCTCAGCCTTATATATCGGCTTATGTCGGCCCCCTGATCGGCAGTTGACGGCGACGCCGATCAAGTAAGGGGATCACCCTGCCGTGTTTTATAAGCGTAATGAGTGCTCCGCGGCTGTTCTACTGCACCGTCGCCGGTCTGGTGATTGCGACCGGGGTGTCGTTTCTGTATGGCGCCTCCGGATTGTTCAACTATCGTCAACTACAGGCCTACGAGCGTCAGGTTGTGGCCGGCATCGCGGCCCTGCAGGAGCGTCACCGGACTCTACAGACCCGCCTGCAGGCGTTGCGCGACCCGGAACTGGTGCGGCTGCTGGCGCGCGACACCGGCTATTTCCGCCCCGACGAGATGGTAGTCGAGGTCGGCCCGGCTCCGCTCGACCCGCTCGCCGCTGGCGGCGCGGGCCGCGATCTCGACTTCACCGGAGTCGCACCGTTGCTGCAGCCCACGCCGCCGACGCCGCGCGAACCGTTCAATGCACTGGCGCTGGGGCTGTTCCTGGGGGTGGGGCTGTTCGCCACGCTCACTCTGCTGCGCACGCTCAGACACCGGAAAGCGGCAGGCAACGGGCGGACGCCGACCACCGGTTACGCCGGGCGTGCGGAACCACCCGCTCGCCCGCGCCGGAGGCCCGATCGCGGCATCGTCGATCCGTCGCAGAGGCCCCTGGAATCGACGACACAGCCGGAATCGGCGGTCCTCCCGGAATCGGCGCCACGGCTGGAACCGGCAATACCCCCGGAATCCGCGACAGCGCCGCGTCCTGCGGTCCGGCTCGACGTTGGGGCCTCGCCCGCACACGGGCGCGAACGGTCGTCGGGCGCGCCGGCTGCGGAGGCGGACGGTGGCGCGGGAGCATCCGCGCGCCGCCGCCGGCAGTCACGTCGTCGTCGCCGGCGCGATGTCGCCGTCTATCGGTTGTGAATCGGCGCGGTCACTCAGTGCCACGGAAGACGGAAATCGATTCACCGGCAGCGTGCACCGGCCGACATGTTCGGACTGTGGCCGGGATGGAGGAGCGTCGGCGCCTGCACCATGGCGAGATCTGCGCCGTGCTGCGCCGTCGCGGCATCGTGGTCATGCGCTCCGACACCTTATATGGCCTGCACGGCGTAGCACCTGATACCGGCGAACGGATCGCGGCGATGAAGGGCCGGTCGGCGGCCAAGCCGCTGCTGGTACTGGTCGCCGATGCGACTGCCGCCGAGGCGGTAACCGGCACGGCGCCGCCGCCCGCGCTGGCGGCGCTGTGGCCGGGGCCGCTCACCATCGTGTTGCCGGTGCGAGCGCAGGACGGCAGCCGGTTCGCGGCCGTCAGCGCTACCCTCGGCGTACGGGTGCCCGCCGACCCGGTACTGCGCGCTATCGTCGCCGATGTGGGGGAGCCGGTCTATTCGACCAGCGCCAACCTGGCCGGTGGGCCGCCGCTGAACGAGCGAACAGCTCTGCAGCACGCGTTCGGGGACGTTGCGGACCTGATCGTGTACGATGGACCGCCGGCCACTGTGCAGCCTTCGACCGTGGTCGATGCCTCCGTTACACCGCCGCGCGTGGTTCGCGCCGGGGCGATTTCGCTGTCCGCCTCCCAGCTTCACGGGGTCTGCTGATGTCGTCCTGATCCATCGTCCTATAGTACGCCGTCCGTGCGGTGCCCGATGAACCACTCCGCCCAATCCGCGAGGAATTCCAGAAAGATCTGCTGTTGTCCCGCGAAGAACTCGCGCTCCAGCCGGGTTCCGACCCGTCCGATGTAGCGAAAATGCCAGGGCTCGTAGTGGTACCCGGTACGCTCCTCGGCGCCGGCGGGGTAGGAGAGCGAAAAGCCGAATCGCCAGGCATGCTGCGCCATCCAGCGGCCGTTGACCGTGGTCCCGTAGCCCGCCGAAATGGAGCCGAAGTCTACCGTGGTGCCCAACTGGTGCTGCGAATGGCCGGGGTGTGCCGACACCCGGTCCGCCTCGGCGGTGCCGAGTTTCGCCACGTGCCGCTGGTATACCCGTTCCTGATAGTCGTAGGAGCGGTACGCGGAAGACACCAGGAGTTCGATACCGCTGTTGCGTGCGCTCTCCACCATCGCCATGAGGTCGGGCATGATTCGGCGTGACAGGCGATGACCGTCGCGGTTGGTGGTGATCGGGTAGTCGTCGAGCGCGACCAGATCGTCCGGGACGTAGTCGCGTGCCAGCGCGTGCTGCTTGTCGACCAGAACGTAGAGCGACGGGTGGACGGCCAGCATCCGCTCCATGAGATCCAGGAACACTTGGCTGCGCGTGCGGATGCGGTCCGCACTGTCCGGATCGAGCTCCGCAAGCACCTCCTCCATCTCCGCTGCGGTGATCGTGTAGCCCGGATGGATCGGCGCCGGTGGCGGCTGCGACGATGCGCCGCAGCCGAGCAGCAGGAGCGCTCCGGCCACGGCCGGGAGCGGACCGGTTCGCATGCCGATGCCGTACGCGCGCGGCAGCGACAACCGGCTCAAAACAGACGTTCGACGACCGTGTCCATCGAATCCACCGGCGTAAAGACGATGCCCCTCTTGATGTTGTCGGCAATCTCGTCGAGATCCCTGACGTTGCCCTGAGGAAAGATGATCTCGCGTATCTTGTTGCGTCGCGCCGCGATCACCTTCTCCTTCAACCCGCCGACGGGGAGTACTTTCCCCACCAGCGAGAGCTCGCCGGTCATCGCCAATGACTTCCGTACCCGCTCTCCCTTCACCAGAGAAAGCAGTGCGCACGCCATCGTTATGCCGGCCGATGGACCATCCTTGGGCGTCGCGCCGGCCGGAATGTGCAGGTGGATCATGTGGTTGTCGAAGTAGTCGGTGCGAATACCGTGTCGACCGGCAATCAAGCGCACGTAGGAATACGCGATACTGGCCGACTCCTGCATCACTTCACCCATCTTTCCGGTAAGTTTCATGCCGCCGTGACCAACGTTGGTGACCGCTTCGACCATCAGTACCGCGCCCCCGAGAGCGGTCCATGCCAATCCCATGACCATCCCCGGAGCGATGACCTTGTTGCGCTCTTCATCACCGAACAGTGGCTTGCCGAGATACTCGTCCAGGACATCGGGGGTGATCTTGATCGGCAGCTCGAGCGACTCCATCATCACCTTTCTGGCCACCTTGCGATGGATCCTGTCGAGCGCCTTTTCGAAGTTCCGAACACCCGCCTCCCGTGCCCAGTTGTTGCATATCGAGCGCAGCGTGCTGGCCTGGTACGTGATCTGCCGTTTGTCGATCCCGGTGCGCTTCAGGGACTTGGGAATGAGATAGCGACGCGCGATATTCACCTTCTCCTGTTCGACGTAACCGGACAGCCGGATTACCTCCATGCGATCCAGTAGCGCCGGCGGTATCGTATCCAGAGTATTCGCGGTAGCGATGAACATGACCGATGAAATGTCGAACGGCAGATCGAGGTAATGATCGCGGAACGCGTAGTTCTGCTCGCTGTCGAGGACCTCCAGGAGCGCCGACGAAGGATCGCCCTGAAACGAAACCCCCAGCTTGTCG
>CAYFXT010000147.1:0-7813 GCA_964346995.1 uncultured Spirochaetaceae bacterium | reverse complement strand
AGCGGCGCTGCCCGAGGACGGCGGCTGGAGCGTGCACTGAATATCCTGTTCCTGGAGTCGTTCTACGGCGGCTCGCACCGCGAGTTCGCAGATGGTCTGGTGCAGCACTCGCGTCACCGCATCGCGCTGCACACTCTACCGGCGCGGTTCTGGCGGTGGCGGATGCGCGGCGCGGCGCTGCACTTTGCGCGCGCGGTGGCGCGGCCGGAGGAGTACGACCTGTTGCTGGTCACCGATCTGATGAGCGTGGCCGACCTGAAGGCGGTGTGGGGAGTGAATTGCCCCCCGATCGTCCTCTACGTGCACGAGAACCAGCTCAGCTATCCGGCGCCGGAGGGAGAGCAGAAGGACTTCCAGTTTGCCTTTACCGACATCGCGTCGGCGCTGGCCGCCGACGCGATGGTGTTCAACTCCCGCTGCCATCGCGACGCCTACTTCACGGTACTGCCGGTAGTGTTGCGGCGCATGCCGGAGTACGAGCCGTCGTGGATTCCCGAGGCGCTGGCAGGCAAGGCTCGGGTGCTCTACCCGGGCTGCCGGTTGCCGGCGCCGCCCGCGGAGCCGGTGCGCGGCGGTACTACGGAGACTCCGGGAGCGGAGGGGCAGCGAGCAACGCCTGCAGCGGCGCGGCTGTCCTTGGCGCGCGGCGGGCCCGCGGCGGTGTCGGCTGAGTCCAGCGCCGGTGCTGCCCATACTGTCGACTGGCAGCCGCGTGGTTGCCCGGTGGCGGAAACGGGTATCTGGCCGCCGCTGGTGATCTGGAACCACCGCTGGGAGTTCGACAAGCAGCCGGCGGCGTTCTTTGCCGCGCTGCGCAAGGTGCAGCGCGCGGGGGTGGAGTTCGAGGTGGCGTTGCTGGGAGAGAATGCCCAATACGTGCCGCAGGAGTTCATCGCCGCCCGCAAGTGGTTGGGCGAACGGGTGGTGCAGTACGGCTATCTGCCGAGCCGGACCGCCTATCTGGAGTTGCTCGGGCGCGGCTCGGTGGTCGTGTCGACGGCGATTCAGGAGAACTTCGGCATCTCGGTGGTGGAGGCGGTGGCGGCTGGATGCCACCCGTTGCTGCCGCGTCGGCTCGCCTATCCCGAGGTGATTCCGGCCGCCTACCACGACGCCTGCCTGTACGATGATGACGAGGCCCTGGCCGAAATGCTGATCGCCCTGCTGTCGAGACCGCCGGTGACCGCGCCGTCCGGCCTGGTGGCCGCCATGCAGCGCTACTCGTGGGACCGCCTCGCTGACGAGTACGACGCGTTGTTCGAAGAGTGCGGGCAGGCGCGCTGATCAGGTCTTGCCGCCGGTCGCAGTGCGGCTACCGGCAGGGCGTCGAGGGGTGGCTGGCGGTGACGAACAGGGTAGTGACCCGCCAATCGAGCGACGTTCCGACGCGGTTCTCAAGCCCGCGGCGCAAGGCGGCGACCGCCGTAGCGGAGACGCCGGCTCGCCGCAGTACCTGGGAATAGGAGGCTGCCGGTGCCGTGGCGGCGGGGAACCATCGCTCCAGGAGGGTGTGCGTAACCGCCAGCCGGCCCGGCTGCTCCACCACCTCGGCAGCCAGGCCGGTCACGTGCGGCCCGAGGGCGGCTTCGATCTCGGCGCCGGTCAGCCGCGGCCGAGTGCCGTAGTGCTGCTCCTCGGCGGCGGCAATAGCGTCCCGATCCGGCCCGTCCAGGCCATCCACGTCGAGCACCTCGTGCAAGCGCGGCGAACATTCCGGCAGCGACTCCGCCAGCGCCAGACGGCCGCCGTACGCCAGCGCCTCCACGGCAGCGTGCACCAATTCCTTACCGCCCGCGGCGCGCCACACGTTGCGCCCTACGACGGCGTCGAACCGAACCGCCGGGTCGATCTGCGCCGGCTCTGCCACCAGGGTCGGCTGCAGGGTGGGGGGCAGGGTTGCCAGTTGTGCGCGGACGCCTTGCGCCTCCGGTGGCGCCACCGCCCACACGCCCCCTTCCGGGCAGCTCCGCAACAGCTCGAAGGTCAGCAGCCCACTGCCGAGCGCCAGATCCAGCACTACGCTGTGGCGCTGCAGGCCGGCCGCGGCGATGACGCGGTCGCGCTCGCCGGCGAGCCGGCCGGCAGTGTCGGAGAGCGCCCGCTCCAGCCAGCGGTCCAGGTCGCGCTGCAGCCCCCTGCCGGCGTTGGTCAGGATCTCGCCGGCGCGGCTCTCCGTGCCCTCCCATGCGGCCGCCAGGTTGGCTTCGCGGCGGCGCGCCACCTGATCGCGGATCGCGCGCTCGTGGCCGGTGGCGCCGGGCTGGTAGAACACGCGCCCCTGCAGCTCCTCCGGTAGATACTGCTGTGCTACCCAGTGGTCGGTGAACGCATGCGGATACTGGTAGCCGGCGCCGTGGCCGAATCCCTCAGCATCGCGGTTGCCGTCACGCAGTGGCGAGGGAACGTCCGCTTCCCGTTCCTCCTCCACCGCGCGCAGCGCATCGAAGAAGCCCAGGGTGCTGTTGCTCTTCGCTGCGTTGGCCAGGTAGAGCGCGGCCTCAGCCAAGTGGAACCGCCCCTCCGGCAGGCCCACGTAGTCGAACGCCGCGGCGCAGGCGGTAACCACCTGAATCGCTGCGGGATCGGCCATGCCCACGTCCTCCGCCGCCAGGATCAGCATGCGACGGAACAGGTAGCGCGGATCCTCGCCGGCGTAAACCATGCGCGCCATCCAGTACAGCGCCGCGTCGGGATCGGAGCCGCGCACGCTCTTGATGAAGGCGCTGATGGTGTCGTAGTGGGCGTCTCCCTCCTTGTCGTACAGCACCGCCCGGCGCTGAATCGACTCCTCCGCTACCAGCCGGTCGACGCGCACCACGCCGTCCTCGCCGGCCGGTGTGGTGGTGACGGCCAGCTCCAGGGCGTTGAGCAGGCTGCGCGCGTCGCCGTTGGCCACGTTGAGCAAGTGCTCCATCGCCTCTTCGTTCACGGCAGTGCGGTAGTTGCCCAGCCCGCGCTCGGTGTCGGCGAGGGCCATCTGCGCCACGCGCGCCAGATCCTCGCGCCCAAGGCCCTGGAGCTGAAAGATGCGGCTGCGGCTCACCAGCGGCTTGATCACCTCGAAGTAGGGATTCTCGGTGGTGGCGCCGATCAGGACGATGGTGCCGTTCTCCACCGACGGCAGCAGCGCGTCCTGCTGCGCCTTGTTCCAGCGGTGCACCTCGTCGATGAACAGAATGGTGCGCTGGCCGTGCAGGTCGCGCGCGTCGCGCGCCGCGGCGATCGCCTCGCGGAGCTGCTTCACGCCGGCCAGCACTGCGTTCAGCGCCGTAAAGCAGGCGCGGGTGGTGCCGGCGATCACCTGAGCGAGGGTGGTCTTGCCGGTGCCGGGCGGCCCGTAGAAGATCAGCGACGAGAGCTGGTCGGCCTGGATGGCGCGGCGCAGCAGCCTCCCCGGGCCGACGATGTGGTCCTGGCCGACGAACTCGTCCAGGGTGCGCGGGCGCATGCGCGCGGCGAGCGGGGCGCTGCCCGCCTGCTCGGCGGCGCCGCGGGCCTGAAACAGGTCGCGATGATCAACGGTAGCCATGAGCGACGCCCGCCATTGAGCCGCAATCGCGTCGTCCGTTCAACGCCCGCCCGTACGGCGGCACTGGTCGGCGCGCCTTTCCGCGTAGACGGTGGCTTGCTCGCGGCTGCCGTCCACGATGTAGCGGCCCGGCGCCGCCACCGGCGCCCCCCCGACGCAGGAATGCGTTGCGGGCGGCGCCGAACACCGCTACCATCGGTGCGTGTCATCATCTACAACCGACCAGATCGCCGTGCAGAGCTTTTGTTTCCGCGGCTTCGCCAGCAACGAAGAGGTCGCCGCCAAGGCAAGGGAGATCGGGCTGGCGGCGGTGGAGCCGTGCGGCGTACATATCGACTTCGCCGACGATTCCGCCCACGATGCAGCCATCGCCGCGTATCGCGACGCCGGTGTGCGACTGGTGAGCTGCGGAGTCAACACGATCCGTGGTGACGGCAGCGGCGCCGAGGGTTGCTTTCGCTTCGCGCGCAGGGCCGGCCTGTCGGTGATCAGCGCCGACGTCACGCCGCCCGCTTCGTGGGACACGTTCGCTGCCGCCGAGCGCCTGGCCGAGCAGTACGACGTAGGGGTCGCGCTGCACAACCATGGCGGCGCGCACTGGCTCGGCAACGCACAGATGTTGGAGGAAGTGTTCCGGCGCACCGGCCCACGCGTCGGACTGATGCTGGACACCGCGTGGGCGATCGATTCACGCGAGGATCCGATCGAGATGGTACGCCGTTTCGGCGACCGGCTGATGGGCGTGCATCTCAAGGACTTCGTCTACTCCCGCGAGCGCGAACCGGTGGACGTGGTGATCGGCACCGGCATCCTCGATCTGCCGGGACTGGTCACCGCGCTCGGCGAGGTGGGCTTCGCCGGGGTGCCGATCATCGAGTACGAAGGCGACGTGAACAACCCGGTGCCGGCGCTGACCGAGTGCGTCCGGGAAATCGCCGCGGCCTGGGACCTGTAGATTCGAGGGCTGATCGGATGTGGTTGATCCTCAGGGGTGCCAAATCGACAGAAGATTGACCTGCGGTTCGTATCACCGACAGGTGCGGTATAATGAACCATGAGCCGGGACATTCGCTCCGCCGATCGGTTCGGATTTGACGCGCGCCGCACGCAGCCGATCGAGTGGTCGATCTCCTGGGCAGCGAAACAGGGCTTTCGCTACATCGACTTCCAGGCGGACCTGCCGCCCAACGACATCGCCTCCTTCGACGCTGCGCGTGTGCGAGGAGTGCACGCGCTGTGCGAACGGCACGGGGTTGCGCTGGGCATCCATCCATCATCCGCCATCAACAACGCCGAGTACGTGCCGATCATGGCCGGCGCCGTGGACGACTATCTCGCCGCCAACCTCGATCTGGCCGTACGCCTTGGATGCGGCTGGATCATCGGCCATGGTGGCTACCAGTTCGGCGACCTCGACTCCCGGCGGACGGCGGCGCTGGCGCGCATGAAGCGGTTCGTCGAGGCCGCCGAGCGGGATGATCTCACCGTGTTCTTCGAGAATCACAACCGCGAGCCGGAGCATGCCGAGATGCACTACCTGCCGCATACCGTAGAGGAGACGCGCTGGTTCTTCGACGCCATCGACTCGCCGCACTTCAAGTGGGCGTTCAACGTGGCGCACGGCAATCTGGTCGCCGACGGCTGGGACGGATTCCTGGACGCGTTCGGCGCCGGCAACATCGGTCAGGTACGGCTCAACGACAACCGCGGCGATTACGAGGTGCACCTGGTCCCCGGCGAGGGCAACATCGACTTCCCGGCACTGTTCGGCGCGCTTCGCGAAGCGGGATACGAAGGCTGGTTCAATCTCGGATTCGGCGGCGAGGCCGACAAGATCCGGGTCAGGGAATGGTTCACCGACCTGCTCTGACCGCGACAGTCGGATCAGACGCGTCCATCGGGGGGCGACAAGAGGGAGAGGAGCAGAACGAAATGGCGTTTGGCAGTGGCGACTACCGCTACGAGGTGGCGGAAGGGTGGGGGCAACTCCCCGACGGATGGACCTGGGGCTGGATACCGGCGGTGGCCTGCGACTCGCAGGACCGGGTGTTCGTCTATTCGCGCAGCGAGCATCCGCTGGTGGTGTTCGACCGCGACGGGCGGTTCCTGGGAGAGTGGGGCGCCGGGGTGCTGGAAGATGCGCACGGCATCTTCATCGACGGCGACGACAACGTGTTCTGCACGGAGCGCAACAACCACTGCGTCTACAAGTTCGACCGTCGTGGCGAATTGGTAATGACCATCGGCACGCCCGGCAGGCGGGGTGCCCGCGACGGAGATCCGTTCAATCTACCCACCGACGTGGGCATTGCCAGTGGCGGCGACCTGTTCATCGCCGACGGCTACGGCAACGCCCGCGTACACAAGTACTCCCCGGACGGGCAGTTGCTGCTCTCCTGGGGTGACTGGGGCACCGGGCCGGGGCAGTTCAACCTGTCCCACGCCGTGCGCGTGGACCGGCGCGACCGGGTCTGGGTGTGCGACCGTTCCAACGACCGCATCCAGATCTTCGACACCGAGGGGCACTACCTCACCGAGTGGGCGGGGATCCTCAAGCCGGACAACATCCACTTCGATCCCGTCGACGAGGTCGTCTACATCGCCGGCGTGCTCCATGAGGTCGGCGTCTACTCGATGGAGGGCGAACGGCTCAGCAGTTGGGGCGGTGGGCGTTCGAGCCGCACACCGGGCGAGTTCCTCGGCTGCCCGCACGGCATCTGGACCGACTCCCGCGGCGACCTCTACGTCGGCCAGGTACAGGCCGCCGCCCAACTCCAGAAGTTCATCCGTATGTAACGCCGCGAACGCTGTATATTCGGGCATCTATGGTTACTTGGCGCTGAGCAATTTCGCGATATTTGCTGACGGCACACGCAGCCGTCCAAAGCCGGTCAGACTAGTCACCGACTCGATGATCCCTCGCGCAGCGCCGTAGAGCATTGCCGAACCGTTGTAGATGAGCATTTTCGTCGTGCCCTCCTTGCCCTCGTCGTCTTCCTGAACATGGAATATCCCGCGCATTGTGAGATCGATTGAACGCACGTCTCCTTGCGAAACATGAATTCTGAGAGTCATCAAGTAGGAGTCTGTATCGGTCGCATTTTGTTGAACGAACGGACGTGAGAGACCTACGGTCGGCTCCTCGAATTCTGCGGGGACCTCGTCTGCCTCTCGATACTCGAACTGCTCAACCCAGAATCGGTGAAGATCAAGAGCGGCTCGACCAAGCTGGCGGAGAGGAAGTTTACGCGCCAACGGTCAGGCGGCAGATGCGAAGGTCGAGGGCTCGCTAAGGCCTATTTGCTGCACGGTGGTTTCGTAGGAGAGCCACCGCTCCTCACTCTTCAATCGCATCTCGATCTGGCTCCCCAGTCCCGTAGCCACTGCGACAAGGCTCTTCAATGTGAGATTGTCGTGTCCGCTGAGAATCTGGCTAATACGCGCTTTGCTTACCCCGATCTTGGCGGCCAACTCGGTTCGGGTCATCCTCAGTAGCTTCATCCTTTCAACGATGCGCTCCCCGATTTCGATCGCCAGCAGGTCGAACTCGAACTCCGGATCTCCCTCATACTGCCGAATCCAATTCTCGATCATTTCTTCTCCTCAGCCGTTACCCACTCAGACCACCACCGCCGGCGGAGGCAATGAGGTTCAGTCTTGTTGTGCTTCGCGGTACGCTCGGCGTCCAGCGATCAGCTCTCTCTTTGGTGTCTGCGCCGATTTCTTGGTAAAGCCGTGCAACAGGATAATGCGTCGTCTCTTCCGTTGGTCGTAGCACCAGAAGATACGTTGCTGATATGCCTTGAGTTCCCAGAAGTCTTCGCCGGCGACCCTTCGGCACTTCACTTGGTTCCGCGGCGGCCCTTGGTCTGCTATGCGCTTGAGCAGAGCCACTACCCGTTTGCGATCGCGCGGGCTGAGGTCGTCAAGGTACGCTGCGACTTGACAGCTATCGTCATTGCGTGCGTACGCACATACCTCAAATGCTGATCTCGTCCGTACCGCCTTGAGTGACAGTAGCTAATCTCCTCGGTTCGTGTACATTCATTTTCTTACCTCGTATAAAAATATAGTGTTTACTTTGGCGCCCATCGAGCATTACTTCCGAGCGCTTGTTAGTTAAGTTACAGCTTTACTCAGCAGTGGTCCATCAGTAAGCGAAAGCGCCACCGCAGCCGCTGCCCCCGTATCAGAGTTTCCTACGGCCACGGCAACGGCTCGCGTCGTACGGCCGATTCGGTCATCGAGGTGGCGTCGCTGCCGTTCGATTGGCGCGTGCCCGGC
>CAYFXT010000146.1:0-7922 GCA_964346995.1 uncultured Spirochaetaceae bacterium | reverse complement strand
GCCCCTGCTCGGCGCCAGCCGGCTCGCGCTCGGGCTGACGGCGGCCTTCCTGCTCGGTCCGCTGGTGCAATGGGTAGCGCGGCGGGCGGACGCTGAGCCGGCCGCCTGGGCAGCCGCGGCCGAGGACGCGGCGTGCGAGCTGCCCGGGTGGGGGCCGGAGCAGCCCTTCCGCAATCCGGCAGACTCCTGGTCCGCGGTCGCCGCAACCGGCGCGCGACAGTGGGCGCGGGCTACCGGCCGCCTGGTGGTGCAGATGGCGCCGCTGATGGTGGTGGCCGGCTTTGCCAGCGGTGCGGCGATCCAGCTCCTGCATCCGGAGACGGTCGACGCCTACCTGGGCAACAGCCTGCTGGGGGTGCTGGCCGCGGCCACCCTGGGCGTGCTGATCAACGTGCCGCTGCTGTTCGAGATTCCGCTGGTCGCGCTGCTGCTGGTGCTGGGCGCCGGCGCGGCGCCGAGCGCGACCCTGCTGTTTGCGGCCGCAGCCGGCGGGCCGATAACGTTCTGGGGACTGGCGCGGGCGGTGGGCCGACGCGGCATCGCCGCCTATGCCATCGGCACCTGGGCGATTGCAGCGCTGGGCGGCCTGCTGGTGCTGGTGGTGAGCACGCAGTTCCCGGCCCTGGCGCCGTTGCGGGCGGCGCTGGTGCCGGAGGCGCCGGCCGCCGTGAAGCAGACCCCGGAGGGGCCGATCCACGCCCGCCCGGCCGACGCCGTGCCGCTGGCGTTCAGCGACGTCAGCGACGCCGCCGGGGTCTCCGGCGACGTCTACCACTCGCTGGCGACCCACAGCCTGGGCGTCAACTGGATCGACGTGAACCGGGATGGCTGGCCCGACCTGTTCGCGGTACGCGGCGATGCCGGGCTCGCGCCGCGCCTGTTTCTGAACCTCGGCAACGGCAGCTTCGAGCCGCGGCACGACCTGCTGCCGGAGTTGCCCGGCGTGGAGATGTCGGGCTCGGTGTTCGCCGACTACGACAACGACGGCGACGACGACATCTACGTGTACACCGATCACCCGGAATGGAGTCTGCAGGGGTACAACGCGCCCGACGGACCGCCCAACCTGCTGCTCAAGAACCTGTTTGCCGAGCACGGCGGTCGCCTGCCAGCCGCCGGGCCGCTGTTCGAGGAGGTGGCCGCGGCGGCCGGAGTGGACGACCTGGCGCCGGCCCCGTTCGGGGAGCTGCCGGCCTACCGCACCAAGGCGGCCAACTGGCTCGACTACGACCGTGACGGCTGCGTCGACCTGTACGTCGGCCACATCGTGATCAACAACGAGGCGGACCCGGCCAACCGCGACCGCCTGTTTCACAACGAGTGCGACGGCACTTTTACCGATGCCAGCGACAGCGCGCTGCCGGCGACCGCCGACCATCGGGCCGCGCTGGTGGTGTACGGCGCGCACCTCGACGACGACCTGTGGCCCGACCTGTACGTGGTGAACGTGGCCGGCAACGGCGCCAACCGGACGCTGCACACCGACCAGATCTACCGCAACCGGGAGGGCCGCTTCGTGCCGGTGTTCGACGATTGGCCGTGGATCGGCGACGACGCGCAGGCCGGCATGGGCATCGCCGCCGCGGACGTCGACCTGAACGGAACCTGGGACCTCTACATCACCGACCTGCTGAACGCCACCACGCTGGAGCGCCCGCCGGGCGGCAACGTGCTGTACCTGGCTGACACGTCCTGGTCGTGGGCGGACAACAAGGCGGCCGGCGCGGGCGTGGCGGGCACCGACTCCTGGGGGATCAACTTCCTGGACGCCGACCACGACGGCTGGGAGGAGATCTACGTCGCCACCATGGTCCACCTCAACGACGAGTTGCTGTACGCGAACAATCGCAACGGCACCTTCACCAACGTGGCCGAACGGTCCGGCTACGACACCGGCGCTAGTCGCGGCAGCGCGGTGGCCGACTACGACGGCGACGGCGACCTCGACATCGCGGTCGTCAACCAGCATGAGCCGCACTGCGCGGAGGGTCCTCCCCCGTCCTGCTCGTTGCAGCTGCTGCGCAACGACACCGCGACCGCGGGCAACTGGCTCAAGCTGCGCTTGGTCGGCACCGCCAGTAACCGCAGCGCCATCGGCGCGCTGGTACGGGTGCAGGCGGGTCCGCTCCGGCTGATGCGCCAAGTTACCGGCGGATCGAGCGGCCACTCCCAGAACAGCCTGGTCGTGCACTTCGGTCTGGGCCGGGTGGAGGTGGTCGACCGGGTGGAGATCCTGTGGCCGTCCGGGGCGCGTACGAGCTGGAGCGGGCAGGAGTCAGACCGGCTGGTCGAGGTGGTCGAGGGCCGAGCGTGCGCGGTCGGGAAGCGCGCCGCGTGTGTGGAAGCGCCGCCCGCGGTGGCGAGGGCGGAGATGGCCGGCGTGGAGCTGGCGAGTGCCCCGGACGCCGCCGGCGAGGCCGGCGCCAGCGCCCCGTAACCGCCGCTCGAATTGCAGCCGGAGCTGCGCCACGGGCCATATACGCGCCGCGCGCCGCTGCCGGGTCACGCATCCTGCGAGGTGGCCGTAGGCCTGTGCCGCCGGCCCGCTACCGCTGCGCCCAGTTCCGTGCGCGGCGCTTCTCCCGTTCCTGGGGACGCTAGAAGGTGAGGTTCACCGGCGGGCAGGAGGGATCGGTGACCGCGCACTCGCCGAGCTGGTGGTAGTCGTTGTTGCCCCAACCCCACAGGGTGCCGTCGGTCTTGAGCGCCACGGTGCCATGGCCCGCGGCGGCGACCGTGTCCCAGTCGTGGTCCCAGGTCCAGTTCCACAGGTCGCGGAACCGCTTCACCGGTTCCGGCTTGAGTTGGCGCCGAACCAGCCACCGCTGCCCGAGCTGGCCGTGGTTGTTCAGCCCCCAGGCCCACAGGGTGCCGTCGGTGCGTAGCCCCACGGTGTGCGCCTCGCCGGCCGCCACCGCCCGCCAGTCGGAACCGGACCTCACCCGTACCGGTTCGAGGCGATCGTGGGTGGTGCCGTCGCCGAGCTGACCGGTGCCGTTGGCGCCCCAACCCCACAGGGTGCCGTCGCTGCGCACGGCGACGGTGTGCGCAGCGCCCGCCGCAACCGCGCTCCAGTCCGCCTGTGTCCCCACCTGCACCGGTTCGGGGCGATCGTGGGTGGTGCCGTCGCCGAGCTGGCCGCTCCAGTTGGCGCCCCAGGCCCACAGGGTGCCGTCGGCGCGCAGGGCAACGGAGTGGGCCTCGCCGGCGGCCACCGCGCTCCAATCGGCGCGCGCGCTCACCCGCGCCGGGCTCGACCGGTTCTGCCACGTGCCGTCACCGAGCTGGCCGATGTCGTTTCTCCCCCAGGCCCACAGCGTCCCGTCACGCCGCACCGCGACGGTGTGCCCGAAGCCGGCGGCCGCGGCCCGCCACTTGCCGCCGCCGTCCACCGGTACCGGGCTGGCGCGGTCTGCGGTGGACCCGTCGCCGAGCTGGCCGGCGCCGTTGGAGCCCCATGCCCACAGCGTGCCGTTGCGCCGCACCGCGACGGTGTGCACCGCTCCGGCGGCCACGGCGCGCCACCTGCTTCCCGCGCCCACCTGCACCGGACTGGCGCGGTCGGTGGTGGAGCCGTCGCCGAGTTGGCCGGACGAGTTCCGGCCCCAGGCCCACAGGGCGCCGTCGCTCTTCAGCACGAAGGTGTGCGAGGGCGCCGCGGCGACCGCGTTCGGGATGGCCGCGCAGGCGCGTCCGACGCCCAGTGAGCACAGCACCTGCGAGCAGCCCGCCAAGGTGGCGAGTGCTGGAAGGGCCACCACCGCCATGAGCATCGAGCGCCCGATCCCGAACCGGACGGGCCGAGACCGGGCGGTCCAAGACCCGGCGACCAATTGCGGCGAACCCCGGCTGGCACTGCCCGCGGTGGTGCTGGACATCGATACGGCCTAACCCTTCATGCTCCGCAAGTCAAGATGACGCGGATGCCCAAGATGCCGGACGGGTACGAACGCCGTAAGCGGTAGCGAAGGTCTACAAGAGCAATGAGTTCACCATCATGACCCCAGTCCGGACGACGACTGGACTCATCGACATCGAGTTGTCGATACCGGATACGCACGGCAGGTGGGCGTACATCATCACCTCACTGAACGGCATCGTGCCCAGGGAGTACTGGGAGGATGACTCGATCAACAAGGCAGACTGGCGCAACCACATGGGCTCCCGGACCGTTCTGGCCCACGGACGAGACCTGCTCGCCCCCAGGCTGACCGGTGGTGCCGGCCGCCTGGGATCGGCGAAGGTGAAGAACGCCGCGAAGGGCTCATAGCCCGTCGGCTGCTACTGCTTAAAGCAGATTTACTGCTTGAAGAAGAGCTGGTCGGCAGTGATGTTGAGGTCGATCGAGCCGCCGATGCCCGTGTAGAACTCGCGCGGTACGTTGCCGAGGTCCTTGTTGGCGATGTAGACCAACGGGGCTTGGCCAACGGCACCGATATGCACCAATTGCTCGGCATGCCAGTCGTAGATCTTCTGGGACAGCTCCCGGTACTCCGGTGAACCGAGCCTGGTCTGAATCCTGTCTTCGCCATACTGGAAGAGTTGCTTCACGTATTCGGGTGGCTCTTCGCCGGGAAGCTCACCGCCGTAGTCGGCCAGGGTGCTCGAACCATCCTTGATGTTGGCGGCGGCTATCAGCCATACGTGCCACAATGGTCCCCACGTGCGGGCGGCAGTCCAGGACTCGCGCTCCACCATGAAAGACCGCACCTCTTTCTTCTGTTCGGCGTGGAACATGAGCTCATGCTCCGGATCTGCCATGCGCTCCCCGAAGTAGGCGGCCTCCCAGCTCTTGAGCAACACCTTGAGCCCGACGTTTTCCCAGTACTCCTTGACCAGCTCCAGCGACTTGGTCGGATCCGCGGACTCGCCGCCGACGCCATACTCCACTACCACCTCGAAGGTCTTGCCATCGGCGCCGACCCGAAAGCCTTGCCGGTCCCGCTCTGCCAGGCCGACGGCATCGAGCAGCTCGTTGGCGCGGTCGGGATCGAACCCGGCGTACGCCTCGCCCCACTCCGGCTTGTAGTAACTGGCATTCGGCAGGATCGTGAACTGCCTCGGCACGGCCAGGCCGAAGAACAGGGCGTTGTTCAAGTCGTCGCGGTCGATCGCCAGCGAGATCGCCTGGCGGAACCTCACGTCTCGATAGATGTCTCCCTTCACGGGATCGGGATGGTTCTGGTTGACGTTGAAGCCCACGTCGGCTCCCCTGTTGCCGGGCAGCAGCACGACCTGGTAGCCGCCGGCATCCTCGTTCTGCTTGTAGAGCGAGAAGTTCTCGAACACCGTGTTGACGAATGCCACGTCCGATTCACCGGAAATGATCTTCAGGTGGTAGGTCTCCCAATCGACGATGTCGGTCACGATTCGGTCGACGTAGGGGAGCTGCTGGCCCTCGGAATCCACCTTCCAGTAGTACGGGTTGCGGTCGTGCACCTTGTTGGTGGTGTTGGACTGGGTCAGCACCCACGGCTGCATGGTGGGGAAGTTCATGTCCTGGCGGGGATTCCACCAGAAGTGGTGGCGGAACGCATCGACCCAGGTATCGAAGCCCTCCTCCTTGGCCAGCGCGTTGGCATCCTCGTTGTACCGGATGTGCCACTTCTGCAGGTAGTGCTTGGGATAGTAGGAGTGCCAGTCGCCGCCGGCCGGCTCCGCCATCTTCAGGGTAAGGACCGGGTAGGGCACATCGGTCTCCAACCGTACCGTGTAGTCGTCGACCTTGATCGCCCGCCGCGCCTGCGGCAACCACATCCAGGTCTCGATCTCCTCGTGCCAGTGCATGTCCTCGTACATGAAGATCACGTCGTCGGCCGTGAACGGCGCCCCATCGGACCACTTCGCTCCCTCCCTCAGGAAGATGGTGATGCTCTGGTCGTCCGCGGCCTGCTCGAAGCCCTTGGCGAGATTTCCCTCGACCTCCAGACGGTCGAAGCGGAAGCGCCCCAGGTAGCTGCCGCGCTCGGTCTCTTCCTGCAGGTCGCCCCACGGAGCATTGTTGGTGGCGTGCACGTACAGCGTACCGCCGTACCGACCCACCGACTCGATCGGCTCCAGCAGCGCCGGCTCGATGGGCAGCCGCTCATCCACCGGCGGCAGCTCACCGCTGGCCACCAGCTCGGTCAGCACCGGCGCCTCTTGGTACTTGCCGGCCGGGACCGCCACCTGCTGCTCCTTCCCGGTTGCCTCCTCGGTGCCGCTCGCCAACGCACCAACGGCCGCGGTTAGCGCGACTCCCGCCATGCACAGGATTGTCTTCCCTGTCTGCACCATGGTATTTCCTCCGTTCCTACCCGGCGTCCCGTCGACTGTGGGTGCGCCATCGGTTCTGCGAACATTCTACGCCAAGCGCGTGCGACCGTCCATTGCTTCCCGGCGATCGGTGGGCCCTGCTGCGTGGCGCCAGCTCGGCCGCGGGGTTGGCCCCGCAACGGCGAGGACAGGAGTCGTCAACAATGTCGGCAACCGCGGGCCGGCGCCGGGTGCGAACGTTAATAGCGGTAGCAGATCATCGACCTTGTGACAGAAGTCTACCTACCCCAGTGCACAACACCATGGGGAGAGGAGACCGAGGGTCTCGTCAAGGACCTGCAGGGCATAGACCACGGGGGATGGGAGTCCGAGGGCGGAGAATCCTCGAGATGGTCCTCTCCCCTCGTTGAGAACCCTTGCGCAGGAACCTCGTTGGAGCAATCCGCTAACTCCAAGATGGGAACTGTCCATCTGGTGAGACCCCTTCACTCGATCACGCGCTCGAACCGGTAGTAATATTTCCCCAATATCGAACCGCTATCGACCGTGAAGCGCATGGCCAACTCGGTATCAGTTACGGTGTAGTAGATCGGCAATACCGTCTCCGCCAGTCGTCTGTTGTCATATTGAAGTCCTTCATCCGTAAGAGTACGGCACACGTAGTCATCGCCAACATCGAGCCAACAAGCTTTACTCGCTGTCACCGTCAAGGAAGTAATCGCCGTGGGCGACAGCACATACTCGTATTCTGAGGACTCGACCAAACGGCCCTCCTCGTCTCTGCCATGCGTAAGAATCACGCCCGGAAACGTTTCGGTGTCCCAATTGTACTCCATGCCGTCCCTAAACAGACCCGGTGGCCAAGTATCAATAAGTTCCCAGCGTCCAACGAACAGTTCCTGGGGGTCTTCTTCGTCCACGACTGTCTCTGGGTCTGTCGCGCCGAGGCAATCCATGATCGCGGTCATCATTAGATCTTCGAAGTTGTTGGCCGTCGTTACGGTGACTCTGATGCTACACCCCGTATACTGCGCCAGCTCCGTACCGCTGAGCGTTTTCCCGTCGCGTTCCACATCAGTGATGGTAATCTTGACCGTGCTGTCGGTGACGTCAACGTCGCCGACCATTACCGTCCACACCGTGGTGCTACTCGCGTCGGCGGAGCTGCTGATGGTGCCGTTCCTGACACTTGCCGTCACCATACCGCTCGGCGCGCTCGGGCGAGTGAACACTACCGCCTTGAAGTCCGTCTTGGTCACTTCGACGTTAGCAGTGGTCGTTCCCGCGACTGCGGCATAGGTGCCGACGTATGCCTCTTCTTCTAATTGCTTGGGTGGGGCGTTGTCGTTGGCTACGCCGCTTGTTGTCGGGTCATCACATCCGGCGAATATCGCCACGATGGCCACCAGTACCGCAGTGCTCTTGATCATGGAGCTCATTTCCTCCCCCCGATTCCGAGATTTTATTGCGGGTCTATACTAGATGCAATTTCAGAACGTGTCAAGCCGTCATTCACCCCAGCAGCAATTCTCGATGAGCGGCAGTAGCGGTCCGAGATAGGCAGTCTGGGGGTAGCCACGGCCCAGTGGCGGCAGGTGGGACACACTTTGGTGGCGCCAGCTCTGTCACCGCACCATTTCAGTCACCGTAGAGCCGCACAGAGCGCC
>CAYFXT010000145.1:0-7931 GCA_964346995.1 uncultured Spirochaetaceae bacterium | reverse complement strand
GACGCGGCTAATTCCGTGCCAACCTGCCCCGAAACGCCAAAATGAGAATTGCTGAGCGGCAGGGGACGGACTTGACAGGGCGGCGGGCGGGGCCACCATGAGGAGCGTGGCTGAGAACCGGAACTTTCCCGGTGGGACGGTAGGTATGCGCTGCGTGGACGGGGCGTTCGTTGCCGTGAGCGCGATCGTGGTAGGCGACGTGAAGCTGGGTTCCGAGACCAGCGTGTGGCCGTTCGCCTGCATCCGCGGCGACGTCGCCGCTATTCGCGTGGGAGCGCGCTGCTCGATTCAGGATCAGGCGATGCTGCACACCCGTAGCGGTGAGGCGCTGGAGATCGGCGACGACGTGGTGATGGGTCATCAGGCGTGCGTCCACTGCCGCCGCGTGGGGGACGGCTGCCTGATCGGCATCGGCGCCACCGTGCTGGACGGCGCCGAGCTCGGGGCGGGCTGCCTGGTGGCGGCCGGCGCGGTGGTGCGACCGGGGGCGCAGGTAGCCGCCGGCATGATGATGGCGGGCGTGCCGGCGCGAGTGGTGCGGCCGGTCACCGCCGTCGAACGTGCCTACGTCGCACGCATCGTTGGCGCTTACCGAAAGCTGGCACGGCAGCACGTCACCGGGCAGTTCGACGGACCGCCGCCATCCGGCAGCCGGACGTCGGAATAGCGAAGCCTGCAGGCGCCCGGCGTCCGGCTGCCGGCGCAGACCAGCGCCGCAGCGTGGCCTACAACTTGAACGCCGCCAGTTGCTCCACGTCGCATTCGTCGAGGGCGGCTTCGATGATGCTGCGTCCGAGCGGCTCCAGATCCGACTCGCGCAGGTAGGGACGCAGCGTGCCGGAGAAGAACTCGCGCAGCTTGGCGGCGCCGGCGTCATATCCCGTCGTGCCCACCTCGGCCTGCGCCTCCACCTGCAACAGCTCCTGCGGGATCAGGGCGCCCTCGATCTGCATCGAGCGCAGCGCGTAACCGAGCAGCGGGCAGCGCGCCGGTGTCAACTGGTCGGGCCGAAAGCGCGCACCGCTGCGCCGCGCCAAGTACTCGCGCGCCAGCCACTGCGGCATGAACCCGGTGCGCCAGGCGCCCACGTGCTGGTTGGGCGTGAGCGTGAAGCGGGTCGCCGGGGTGTTGCGGATCTGGCGCAGCAGCAGGTTGGCCTGTACCACGCGCCGCCCGGTGGCGAACGGCCAGTAGGAGCCGACCCCCTCGCTGGTCAGACCGCTGTCGGTGGTGATGCTGGGGTTGGAGTAGCCGCGCGGCGCCACCAGGCGCCACAGCCAGGCGAGCGCCGGCGGCAGCACGTGCAGCAGGCCGGCGATGCCGTAGCTGGGGTTGGTCGCGGTGCAGGGCGGCGTGCGGATGCCGAAGCTGCGCACGTCCACCGATGCCCGATCGTCGACGATGCCGGCCACCATGCGTCGCGGCACGATCACGCGCGGATTGGGGCACGGCACGCCCGGCTCATCCTCGACGTGTTCCCAGATCAGGCAGGTGGCCCCCGGCGTCGCCGCCATGTTCATGAACAGCAGCGGTTCGGGCGGATGGATGGAGAGGCGCTCGTAGGAAGGGTCCACGCCATAACCGTCGATGTGGTTGACGCGCAGAAACCACGCGTCCTCCGCGTCCATCACCGCCAGATGGCCGCTGCCGCTGCGCAGGTCGGGATGACACAGCGCCATGTCGTCGGTCACCGGGCGTAGCGCGCAAGTTTGGCCCATCGCCAGATAGCGGCGTTCACCGGTCTCGGTGTTCTCGCCGAGCAGCAGGCGCCCGTCCGCCTGCCGCTGCACGTGCTCCAGCATCTCGCTCTTGCCACCGCCGCTGGCGCCCTCGTGCATGATGGTGACGATGTTGTCGTAGGGGGTCACCACCTCCACCGTCGAGCCGTGGGCGGTGATCCAGCCCTCGCTCTCGCCGATGGTGAGCAGCACGCCGTAGACCCCTTTCTTTGCGCTCGGGCCGGGATACAGGTTGAGCGAATGGATCTCGTGCCGGTCGGCCATGCGGTTGTGCACCACGACCTGCCGGCCGGCGCAGTGCGTGTGGCGGAACGGCGGCGCCAGGAAGATGATGGCGCGCGGGGTGAAGCCGTCCTCGATGTCGATGCCGGGCAACATGCCCTGCAGGTCGGCCAGCGCGGCTGCGAAGAACGCGGCGTTCTTGGGGGCGATCCACAGCGAGTCGTAGCCGAACTGGGGGCTGCCGGAGACGAACGGCAGGGCGATCAGTTCCTGCTCGCCGAGCCAGGCGAGAATCTCGCGGCGCAGCGGCGCGAACGGCGTGTCGAAGCGGTCCACGAAGCGCGGTTTCTCGGAGGGGCCTTCGTCCGCCACCACCATGCAATCGGGGTCGCGGCGGCGCATGTAGGGCTCGGTGTAGTTCACCGCCACGCCGTTGCGGCAGCGGGTGACCGTCGCCTCGACCACCCGGCCGCGGCCGGGAATCTCGTAGGCCACCTCGAACTGCGCGTCGCCACTCTCGCCGAGGGAGAGCTTGATCAACTGGTTACGGCTGCGTGGCACGAGCACCTCGGGCGATGCCTCCAGGGTAGCCACCACGTCGGCGGGCAACCGCAGCCGCCACCAAGTGGCCAGCACACCGTCGGCGGGTACCTCGCGCTGCAGCGTAGTCTCGGATGTCGCCATGATTCGGGAAGATAGGCAATGGCAACGCAGCGAGCAACGCACCTCTCGCCGCGGCGAACGGTGGCGCGGGCGCGGGGCTCCTGCGCAGCGCAAAACGCACGCAGAGGCGGGGGGCATTCCCGCTCTGTGCCAGCAGTTCGGGCAGACCCGCCACGGCGACGAGCCGACCCGCACATGAGCGCTCTACCACCAGAGGCGCCCAGAGGCGTCAATTGACGTTCGCGGCTGTTCCTGTTACCCATTATGGTTCTATGAAGGCAAGCAACGGGCTCTGGAAAAGCCGCCTCGGCAACCGGATTCCCGGCGACCTCGGCGGCGAAATCGACGTATTCGAAAACGAGATCGCCCTCAAGCGGCAGGGCCGGATCGAAGACCGCATATTCGCGGAGACCCGCCTGCGGCGCGGCGTGTATGGCCAGCGCTACGACAACGGCCACCGTCACGACGGCCTGAAGACTCAGACCCTCGACTACCCAGCCGGCGAGCTGACCAAGGGACCGGACACCGCCTGGGACGCACCCGGCATGCAACGCATCAAGATCCCGTGGGGCGGCCTGAACGCCGAGCAGATCGAAGTGCTGGCGGACCTGGCGGAGGAGTACTCCGACGGCATCAGCCACATCACCACGCGCCAGGACATCCAGCTCCACTTCATCCACATGGTGGACACGCCCGACCTGATGCGGCGGCTGGCCGCGGTCGGCATCACCACACGCGAGGCGTGCGGCAACTCGGTGCGCAACGTCACCACCTGCCCGGTGGCCGGGGTGTGCCACACGCAGGCATTCGACGTCACCCCCTATGCACGGGCGCTGGCCTGGTTCCTGCTCGGCCATCCCGACGTGCAGGACTTCGGACGCAAGTTCAAGGTGGCGTTCTCCGGCTGCCGCCACGAGGCGTGCGGGCTGGTGCGCATGCACGACCTGGGCGCGGTGGCGGTAACTCGCGAGGTGGACGGCGTGACCAGGCGCGGATTCGAGTTGTACGTCGGCGGCGGCCTCGGCGCGGTACCGCATCAGGCCAAGCTGTTCGCGGACTTCCTGGCCCCCGAGGAGCTGCTGCCGATCTCGCAGGCGATTTCGCGCGTTTACGCCCGCCTGGGCGAGAAGCGCAACCGTGCCGCGGCACGCATCAAGTTCCTGGTCGCCAAGCTCGGCATCGAGGAGTTCCAGCGGCTGGTGTGGGAGGAGCGCGCCAAGCTCGACCACGACCCGCGCTGGACCGCCTACCTGGAGGAGGCGGAGGCGTTCGAGGAGCTGCCGCTACGGGAGCCCGGTGACATCGAGCTTGTGGCCGCGGACAGCGGCGACTACGCCGAGTGGCTGCGAACCAACGTCTACGCGCAGAGCCAGCCGGGCTACGCCACGGTGACCATCGCATTGCCGCTCGGCGACATCACCTCGCCGCAGATGCGCGCGGTGGCCGACATGGCGCGCAAGTACATCAGGGAAACGGTGCGCACCACCGTCGAGCAGAACCTGGTGCTGCGCTGGGTGAGCACCACCGACCTGACGGCACTGTACGCCGACCTGAAGGCGGCGAAGCTGGCGGCGTCGAGCGCCGGCACCATCGTCGACATCACCGCCTGCCCCGGCACCGACACCTGCAAGCTGGGCATCGCCTCCTCGCGCGGCGTGGCCGCCGAGTTGCGCGAGCGCCTGCTTGCCAAGAGCTACGAGCTGGACCAGGTGATCCGCGGGCTGCGCATCAAGGTGAGCGGCTGCTTCAACTCCTGCGGCCAGCACCACGTGGCCGACCTCGGCTTCTACGGCGTGAGCCGCAAGCGCAACAAGATCACCGTGCCCCATTTCCAGGTGGTGCTCGGCGGCCAGTGGCAGGAAAATGCCGGCTCCTACGGCTTGGCCATGGGCGCAGTGCCGTCGCGGCAGATCCCGGATGTGGTGGAGCGCATCACCGGCAGCTACCTCAGCGACCGGCAGGGCGAGGAGAGCTTTCAGGATTACATCCGGCGCATCGGCAAGGCGCAGTGCAAGAAGCTGCTCGGGGATCTCACTGCGGTGCCCACCTACGAGGAGGACAGCACCTTCTACAGCGACTGGGGCGACCCGCGCGTGTTCACCACCGGCGACATGGGCGTCGGCGAGTGCGCCGGGGAGGTGGTGGCACCGATCGACTTCCAGCTCACTGCTGCCGAGCGTGAGGCGTTCGAGGCGCAGCTCCACCTGGAGAGCGGGCGCACGGGCAAGGCCGTGAACACTGCGTACGGCTCGATGGTGCACGCGGCGCACGCGCTGCTGCGCTTCCACGGCCGCGGGCCGGAGGGCAACGGCAGCTCCGGGAGCGATCAGGTGGTGAAGGCGTTCCGGCGTGAGTTCTACGACACCGAGCTGTTCTTCGACCCGTTCGCGCGTGGCAAGTTCGGCGCCTACCTGCTCAAGGCGCAGGGCCGCGCGGCGGACGACTACACCGCGGAGACCGCTCATCAGTTGATCGAGGAGGCTTATCTGTTCATCGAGGCCTCCCACGCCTGTTACGCCCGGCTGGCCGAGCAGCAGACGGCCACGGCCTAGGCGGCGTGGACGAAGGGGCAGAAGGTATGGGCGAGCGTTGGTTGCAGCACGTCAACGTCAAGTTTCCGGCCGCCGGCGGGGTCGACCTGACGCTGGCGGTCCCGGTGTTCCACCGCTGGATTCAGGAGCAGGCGTTACCGGGCCTGCTGATCGACGTCGCCGACTACCGCCATGTGCCGGACGGCCCCGGCGTGGTGCTGGTGGCACACGAGGCGATCTACGGGCTGGACGAGGGTGGCGGCTGGCTCGGCCTGTTGTACAACCGCCGCACCGAGTATGACGCCGAGCCCGCGGAAACCGTCGCGCATGCGTTCCGGGCCGCGTTGACGGCGTGCCGTAAACTGGAACAGGAGCCGGAGTTCGGCGACAGCCTGCGCTTCGACGGCAGCGCCTGCGAAGTGGTCGTCAATGACCGTGCGCTGGCGCCCAACGACGCCGCCACACGCGCCCGCCTGCAAACCGTACTGGAGCCGCTGCTGGACCGTATGTGGGGCGCAGATTCCTATACCACCGCACCCGTCGGCGAAGCGCGCGACCGGCTGGGAATCAGTGCCCGTTGCGCTGACTCCCATTCGGTGAGCGGCCTGATCGCCCGGCTGTAGCGTAGCCGACCGCAGAGGCAGGCCGCCGGTGGCGTGCCCCTACCGGCGATGAAGTACGAGCTGGAGACGATCCCGGTATGGGATGCGTACCGGGCGGAGCACGAATGCCCGTTGTGCCTGTTGCTGCGACGGGCCGAGGCGGAGTTCGTGCGCTTCTACGTCGGCCACTCGGTAATGGTGCCGGAGATGCGGGTGCAGGTGAACGATGCCGGTTTCTGCCGCGTCCACTTCCCGATGCTGCTCGCCGGCGGCAACCGCCTGGGACTCGCCCTCATTACCCACACCCACCTCGGCGAGTTGCGCAGGAAACTGGAGCGCCACCTGCACGCCGGCAGGAGCGGCGGCGCGTTGAAGAAGGAACTTGCCCGCCTGGCGGTTCTGGTGGACGAACAACTCGACCGCTGCCTGATCTGCGACCGGCTGCGCGACCGCTTTCTGCGCTACGCTTATACCATCGTCCACCTGTGGCAGCAGGATCCAGACTTCCGTGCCGAGTTCCTGGCCTCCCGAGGGTTCTGTCTGGACCACCTGAAGGGACAGTTGGCAATGGCCCGGGACACGCTTCCGGGGGCACGGCTGCCCGCCTTCGTGGCCGAGACGGCGGGGCTGCAAGCGCGGGCGTGGGACCGTCTGGAGCGGGAGCTGCTCGCCTTCACCGGCAAGTTCGACTACCGCTCGACCGATCCTGCCCGTCCCGCGACCAGGCAATCGGTCGCCGACGCCATCGCCAAACTGACCGGCGCCAACCTCTCGGAGCAGGACCGGAACGGGTCGAGAGGGAATGCGGACAACGGTGAGCGGTGACGCCGCTTCACTCTCGAATCCCGCCATTTGCGTCTCCTGCGCCTGCACGCATCCGGTTGATCGCCGCGCCCGCCGAGCCCTCGTCCGCGCGGCGGATTCGCAAGCTTGACGCCCGGCCCAGCCACGCTACACTGAGGGTTGCGCCAGCAGGCGTCCGGAACGCGCCCTTCATTTCATTTAAGGCGCCCCCGGTACGCTGTGCTGCACGTCGCTGCCCTTGCACCGTCGGAGAGGAGGGCCGGGCCGGCGACCTTCCCGTCCTCTCGCATACGAACAAGGAGATGAATGTGAGAATTGTCACATCTACCTTGAACAGGCTGCTTGCAGTGCTGGCGGTGCTGACGCTGGCTGCAGGCATGGCGTGGGCCGCCGCGGAGACCGAGCAGGCCGCGGGCATGGAGAAGGAGATGGTACTCGATCCGACCACCGGGAAGATGATTACCGCCCCCGAATATGGCGGGACCCTCACCTACGCCCTGCGCGGCGATCCGCCCAACCCGGATACCTTCTACCGCCACCCACCGGCGATGGTAGCGGCGCTCGTGGTGGAGAAGCTGGGCATGGCGGACATGGGCGTCGACCGCAACTACTTCGACTTCCGCACCAACTACCTGCCTGATGACATCGTCGTCGGCCGGCTGGCGGAAAGCTGGGAACAGCCCGATGCCACCACGGTCGTGTTCAACATCCGTTCCGGCGTGCACTGGCACGACAAGGCTCCGATGAATGGCCGCGAGCTCACCGCAGAGGACGTGGTATTCAACTTTCACCGCTACCTCGGCCTCGGCAGCGGCTTCACCGAGGTACCGGAGGGCGTGGCCGCGGTATCGTCGATCGACGATCTGGGCATCGAGTCCGTGCACTCCGAGGGCAATCAGGTGATCTTCAAGCTGAAGGCGTTGAATCTGGACGCCATCAAGGTCCTGGCGATCCAGAACATCACCTTCATCTACCCGCCCGAGGTGATCAGGGAGCACGGCGACGTGGCCGACTGGCGCAACCTGGTCGGCACCGGACCGTTCGAGCTGGTGGACTGGGTGGAGGCGAGTTCGGTCACCTTCAACAAGGCGTCCAACTACTGGAAGCCGGACGAACGCTTCCCGGATAACCAGCTACCCTACGTCGATGAGCTGGTCGCGCTGGTGATGCCGGAGCCGCAGACCCGCGTGGCGGCGCTGCGCTCGGGCAAGGTCGACTTCATCGGCTACTCCGGCAGCTCGCAGGTCACCGGCATCGACCTGGTGGAGAGCATCAAGCGCTCCAACCCCGACATCGTGCTGCAGCCCTACTCCTACCGCTCCGAGACCTCGGCGCTGATCAACGTCCAGCGGCCGCCGTTCGACGACGTG
>CAYFXT010000144.1:0-7936 GCA_964346995.1 uncultured Spirochaetaceae bacterium | reverse complement strand
CCAGGCGGATGCCGAGGTAGAGGCGGTGTACGACAACCGCATCTACCGTCTCGCCGCCGGCCCGGGCGAGTAGCAATGCGCGATCCCCAAGTGAACGAAGTGACCCTGGGTGCAAAGCGCTCACCCGCGGGTCGGCTCGTGCCCGTGGCGGCGTCTGCTTTGTACTGCTACCACAGAACGGCAATGTCCGTGGTGGTGCGCATGCGGCGGGCGTCTCGCGGTCGTCGTCGCTCAGCCGCCAGTCGGTGGAACCCGAGTGACCTTCGTAGCAGCCGTGAAGCCGCCACCATCCGGCCCCGCCACAGAGCGGCAATGTACCCGAGTGACCTTCGTCCTGGTGAGCGACTCGCCGCCGGCCCGCCGAGTAGCGCCCCTCCCCCGGGCGGGCCGGCGACGCCGGGAACGCAAACGCGCATGCCGCCCCTGGAGAAGCGGGTGAGCAGATCACCATGGTCGCCACCGACGGACGACGCTTGGCGTACGTGGCCAAGCAGATCAACGCCGCCATCGGCGACTTCGAGGGCGTCATCATCCCACCGAAGCCCATCTCCTGGATGCGCAGCAAGCTGATTCCGTCCCGCCAAGGTGGTGCGACGGGCTTGGCTGGTGGTGCCGCGGGCGGTCTTGCGCGCGATTCACCGTGTGCGCCGCGACCGGTCGTTCCCCGCGCGTGGCGGCATCGACGCCACGCGCGGGGAAAGCGGCTCGTGGCCGCTACGAGCAGGTGTTGGCGACGCCGGGAGTGGCGATCATCGACCGGAAGTCCAGGCCGTTGTCGTCACTGTCGAATCCGGATGGGCACCGGCCGATCGACTTCGATGCTTCGGGGCTGTCCTCCGGTGCCGGAGAGCCTTCGCCGGCGCCCGGCACAGCGCCGTCGTAGTGGACGGCATCGACCACGCGATCGTCCGCCGTCGCCACGATGCGGACGCCGTCGGGACCGTTGGTAACGCCGCTGCCGGTAAGCAGCAGCGACCGCGTACCTTGCGGCAGACCGTCGATGACCCCTTGATCCCCGATCACCAGGAAACCGCCGGCGGCGAGCGATCCGCTACCCTCGTAGCGCAAGTAATACTCGCCGTCGGCGCCGTCCACCAGCTCGAAGCGGTACGCCGACAGATCGACCGGGGCCTGTCCGGGGTTCAATATCTCGATGAACTCGGCGCTGTCGGTGCTCCCGTCCTGATCGTAGTCGATCTCGTTGACGAGCAGCACGGCTGCCTTCGGCATCTCCGGGAGAGCAGGGAACGCTCCGGCCGGCACCGTCAGGCTCGCACTGGTCGTCAGGCCGTCCGCGTCGGTGACGGTGATCGACAGCGTACCAGCGGTCGAATCCGTATAGCCGGTCAGAATCGTGGGATTCGTGGCCGCGTCCGAGAACGTTCCCGCCTTGTCTGCGGCGTCGGTGAAGGACCAGGCGTGGACGAGCCCGGTGCCGTCACCGGCGGCGGAGACACTGGCCGTCCAGCGAACGCCGGCCGGGGTGCGCTTGCCGGTGAGTCCCTGCACCACCGGCCCCAGCTTTGCGGTAAGGCCCGCGGTCTGCACCCTGATCTGGAAGCCCACCTCGACCCGATTGCCCTGCGTGTTCCATACCGTCACCTGCACGGTATACCAGCCGGTCACGCTCGGCGGCTGGTAGGTGCTGGTGATGGTTCCCTCGCCGGACTGCAGCGTGACCGTTCCTGAGCTGGGGTCGAACGTGCCGCCGGTGAGCTCGTAGTCGAGATCCTCCGAGTCGGCGCCCTGCACCGTGATGCTCACCTCGGCCGGCATGCCGGTCGAGACGTTGCTGAAGCTGATGGCGGTGACCTTGGGGAGTCGATTGTCATCGTCACCGTAGACCGCGTTCAACCGGATGGTGACCTGCGCGCCGACGCTGGTGAGCGTAACGGTGTGTTCTCCGGTGAAGATCACCTCGCCGTCGCCGTCGGTCGCTTCCGCAGTGAAGGTCAGCGGCGTGTCGACGGTGAGTCCGGACAGGGTTCCCGTCCATGCGCCGTCCGCCGTCCGCGTGAGCGAAGCCGTTGCCAGCGGATCCTGAGGGTTTCCTTCGGAGTCGTTGCCGGCCACGCTGATGGTCACCGCATCGATGTCGGCGTGGCTGCCCTTCGCCGATGCGACGGTGAGCGGCCCGGCCACGCGGAGCGTCACCGACGCCTTATCGAAGTGTGCCGCAGGATCGCCGGGCGGCTGGCTGGTACTCGACGGCGGGTCCAGTAGTTCCATGCATCCGACGAGGGATACGACAACGAAAAGCGTTGCCAGCGCGGCAACGCGGCTGTGAACCGAACGTAAGGGTTTCATGCCCAGGACAACGGTCGCCGTGTCGGCGGCGCTTCAATGCATCCCGAGTCGCGACAGGCCGGAACTGCCCGGAACGCGGGTGGCGGTCAGATCGCGGACAGCTCCCAGGCGTCGAGGAAGACCACGTCCATGGCACCGCCGCGGGCGAACAGGGCGACGGCAACGTCCTCCTCGGGAGGGTAGTTCACCCGCGTGACCGACGCCGACCCGTCCTGGATGAACAGTTCCATCACCGAGTGGTCCAGGAACAGGTGCAACCGGAGCGTCTGTCCGGCGTCGAGCTGCAGCGGCAGGCGCGTGCCGGCCACGTCCAGCGTCCCGGCCGTGCAGCTTATCGGCAGTCCGCCCGAACCGTCGTCCCGGCAGCGCACGTTCAGTCCGCAGCTCGCCGCATTCCCCGGCGCCAGCTCGGCGACGATCTCCAGCGCCTTGCCGCGTGCCTCCGGGATGAGCCGCACGCCGTCGCCGAGTTCCAGGTTCTCGACGCGGGTATGCCGGCGTCGCAGGCGGCGCAGTTCCGGCAGCGGTGTCTGGATGATGCGCCCGCGCTCGATGCTCAGCACGCGTGGCAGCGACATGCAGCCGCGCCAACCGCGCCCCTCCGCGAAGCCGCTCACCCAACCGGCCAGTACGGTACGTCCTGCCGGATCGCCTGCCGGATCGACGAACGCCGTGGTGCCGTAGAGGCCGCGCGAGTGCCGGGCCGGCTGTACGTCGCCGCCGTAGCCGTAGTCCAGGATGCGCGGCGGGCCGTCCGCCGCGAACGTCACCGCGTCGGGGTCGAAGTCGCCGAGCAGGTAGCTGATCGGGTAGGTGGAGCGGATCAGCACGTAGCGCTCCTGCAGGGTGAACACGTTGGGACATTCTCCCGCCACGCCCTCCGCGGTCGCCGCGAGCGAGCCGGTGCCGCCGAGGTGTCCGATCGCCCGCCACTCGGTCAGATCCGCGGTCTGTGCTTCGCACACCAGGCCGTCGCTCTCCTTGAAGGTGGCGAACACCCGCTCGCCGTGACCGAACAGGTAGATGTCGGCCCAGATGGCGGGGATGTCGGCGGGGACGCCGTTCCGGCCGGGGGCAAGCCCCAGATCGACCGTCCGCCAAGTGAGCAGATCCTCGTCCACCGGCAGGGCGCCGCGCGGCTCCCGCTTCTGCTCGGGGAAGCCGACCGGCGTGTGGGTATAGAACAGCATCGGCACGCCGTCGGCGCGCACCCAGGAGCTGCCCGACGCCAGCGCACGCGCGTTGTCCTCCGGCCGCGGCAGCAGCGCCGGCGGCAGGAACTCCCAGTGCACCAAGTCGCGGCTGCGCGCGTGGCCCCACGCCATGCCGGCCGCCTTCCTCCCCACGATGTCGTCGGTCCAGGGCAGAAACTGAAAGAACACGTGGTACCAGCCGCGGTAGTGGAAGGCGCCATGGACGTCGTTCATCCACTGTGCCGGCGGCAGGAAGTGGTACACCGGACGCGCCGGATCGGCCGCGGCGCGCGGAGCCGCCTGCGCCACCGCTGCCATCGCGCGCCGGCTCAGTTCGTCGATCATCGCTCCGGCCCCGGAGTGGCACCCACGGCCGACTCGAGAGAAGCGTGTCGTTCAGCGCTCCGCCGGGAGGATGGTAACGTAGTAGGAGCCGATGGTCCGCTCGATGCGGTCGTGGAAGGCCGCGGCGAGCTGATCGGGGCCGGTCTGGAGGGACACCTCGAACACCGCCGCGGTGTCGCCTGACCGCGTCTCCAGGTGATAGCTCCTGCCGCCCACGGTCAGTGCGGCCCAGCCGATCGGCAGCGCCACGCCACCCGAGTAGTGCGGCACGTGCTGCTCCTGGATGGCGTCGCGGCGCCATGCGACGTCGTCGCCGTCGATGCCGGCGTCCAGCGCGTAGCCGGCGTCCTGCGGCCAGCGGCGCAACTCGATGCGGTAGCTGCCGGCGCGGCGCACGTCGATTGCCCAGTAGCCGCCGGCGACGTGCCCTTCCCGCACCTGGCGCTGGTTCCAGGCGCCGTTGCACGCCTCGTTGCGCAGGTCGTGGGTGGTGAGCCGCACCGGCTCGGCGTCGCCCCCGATGACCATCGGCACGTCGCGGTCGAACTGAGCAGAGATCAGCTCCCACCACCGCTCGTAGCCGGCGCGCAGCTCGGCCACCACGTCGGGATGGTCGGCGGCGATGTCGCGGCGTTGGCCGGGGTCCCGCCCGAGGTGGTACATCTCCAGCCCGTGCACCAGCCGCCAGGGGCCGCGCATCACCGCGCTCAGGCGCCACTTCGCCGGGTTGGCGATGCGCTGCGTGTCGGCCACCATGATGCGCTGCTGCCAGCTCCCGTCGTCCTCGCCACGCAGCAATGGCGTCAGGCTGCGCCCGTGGAACGAGCGCTGTTCCGGCGGCGTCACGCCGCACAGATCGAGAATCGTCGGCATGAAGTCCACGTAGCTGGTGAGTTGCTCCACGTCGCGCCCGCCGCCGGCGCCGCCGCCCGGGTAGCGCAGCAGGAACGGCACCCGGTGGCCGCCATCGTAGGGCGATCCCTTCTTGCCGCGCATGCCGGCGTTGAAGCTGCCCGGGCCCTCCAGCGGGAACCCGTGCGCGTCCAGCTCCACACCGGTGGCGGTGCCGTTGTCGGTCATGAACACCACGACGGTATTGTCGGCCAGTCCCAACTCATCCAGTCGTTGCAGCAGCACGCCGAAGTTCTCGTCGATGTTGGTGATCATGCCGTAGAAGCGCGCGCGGTCCTCGTGCGGGGTGGAGTCGGTGTAGGCGGCTGCGTAGTGGGGTTCGACGTTGAGAGGCCCGTGCGGGGCGTTGGTGGCGATGTGGCAATAGAATGGCTGGTCGCGGTGCTCCTCGATGAAGCGCAGGCCCTCGCGGAAGAACACGTCGGTGCAGTAGCCCTCGAATTCTCGTGGCTCGCCGTTCACGTAGTAGGTGTCGTCGAAGTAGTCGTTGCCCCAGGGATCGCCGATGTTGCCGATGCCGCCGCCGTTGTGGTAGACGGCGCGCTCGAAGCCGCGCTCGTGCGGGCGGAACGGTTGGCTGTCGCCCAGGTGCCACTTGCCGAACTGGCCGGTACGGTAGCCCGCCTCGCGCAGGGCGTCGGCGAGCGTCCACTCGTCCTCGCGCAGCAGCGAGCGGCCGCCGATGGTGTGCCATACCCCGGCGCTGTTGCAGAAGTGCCCGGTCAGCAGGCCGGCGCGGGTGGGCGCGCAGGTAGTGCCGACGTGGAAGTCGGTGAAGCGCACCGCGTCGCCGTGGAAGCGGTCCAGGTTGGGGGTTCGGATGGCGTCGTTGCCGTGGCAGCCCAGATCACCGTAGCCCTGATCATCGGTGAGGACGAAAACGAAATTCGGTCTGCGCTCAGCCATGTCGCTCTGACCCTACCACATCCGCACACGGCATGTCGGAATCGATGGAATCGAACGAAGCCTGCGACGCACGGGTCAAGTCGGCTATTGGTAGACCGGTGCATTCCCGCCAAGTGGTAGAGCGCTCACGAGCAGGTCGGCTCGTCCCCGGCGCGGTCTGCTCGTACTGCCACGCGCGGATGCTGCGGCTCGCCGGGCAGGCCCAGGCTCTGCGCCATGTCCTCGGCTCCGCCGCCGAAGTAGTCGATGCCGTCGACCGCGAAGGGTCGCTCTCGAACGCCGAACGGAGGAAATTTCTGTGGTGGTCCTCGACGTTAGCCGGCCTGCGTGAAGGACGGTTATCCCTTGGCGAAACCGAACATGGTGGTCACGTCAAGAGCCAGGCCCTCCAGCAGCGGCGAGGTCGCTGATTCTCCGCAGGAGAAAACGCCGTGTTCCACGTAAGCGCCGCCGGCGAGGGTCAGGACGGTGACGGTTTCCCATTGCGGATCCACGATCCAGTACTCGGGGATGTTCGCCTCCGCGTAGTCGGCGCGCTTGACCACGAGGTCGCGGTCCGGGTCGTCGGCACTGACGACCTCCACCACCAAGTCCGCGCCCAGCCAGTAGCGCTCCTGGTTGCGAGCGTCCGAGCGGTCGCAGAGCGCCGCCACGTCGGGCTCTCGGAACTTGCCCTCACGAACGCGCACGCGCAGGCCCGCGAACAGCACGAACCCGCCACGAGGTCCGAGGTACGCCTTGAACAGGTCGTGCAGGAACGAAAGGATGGCTTGATGCACGATGGTGGGCATGGGCAGTTCCTCGATCCGACCGTCGGTGAACTCGACCATGCGGCGGGTTCGATCCGTGAGCCACAGGTACTGCTCTTCGGTCCAGTGTCCTTGCGGCGGCATCGCGTCGCACAGGAGTGCGTTCAGTGCTTCCTGGGAGGTCGTTGCGGTCATGGTTTCGTCGATCCCGGCAGCTCGCCGTCGTCGACGTAGCGCTGCAGCACCGGTTCGATCCGTGCAAGCCGTTGGTCGGATAGTCCGTCAGCCATACGTCCACTCTACCACGTCGCACGGCCTGCGGGCGGATCAGCTTCGCGACGGCTCAGTCATTTCCGCGCGTTTGCGGCGCGACAGCTCGGCCAGGTGCCCGTCGTTGGCCATGATCTGCTCCAGGTGGACCATGCGCTCAGGACCGGCGGTGCGCACCATCGCTGCGCCGTACACGCGGTCCAGCCAGAAACGCGCGAAGCTGTCGATGCGCTCCCGCAACCCGTCCATGCGTTCGTCCGGATAGCGGGCGTGGCAGTTGATGGTGAACATCCGGCGGCGCGGGCTGCCGCCGAACGAGGCGTGCTTGGTGTTGTGATTGAAGCAGGCGACGTCTCCCGGGCTTGTCTCCAGTGCGTACGCCGGCACGTCCGGACCCTCGATCCCCCACAGCGAGTGGCTCTCCCGGATCTGCTCCTGCAGCGCGTCGGCGTAGGCATCGCCGGGCCGGTGGCTGCCGGGTATGACCCGCAAGGCCCCGGTGTCACTCGTCAACGTGTCCAGGTACAGGGCGATCTTGATCGACCGCGGCCCGCCGACGTTCCAGCCATCCGAGTGCCAGCGCGTGTCGCCGGCGTAATAGTTGCCGTCGCTGCCGGCGTAGTTGAAGTCCTCCCCCAGCAGGTCGGCGGCGATGTCGTGGATGCGCGGATCGTCGATCAGCGCCGACAGCCGCTCGCTCTGGTCGATGAAGGGGACGATGCAGGAACGGCGCTTGCCGTCGTGGGGCTTGCCGTGGTGACCGCCGCCGTGCCGCGCCCAGACCGCCTCGAACTCGTCGATGATCTCATCGATGCAGTCGTCCAGCAGGCCCGGGAACTGAAGGAACCCGAAATCGGCGAAGAAAGCCTTCTGCTGCTCGGTCAGTCGCGTCTGTGCCATGCGTCCCCCTTACGCGTTCCAGGTCCTTGTGCCGTGGTCGATGACCGCGATCCGGCGCAGGATCACGAGGGGCTGCAGCTCTCCAACTTTCCGGATACTGGAAGACCGCCATACCGTACCATCGAGATCTACATGACCAAGCTTGGCACCTACCTTACTCCCGCGTGTTCGGCCGGGTGGCGACCACCGACGACGTTCTGGCAGAAACTCCCACCGTCATGGACCGACGGCTTTCCGGTTCAGTCCACCGCGGACCCTGCGGCCGACCACGGGGGCCAGCGCCCGAAAGGCCCGGCCGACCTGCCCGAGTAGGCGATCGCGATGAGCCCCCTCGCTTCGTCGCCGATACCGACG
>CAYFXT010000143.1:0-7961 GCA_964346995.1 uncultured Spirochaetaceae bacterium | reverse complement strand
CAGCCCCTGGATCGGACTCAAGCACTTCGTCGACTTCTTCACCGGCCCGAAGTTCTTCCCGCTGCTGCGCAACACCCTGGTGCTGGGGTTCTACTCGGTGCTGTTCGAGTTTCCGGCGTCGATCCTGTTCGCCGTCTGCCTCTACGAGGTACACAACGTCACCTACCGCAAGTTCGCGCAGACGATCAGCTTCCTCCCCCACTTCATCTCCACCGTTTCCGTGGTCGCCATGATGGTGATGCTGTTCTCGCCGAGCGACGGCTACGTCAACTGGCTGCTGAGCCGCATCGGCATCGAGCCGATCTACTTCATGGCCGAGCCGGGGTGGTTCCGGCCGCTGTACGTGGGCTCGGGCATCTGGGCCGGCATCGGCTGGGGGGCGATCGTGTATCTGGCTGCCATGTTCGGCATCCCGACGTCGCTGTACGAGTCGGCGGCGATCGACGGCGCGACCCGCTGGCAGAAGATCTGGCGTATCACGCTGCCGTCGATCCTGCCTGCCATCATGATCCTGCTCATTCTGCGCGTGGGCAGCTTCATCAACGTAGGCGTGGAGAAGATCCTGCTGATGTACAATCCGCTCACGTACGAGGTGGCGGACGTGATCGGCACCTACGTGTACCGCCGCGGGATCGTCAAGTTCGACTATTCGTTCGCCACCGCGGTGGGCATGTTCAATTCGGTGGTCAACCTGCTGCTGCTGGTAGTGGCCAACTACACGGCACGCAAGGTCTCGGACGAGAGCCTGTGGTAGTCGACCGCTCGCTGTCCTCCCGTTTCGTCGGCTTGGCGGTGCACGGCGTAATCGCCGTGGTGCTGATCACCACCATCTTCCCGGTGCTCAACATCCTCTCCAACTCGGTCAGCGAGACCTACCACATCATCGCCGGCCATGTTTCGTTCTTCCCCGTCGGGTTTTCGCTCAAGCACTATTCGATCCTGTTCATGGATCCGATGATCCCGCGCTCGTTCCTGAACTCGGTGATCATCACCCTGCTGGGTACGGCGGTCAATCTGGCATTCACCATGACCATGGCCTACCCGCTGGCCAAGCGACGGCTGCCGTTCCGGCGCTCGTTCACGGTGCTGATCGTGGTAACCATGTTCTTCAGCGGCGGCCTCATTCCGCGCTTCATGGTGGTGCGCGCGCTGGGCATGTACGATACCTACTTGGCGCTCACCGTGCCGATCGCCATCAGCGCGTTCAACCTGCTGGTGATGCGCACCTTCTTCAAGCAGGTGCCGGAAGAGCTGGAGGAGTCGGCGTTCCTGGAGGGCGCAAAGGAGATTACGGTCCTGGTGCGCATCGTGATGCCGCTGGCCAAGGCGGGGGTGGCGACGATCGCATTGTTCTATGCGGTGAGTCACTGGAACGCGTTCTTCGACGCCATGATCTATCTCTACGACACCAGGAAATACCCGATGCAGTTGGTGCTGCGCGACATCGTGATGCGCACCGAGATGGCGCGCCTGTCGTTCATGCAGGATCAATACGGCCGCAACGACCTGATGGAGCAGGAGGCGGTGGCGATCCAGGGCATCAAGTACGGCCTGATCGCGATCACCATGCTGCCGATGCTGATTCTCTATCCGTTCATCCAGCGCTACTTCACCAAGGGCGTGATGATCGGATCGTTGAAGGACTGATACAAGGGGGATAGGCGCAGGACAGGAGACTACGCGAAACAAGGGTACGCCGGACGGCGTACATCGTTCTCGTCCAAATGATCGAAGATCATCATGATCGGAGGAACACAAGTGAAGAAGAGAATGATCCTGTTGGCGCTGGCCGGTGCGCTGGCACTGGCAGCGGCCCCGCTGTTCGCCGCGGGAACCGAGGAAGCCGCCGTCCCCGAGGCGATGGAAGTCCTCACCATCACGGCGCTCACCAACGACATCAACGCCAACGAACCGAAGACGGTGATGGACATCCGCAAGGATCTCCTGCGCGACCGGTTCGGACTCGAATACGAGTGGGTGTACGTACCCCGGAACGAGACCGACACCAAGCTGCCGGTGATGTTCGCCAGCGGCGACTTTCCGGAGCAGCTCCACATGAACTGGAACTGGAACGTGTCGCCGCAGCGAGTGATGATGCTGAACCACATCCCGGGCGGCTTCTTCGTCGCCGTCGACGACTACATCGACCGGATGCCCAACTACCAGGCGCAGTGGACCGATGAAGAATGGGAGTTCATGCGCTCCCTGATGTCGGCCGGTGACGGCAGGATGTACGTGCTGCCGACCAAGTACCCGTGGCCGCTCGACCGGGGCTACATGTACAATGAGACCGAGTTCGACAAGCTGGGGCTCGAATTCCCGAGCACTACCGACGAACTGCTGGAGGTGCTGCGGGCGTTCAAGGTGGAGTATCCCGAGTCGGTGCCCTGGACCCACAAGTGGGGCTGGCCGGGGTCTGCCACCATGGGCCTCCGCGAGTCGTTCCGCACCTACGACTGGGGCGGTCCGATCTACGATCAGGACGCCGGCGCCGTGGTCTACGGGCCCGCGACCGACAAGTACCGTGACCTGCTCAAGTACCTGGCCACACTATACCAGGAGGGGCTGATGGAGAAGGAGGCCGGCACCATCACTCTGGAGCAGTGGGAGGCGCGCATCGCCAGCAACCAGTCCTTCATCGCCGGCGGCTGGCTGAGCTGGGCCGGCTTCTTCGACCAGCTCCAGCGTTCACAGTATCCGGACGCCAAGTGGGTGGTGCCCAAGACCGAGGTGCGCGCCTATCCCGACAAGCAGATGCTGGCCTACAAGAATCCGGCCGGGCAGCCGTTCGGGGCCACCTTCACCGCCAGGATGGACATCTCCAGCGAGAAGTTCGCGCGCTGGATCGAGTTCTCCGAGTGGCTGCTCACCTATGACGGCACGCTGGCCATCACCGCGGGCATCGAGGGCGAGACGTTCAACTGGATGGACGGCAAACCGGTGTACATCGACGACATCAAGGCATCCGGACACCCCGCTGCACAGCATTCGACGCGTGACTACGGTCTGGGCGGCTACGCCGGCGAGTTCCCGGAGTTTCTGGCGATGAACGTGCGCAACCGGCCGATGCTCACCGCCAAGGAGGACTTCGACCACCTGCCGGCGGTCGGTTTCGTGTACGGCGGCTTCACCCCCGAGGAGATCGATGCCAAGGTGGACCTGGAGACCCTGATGCAGGACACCTTCAAGGAGCACACCCTGAAGTTCGTGATGGGCCAGAAGGACATCCATTCGGACGCCGAGTGGGAGGCGTACGTCGCCGCCCTGCAGAAGGCCGGGCTCGCCGAGTACGAGCGGGTCTACCAGGCGGCCTGGAACCGCGCTCCCTTCTTTTAGGGTGTAGGGAGCGGGCCTGGTTGCGCAGCCGGTAGAAAGCTTCTGAGGAGCTCTGTCGCCACTCCCGTGCCGCCGTCGGGCGGTACCGGGGATGCGCTACTGGCCGGCCCAGCGGTCGGCGCCGGTCTGGTAGATCTCCAGCACGCGATCCATGGAGGAGATGGCATGACCTCCGGAAAGGGGCGGCACCCCCAAACGGGAGAGCGCGCGGGCACGATCGTGGTCAGTGTGGATCTCGCGGCCTTGGAGCAGGCGTTCGTACAGGCGGTGCGTGCCGCCAAGGCCGACGACCCCGCGGCGCCGGTGCTGGTGTTGGTTGGTTCGCACCTCCAGCACATCTACCTGCGCCGCCTGCTGGCCCGCTCGCTCACCGCGGTAGCCAACGTCCGCTTCGTCACGCTGGTGGATCTGGCCGGCGAACTGTCGTTGCCGGGTGATGCCGGAGAGGCGACCCGCGACCGCTCCAGGTGGCCGTTACCGCTGCCCGACGGCGCCCACGTCCCACTGCTCGAACAGGTAATCGCCGAGCAGCGCGCGCATGCCCGCGCCGCCCCGGAACATGGCTTGGTCGACGCCGGCATGGTGCATGCCGTGGCCGCCACCTTGCGCGACCTGCGCGAGGGCGGGATCAGCGCGCCGCTCGTCGCGAACGCCTCCGCGCGTCCGTGGATGGGTGCACTGGCAACCATGGCCATTGCCTATCGGGAAGCGCTCGCCTCCTTTGCGGACACCACGCGGCGGGTCGAGGAGGCGGCGGCCGCCGCGCCCGCGCACGTTGCGGCTATCGTCCAGCGTTACGCACCCGGCGCCCGGCAGGTGCTGGTGTACGGCATCTACGATGTCAACGCACTGCAGCTCAGGATGCTTTCCCTGGTGGTGCGGGCATTGCCGGCGCGCCTGTTTCTCCCCTGGAGCGCCTCTGCAGAGCCGTTCGCCTTCGCGCAGCACACGGTCGACCGGTTGCGGACGTACGGTCTCGTAGTCGAGTGCCTGGATGGCAACACCGCAAACCGCCGCCCACGGGCGAAGCGGGCGGTGTTCTCCTGCGCCGACCGGCAGGCGGAGACGGAAGAGACGGTGCGCCGGGTGCTGGAAGATGTCGCCGCCGGCGTACCCGCGGCCGAGATCGCCATCCTGCACCGCATGGACCCGGTGTACGACGAGCTGATCTGCGGGGTGCTGGACCGCGCCGGAGTGCCCCGCTACCGGTCAGCCGGTCAGCCGGTTCGGCGGTCGGTAGTGGGCCGGGCTGCCCTCAACCTGCTGCAGCTTCTCTATGCCGAACCGCGCCGCGGCCCGCTCCTGGAGTTGCTCTCGCTCCCCGGAATCGACCTGTCCTGGATCGAGTCGGCGGCAACCGACACCACCCTGCGGCCGCGCCCCGCTCGTTGGGAGGCGCTGAGCAAGGAACTGGGACTGGTCAAGGGATGGGACGAGTTCGACTCGGTGCTCACGTTCCACGAGGAACATGCGTCTCGTGGCGCCGCCGACGAGCGCGCCAGCGAAGCGATCGCGGCTACGCGCGAGCTGCACGCCGTCATCCGCCGTCTGGCCGACGCGGCGCGGCAGGCGCTGGCCGCGGCTAGCTGGCGGGAGCATGCCGACGATTTCCTCGATCTGTTGGCGCGCTTCCTGCCACGGGCGGTCGACACCCCTGCGATGTCGGCAATCGACGACCGCATCCGCAAGCTGGCGGTGCTGGACCGGGCCGTGACCCGCGGCGGCGCCGTTGCCGCCACCACCGAGCGGTTCCTGCGGGCCGCGGAGACCGCCATTCGCCAGGCGATCGTCTCCGGCGGCTACTTCCAGCGCAGCGGAGTGTTCGTTGGCAACGTGATGAGCGCGCGCATGCTGCGCTTTCGGCGGGTGTACGTGACCGGTTGCGCAGAACGCACCTTTCCGCCGGTGATCCGCCAGGACCCGCTGCTGCTGGACGCGGAACGGGAACGGATCAACCGCCACGCCGGCGGCGACAGCTACCTGGGGCTCAAGGGTGATCGGCTCGACGAGGAGCGCCTGCTGTTCGAGTTGGCCTGTCAGGCGGCCACCGACCGGCTCACCCTTTCCTATCCACGGCGCGGTACCAGTTCCACCAACGTGCGCCTGCCATCGAGCTTTCTGCTCGAAGAGGCGGGCGATATGGCCGGCGGGTTCCTCTCCGCCGAAGATCTGGAGCGCAATGCCGGCGACTGGTACCGGCGCATGCCGGCGCGCATCGGCTTCGACGGCGCCGACACGCGGGATGCGCTGCGGGCGATCGACGACTCGGACCTGCGCTGGCATGTGCTGGAGCAAGGCGGTGGTGACCAGCGCGCCGTGGCCGCGGTCGAGCCGCTGTGGGCCAACATCGATGCGGTGCGGGCGCAGCGGGCGGGGCGCAAACAGCGTAGCTTCGGCCCGTTCGACGGCATCGTTCCGGCGGAGCTGGTAGCTGCCCGCGGCATCCTCGACCGCAATCTGACTGCCACCGCACTGGAGGACTTCGCGGTGTGTCCCTACCGCTTCTTCCTTGCCCGCGTATTGCACATCCGGGCGCGCGGTGAGCCGGAGCAGACCCTGGAGATCGCGCCGTTGCAACGCGGCAACCTGGTGCACGCCATCCTCGACGAGCTGGTGCAACGGTTCATGGCGGACGACTCCTCCTGGGCGGAGTACCTGCGCGCGGCAGAAGCTACGTTGCCGGAGATCATGGAGCGGCACTTTGCCGAGTTGCCGGCCGGCATTACCGGTCTGCCGCTGTCCTGGAATATGATTCGCCACCAGGTGGCTGAGGAACTGGCCGCCTATCTGGACGCCGAGCGGCAGCACGCGGACGCACGGTCAGCTCACGCAAGCTCCGGCGAGGGGTGGCTACCAGTGGCGAAAGAACACGTCTTCGACGGTGTGCCGATTGCCGCCGGCAGGTGGCGGTTGCGGTTCGCCGGCCGCATCGATCGCCTCGACCGCTCGCCGAGGGGCTTGCGCATCGTCGATTACAAGACCGGCGCCGCCGTACGCGCCGCTGCTGACGGCTACCGCGACGGCCGCTCCCTGCAGTTGCCGGTATATCTGTACGCTGCCGCCCACAGCGAGCAGGTGGCACTGACCAGGTGCATCGCCGAGTTGCACTATGTCAGCGAGCGTGCCGCCTACCGGCGCGTGAGTCTGACCGGCGAGCAACTCGCCGATGATCCCCGCTTCGCCGACGTGTTGGCCGCCATTGCCCAGGCAATCGACTCCGGCGCCTTCTTCTATCAGCCCGGCGAATGGCGCGCGCACTGCCGGTGGTGCGACTACCGCGACGTCTGCCATACCCGCGTCGCCGACTACGCCAAGCGCAAGTCGGAGGGCAGCGAGGCGGTCATGGAGCCGTTCCGGCGCATCGCGAGCTTACCGCGCGACCGCGCAACTCCCCGGCTCCGGCGACCATGAGCCAGCGGACCACGCACGCGGGCGCGGCGGCGCCGCCTCCGGGGGAAGACAGCGCCGGTCGCACGCCGGCACGTCAACCAGTCGATCAGGGGATTCGCACTGCCGCCACCACCGACCTGGACACCTGCTTCTTCCTGGAAGCGGGCGCCGGCACCGGTAAGACGCGCATTCTGGTCGATCGCGTGGTCGAGATCATCCGCCGTGGTGCAGCCAGGATAGAGCAGGTCGTGGTGATCACCTTCACCGAAAAGGCAGCCGGCGAACTGCGCGCCCGGGTAAGGGATCGCCTGCATGATCGCCTCCAGACTGCCGTCGACCCGGAGCGTGCGTACTATCGTGCCGCGTCCCGAGACCTCGTGAGCGCTCACATCGAGACCATCCACGCCTTTGCATCCAGTTTGCTGCGCGAATTTCCGCTCGAGGCACGCATCAATCCCGGATTTCAACAGCTCGACGAGGTCGCAAGCCGGGTCGACTTCCAGGAGCAGTGGGACGACTGGATCTGGAACGTACACGGAGAGCACCTCGCCGCTGTGGAACGCTGCGTGCGCCTCGGCATGTCGCTCGCCACCGTGCACGAGGTGGCCGGTATCCTGGACCGACACCGCGAGCTGGGGTTGTCCGGGGACTCCCCGCGGCAGCCTGGCGCCGAACAGTTGCTGCGGCGGTTGCAGGAACTGCGTGCCGCTGGTGACGACTTCGCCGCGGCATGTGTCCGCGACGATGACCGGTGCCTGCGCAGTTTCCACAAACTGCGGACGCAACTGATTTTCGTGGAAGAGATTGCCGGCCGCACGCCGGAACCTCGGCGAAGGGCGCTGATCGAGGCTGCGCTGCACGAGATCGCCTTTCAGCCGGGCCTGGGCAACCTCCGCAACTGGCGCTCGGTCGAGGCGCTGGAACGCATGCGCAAGCTGCAGACCCGAGCCCGCGACCTGCTGGCCCGGTTTCATTCCAACCTCAACGACGACGCCTTGCATCGACTCAGCGTCGCGCTTGCATCGTTCGTGAAGAGCGCGGCCGCGGAGCGGCGGCGCGCCGGCAAACTCAACTTCGACGACCTGCTCATCGAGGCGCGGGCGTTGGTAGTTCGAGACGCCGGGGCACGGGCGGCGCTGCGCGAGCGGTTCCGATTCCTGCTCGTGGACGAGTTCCAGGACACCGACCCGCTGCAGGCGGAGATGGTCTTTCTGCTCGCCGCCCACGATCCGGCA
>CAYFXT010000142.1:0-7981 GCA_964346995.1 uncultured Spirochaetaceae bacterium | reverse complement strand
CGGTTGGTACCGGTTGGTTTGCGGCGGTTGGCGATCCGCCGGCGGTGCGCTACCATCGGCGGTGCGGGGGGCCTCCTGACTACCTATCACCAGAAGCGCATGATCGCCGGCTACGTATTCATCTCACCGTGGGTGATCGGCTTTCTGGTTTTCGTGGTCGGCTCGCTGCTGGCGTCGCTGTTCCTGAGCTTCACCAACTGGAACGCGCTCTCCAAGCCGCAGATCATCGGCTTCAAGAACTACGCCAAGCTGTTCCTGGACGACCCGCTGTTCTGGAAATCGCTCAAGGTCACCGCCCTGTACTCGCTGAGCATCCCGCTCAACTTGGTGTTCGGGCTGCTGATCGCCGTGCTGCTCAACCAGAAGATCAAGGGGCTCGGCATCTTCCGTACCATCTACTACCTGCCGAGCGTGATCGTGGGCGTGGCGGTGTCACTGCTGTGGGTGTGGATCTTCAACCCCCGCTTCGGCATCTTCAACCTGTTCCTGGCGCAGGTGTTCGGGATCGAGGGGCCGGCCTGGCTGGCGGACGAGACCTGGGTGATCCCGGCGCTGATCATCATGAGCCTGTGGGGGGTCGGCGGGCCGATGCTGATCTATCTGGCGGCGCTGCAGAACGTGCCCACTTCCTACTACGAGGCGGCGATCGTGGACGGCGCCAGCGCCTGGCAGCGCTTCCTGCGCATCACCGTGCCGATGATCTCGCCGGTGATCCTGTTCAACCTGATCATGGGCATCATCCAGTCGTTCCAGGTGTTCACGCCCGCCTACGTGATGACCGAGGGCGGCCCCAACCATGCCAGCCTGGTGTACGTGCTGTACCTGTACCGGCACGCCTTCCAGTGGTACCGCATGGGCTACGCCGCCGCGCAGGCGTGGATTCTGTTCGTGGTCATCCTCGGCATGACCCTGATCGTGCTGCGCTCGTCGGCGGCGTGGGTGTACTACGAGTCGCGGAAGTAGGCTCAGCATGTCGAGCGCGACCCTGGTACGCTACTACGAACGGCAGTCGGTGCGCCGCCGCGTCACCCTGGCGTTCGTCTACCTGGCCCTGGTGGCCGGCGCGGTAGTGATCCTGGCGCCGTTCGTGTGGATGCTGTCCACCGCGGTCAAGGTGCCGGGCACCGAGTTCGTCTATCCGCCACAGCTCTTCACGCGGCCGCTGCGCTGGAGCAACTTCAGCGACGGCTGGACCGCGTTGCCGTTCACGCGCTGGTTCTTCAACACCTCCGTCATCACCCTGCTGTCGGTGGCCGGCGCGGTGATCTCCTCCTCGCTGGTGGCGTACGGCTTCGCGCGTCTGGAGTTTCCCGGCCGCACCGTCCTGTTCGTGATCCTGCTGAGCACCATGATGCTGCCGTTCCACGTGCGCCTGATCCCGATGTTCATCACCTTTCGCTTCCTCGGCTGGATCGACACCTACCTGCCGCTGGTGGTGCCGTTCTTCTTCGGCGGGGTGCCGTTCTTCATCTTCCTGGTGCGGCAGTTCTTCCTGACCATACCGCTGGAGATGGAGGATGCCGCCGCCATCGACGGCGCCGGGGTGTTCACCACCTTTCTGCTGATCATCCTGCCCCTGTCCCGCCCGGTGCTCGGCGTGGTCGGCGTGTTCGCTTTCATCCGCGTGTGGAACGACTTCCTGGAGCCGCTGATCTACATCCACTCGATGGAGAAGATGACGCTGTCGCTGGGCTTGCGCTTCTTTCAGGATCAGGACTTCACCGACTGGACACGATTGATGGCCGTCTCCATCATCGTGCTGGTGCCGAGCCTGGTGCTGTTCTTCGTGGCGCAGAAGTACTATATCCACGGCGTGGTGACCACCGGGATCAAGGGCTGACGACGGTAACAGACCACGGAGACAGCGTGATCTTCGGCACCCACTACGAGTATCCGTTCGGGGGTATGGCGACCCGCCCCGAGTGGCTGCCGCGCGGCGAGCAGGACTGGCGCCGCGACTTGGCGATGATCAAGGACACCGGGTTCGATGCCATCCGCATCCGCATCGGCTTCGACAGCAGCATCGACGAGGTGGGCCGGCTGCTCGACCTGTGTGCGGAGCTGGACGTGGGCGTGCTGTTCGGGTTCGCTACCTTCTACGTCGGCTACGCCTTCTTCGAGGAGCACCCGGACGCCAAGGTGGTGGATCGCTACGGCAACGCCTATCCAGGCGGCCCGCACCACTACCTGTGGCCGCGCGCCTGCGTCGACCATCCCGGGTACCGGCGCCGCCGCGACGCGCTGGTACGGGAGAGTGCGCGCCGCTTCCGCGGCCATCCGGCGATCCTGGACTGGGACATCCACAACGAGCCCAACTTGGGCGTGGGCGACCATCCCTGCTATTGCGTGCACTCGGTGGCCGGCTACCGGGCCGACCTGGAGCACCGTTTCGGCAGCATCGAGGCGGTAAACGCGCGCTTCGACGCCACCTTTGCCGACTTCGCGGACCTGCAGCCGCCGCGCGCGGCCGACCCCGACGCCGCCGGCCTGTGGCGCGACTGGCGCGAGTTCTCGGCGCGCCGGCTGTCCGCCTTCCTGCTGGAGGGCGCCGGCATCATCCGCGCCGAGTGCCCCGGCGTGCGGGTGAGCTTCAACTACACGCACTTCGAGGGATTGCAGGCCAAGGGCCAGGACTGGTGGCTGCTGCCGCGGCTCGACTACACTTCATCCAGTCTGTACCACGGCTCGGGGGCACAGACCGGGGCGATCTCCGGCGCCCACTTGGCGCTGCTGAAGGCGCTGGCGCCGCAGCAGGAGTTGTGGATCACCGAGTTCCAGGGCGGGCCGTTCCCGTACGCCGGCGCCGGCCGCGACGCGAGCGCCTCGCTGCTGTGGCGCGGCATCCAGATCGAGGCCGAGGTCAACCAGGTGGCGAGCCACGGCGCCGATGCGCTGTTCTTCTACCGCTGGGAGCCGCTGCTGAGCGGGCCGGAGCCGTGGATCAACCACATGGTGGACGCCGACGAGTACGACACCGAGCGGCGGCTGGCGACCAGGCGGGTGATCGCCGAACTGCGCGGCCACGCCGAGCTGCTGGCCGGGGCTCGCACGGTGCCGGCACGGGTGGCGATCTACCTGAGCCGCGAGATGGTGTGGCAGGCGAACGCCCGCGCGGCGGCGCTGTCGGACACGGTGTACGGCCTCTACGGGCTGTTCCTGGACCTGGGTTACGAGGTGACCTTCGTGACCGACGGCCGCTTCCCGTCCGCGGGCTCCGGCCTGGAACTGCTGGCGGTTCCATTTCCGCCGGCGCTGTCGGCCGACGAGCTGGAGGGCCTCACTGCGTACGTCGCCGGCGGCGGGCGCGTCGTCGTGGAGCTGCCGATGACCGGGCTCGACGAGTGCCGGCGGGCGGCTGCCGCCTTCGGGATGGAGTGCCGCGAGTGGATCCGCCCCGACCACTGGATGGCCGGTTGGAGCATGAACGACGCGCGCGGCCGTTTCGGTGGGTTTGCCTTCTTCGACCGCGTGCTGACGGACCGATTCGCCGGCACCGCGCTGGCGCGGTACCGTGACGTGCACGCGCCGGCCCTGGTCGCCGCCGGATCGGAGGGCCGCCTCCTGGTGGCCACCTTCGCGCTGGGCCGTTCCTACCTGTGGTCGCTGCACCGCGGCCTGCGGCGGCTGCTGGCGGGCTGGCTGCCGGCCACCCTGCCGCCTGACGTGGAGCTGTCCGGCGGTGTGCCGGAGGAGTACCGGTCGCTGGTCGAGGCACGGGTGCTGGAGGGCGAGTCCGGCAGCCTGCTGTTCGTGATCAACCGCTCCGGCTACCCGTGGACGGTAACCGCGGCGGCGCGCGGCTACCGCGCCGAGCAGGTCATGCTGCCCGGCTACGGCGCCCGCCGCGTCGCCCTGCGCGGAGGACGGGTCAACTCATCAGGTCCGCCACCGGGCAGGTGAAGCCGGTAACCACGTCCCCGAGATCGAGATTATCCGACTCCAGGAGCCGGACCACCTCGTTCCGCGAGCGGTACGCCGTCGCGGTGCGTGAACGGGGATTCAGCACGACCGCCAGGCGGGTACCGGCGTCGAGCCACGCCTGCACCTTGCTCTCCACCTCCGAGTAGGTGTCGCCGGGGGAAACGACCTCCACGGCGAGATCGGGCGCGCCCGGCCAGTACCCCTTTGGCAGCCCGCCTTCCGGGATGCGGTCGCGGTGCACGAAGGATACGTCAGGGGCGCGCACGGTATCGGGGTCGGAGGCGATCCTGAACCCCGTGTCGGGTCCCAGAACTACCCCGAGCGCGTGCGCCTTGACGTGCTGCCCCAGGTCGATGACCAGGCGCATGCCGATTGCACCGTGCTCGAACCCCGCCGGCGCCATACGTCTCAGCTCCCCCTTCACCAGTTCGTAGCGGAACCCATCGTCGGACATGGCCAGCAACTGTTCCGCGGTGGCCGTGCCCATGATGACGTACTCGTCTCGCGCGGACGGGGTGACCTCGGCAAGGGGCGCGCCCGCGATCATGCTTCGTCCAGCTCCCGCTCCGGGTCTGTGCCGCTAGAAGCCGGCCAGGATGTCGTTGGCCTGCTTTACGGTGTCGGCAATTGCCTCGTCCACGCCCTTGGCGCCGCGCACCGCGTTCTCGACCTCGGTGTCCATCACGTCGTAGGCGATTCGGAACGCGTTCGCCTGCCGCGGCACCAGCGGCGTGAGCGCCTTCTGGCCGAGCATCACGTCCAGGATCATGTCCACGTCCACGTAGCTCCACAACTCGCGGAAGGTGGGCGAGTTGATCACGTTGATGTTGGGCGGCAGGCGGAACGGCAGGCCCAGATCGAAGCGCACCTGCCACGACTCCTCATCTACCAGGGAGGTGACGAAGTCCCAGGCCAGCAGCTCGTCGGGGGCGGTGACCGAGATGCCGAGACTGTTGCCGTCCGCCCACGCCGCGTGGCCTTCCGGACCGGCCGGGAACGGCACGATGTCCCACTCCCACGGCTCTTCCCAGCGGATGTGGCGCAGCATGATGGTGGCCGCGCTCTGCCGCCCGATCGCCACCTTGCCGGTGTTGAAGGATATGCCGATCTCGCTCGCCTGCATCTCCGGCGGCGGCGCCACCTCGTGCACGCGCACCAGGTCGACCAGCAACTGCAGCGCCTCGCGCGTCTCGGGGCTGTCGAAGACGATCTCGGTGAAGTCTTCGTTGAACAGCCGGCCGCCGTGCGCCCACACCGCCGTCAGGATCGGCACCGGGTTGTCCGCCCATGTTCAGCATCCCGTACTGGTCGGGCGTGCCGTCGCCATCCTCGTCGACGGTCAGCGCCTTGGCCACTTCTATTGCGTTGGACCAGGTCCAGGCGCCGCGGTTGTACATCTCGATCGGCGTCTCCAGGCCCGCTTCATCGAACATGGTCTTGTTGTAGACCAGGATGTGGGCGGTGGCGTTGTAGGGTACTCCGGTGAGCTGGCCGTCGAAGATGAACTGCTTGTGCTGCGGGTAGTCGTCGATGTTGAAGTCGACGTCGCCCTGCACCAGATCGTTCAGCGAGATGATGCGCTCGTTGGCCCACAGATTGGCGAACGGCGTCGGCCAGCCGAAGATGATGTCGGGCGACTGCCCGCCCGCCACCATCGTGTCCAGCTTCTCCTTGAACTGCGGGAACGGCACGATCAGAGGCTCGATGGTGTCGCCGGGATTGGCCTCCTGCCAGCGTTCGATCAGCGCGGTCTCCTGGGTGATGTCGTCGGCCCCGCCGAAGCGCAGGTAGGTCATCTCGATCGGCCTGCGCTCCTCGGTGGTGCCTTCCTCGGTTCCGGCGGCGAACACGCTGCCGACGAGCACTGCGGACAGCAACACGGCGATAATCGGTACGATGCGTAGTCGATTCATCTGAATCCTCCTTGAGAGATTGCTTGAAACCAGTATTGGCGTCCCTCTGGTGTGCGTCAACAAGCCAGGCAAGCGGTGGGTGCGACTCCATGTTCCGTCGAAGAAATTCGGCGGCCTCATTGAAGCATCGTGCACGGACGGATGGAAGCGGCATCCGGCCTGCTCTGCTGCGATAGCAGCGGCTCCAGGAGCGAGTTGCACATGTTGCGGGCGCACCCCCCGCCCCCCGGCAAAGCGTCGCCGGCGGCACCGCCGGTAGCGCATGAAGACCGCATGCTATACTTGGCACCCATGAGCGAACCCCGCGCCGGCGACCGGCCCAGTATCCTCTGGGTGTCGGTGGAAGACATCAATCCGCTGCTCGGCTGCTACGGCGACCGCTATGCCAGAACCCCCAACCTCGACGCGCTCGCCGCACAGGGCATCCGCTACGCCAACGCGCACTCCATGGCGCCGGTGTGCTCCGCTTCCCGCTCCGCCATCATCACCGGGGTGGCGGCAAGCGCGCTCGGCACCCACCACCATCGCTCCACGGTAGCCGCCCCCGAGCACCTGCGGCTGTTGCCCGCGTACCTGAGCGATGCCGGTTACTTCACCTCCAACTGCGTCAAGACCGACTACAACCTGGCGGGTACCGCAACGCCACGGACCGAAGTGGAGGCTCCCCTCAGCGCCGAGGCGTGGAACGCCTGGAGCGACGTCGCACACTGGCGGCAGCGGGTCCCCGGCCAGCCGTTCTTCGCCGTATTCAACTACACCGAGTGTCACTCGTTCGTGACCAGGGACCCGGATGAGACGATCCTCGCCGAGCGCCTGACGCTGCTTGAGCCGGACGACTTCCACGATCCCGAGCAGGTGCCGCTGCCGCCCTACCACCCGGAGATCCCGGAGTTCCGCAAGGCATGGTCGCGCTACTACGATGCGGTGACCCAGATCGACTACCACGTCGGGCATCACGTCGCCGAGCTGCGCGAGGACGGCCTGTGGGACGACACCATCGTGGTGTTCTGGGCCGACCACGGCACCGGCATGCTGCGCGCCAAGCATTGGCTGTGGGAGCAGGGCGATCACGTGCCGCTGATCGTGCGCTTCCCGCCGCGCTGGCAGCACCTCGCCCCGGCAGTGCCGGGAACGGTAGTGGAGGAGCCGGTCACCACCCTCGACCTGACCGCCTCCACGCTGGTGATGGCGGGCCTGCCGGTACCCGATTACCTGCACAGCAGGCCGACCCTGTGCGCCGATGCCGCCCACCGTCCGCATGTGGTGACCGGCCGCGACCGCCTCGACACCCGCTTCGAGCTGGTGCGCGCGGTGCGTGCCCGCCATTTCCGCTACCAGCGCAACTTCTTCCCCCATGTGCCCTACTTCCCGTACGAGAACTCGATCTACTGGTCCGGCTACATCCGCGCCTGGGACCGACTGGCGCGCGCTGGAAAGCTGGTCGGCCCGCAACGTCAGATCGCGGCCCGCCGCAAGCCGTTCGAGGAACTCTACGATGGCGCCGCCGACCCCTGGTTCGTGCATGACCTGGTGCCCACCGGCGAGCACGAGGAAGTGTTGGCGCGGATGCGGCGCCAGCTCTACGACTGGATGATCGAGCACCGCGATCTGGGTGTGATCGACGAGCCGGAACTGCACGAACGCGCCGCCGGTGGTCCGCTGTGGCTGGTCGGGCAGCAGTGCCGGAACTACGAGGCGATTCTGGGCACCGCCGATCTGAGCCGGCGCGGGGTGGGGCAGCGCGCGGAACTGCTGCGCCGGCTGGCTGACGCCGACTCGGCGATTCGCTTCTGGGCGGTCACCGGGCTGGTGATTCTGGAGTGCAATGATCAGGCGGTGGTGGCAGCGTTCACGGCGGCGCTCGACGACCCCGCCGTGAGCGTGCGGATCGCCGCCGCCGACGGCCTGTTCCGCTTGCGCCGCTACGCCGCCGGGCTCGACGTGTTGATTACCGCGCTGCAACACCCGCTACCGGTCACGAGGGGCCGCGCTGCCAACGTGCTCGACTCGCAGCCCCCGTCCGCCGCTTGCCACCTGCGCCCGGCCCTGGAGCCGCTGCGGTATGCCATCGACGAATTGAGCGACAGCGTGCACGACGTCCAGTACCGGTTCCCGATGGAACGCGCCGTCGCCGCTATCGAAGGCTC
>CAYFXT010000141.1:0-7982 GCA_964346995.1 uncultured Spirochaetaceae bacterium | reverse complement strand
GGTGTGCGACGAACCGGTATCCGCTCTCGACGTGTCGGTGCAGGCGCAGATCCTCAACCTGCTGGAGGATCTGCAGATCAACCTGCGGCTCACCTACCTGTTCATCGCCCACGATCTGTCGGTGGTCGAGCACATCGCCGACCGCGTGCTGGTGATGTACCTCGGCAAGATCGTGGAGGAGGCCAGCGCCGACGACCTGTACGGTCGACCGCGCCATCCCTACACGGAAGCGCTGCTGAAGGCGATCCCCGCCTCCCATCCGCAGGTGGAGCATACGCGCCAACCACTGCAGGGCAACGTGCCCGATCCCGCCAACCCGCCGACCGGCTGCAACTTCCATCCACGCTGCCCCTATGCCACCGAGCGCTGTGCGCGCGAGGAACCCGAGTTGCAACCGGTCGCCAACTCCCGCCAGATGGCCGCCTGCCACCACGCCACCGAACTGACCCTGGCCGGCTACCACTGAGCCGCCCCCTCCCCGCGCCGCAATGTCCGCCGTGTGGCCCGACACTCGATACGCTCTACTTGCTACTTGTCCTGCCGCACGGCCGATTGGCTCGACGGGAACGATCGCCGGCATCCTGCTTCCGTCACGCCGAGAACTCCGAGGTTACGGTTCTGCGCCTCGAGGCTGCTCGGCCGCCGCCCTCGCAACCGGTCATGCTTCTTCCGCCTCGCTCCCCGCGCGCCGAATCGAGCATGACGCGCCAAGCGACAGTGCGGTACCATGACCTGCCAACCCTATCAACCCGACGAGGAGCATTCATGGGCAACGACAAGCTACACACCATTCCGGTGATGGAGACCGACGCGCCGGAGTTCGCCCGGGTGGCGCGCAAGGTGAGCTGGCCGACGAAGGACGCAGGCAGGCCGTCGCAGTTCTGGCCGGCGATGAGCGGCTTCAACATCGGCTCCGGCACCGACGTGGACATCTCCTATCTGGAGTCGAGCAGATCGGAGCCTTCGAACGGCTTCGACCGCCATCTCAACACCGAGGAGTTGTTCGTGTGCCTGCAAGGGGAGTACGTAATGCCGATGGCCCCCTGCCGGAAGCCGGACGATCCCGAGGACGAGCCGCAGCTCGAGGACCTGATCGCCTTCCGCGTGCGCGCCGGCGATGCCTACGTGCTGAAGCCCAACGTGTGGCACAACGGCGGCTGGCCGACCAGGGAGGCAGGCACCATGCGCTACATCATGGTGCTGTCGGGACACCGCGCCGGCGAGGGCCATCAGGGACGCGTCGACCACATCATGAAGACCCTGCCGGACGACCGGCAGGTGATCCCGGACTGTCTGGTGTAGCGGGCAAGCGCGATGTCAGGCTCGCTGCCGGAAACCGGCAACATCAAGGCCGCAGTGATCGTGGGCGGTCACGGCTACGACGTGCCCGGATTCAAGGAGCTGTTCGATTCGCTCGAGGGCGTGGACTGGTACCTGCAGGACATCGACAACTGGGTTGGCTCGCCGATCGCCGACCAGTACGACGTGTTCGTGTTCTACCACATGGTGGCGTGGGGCATATGGAGCCTGCGCGCCGACATGACCGAGCGCATCGACGCCGCCAACCGCCAGATCGGCGCCACCGAACAGGGTTGGTTCGTGTGGCACCATGCGCTGCTGTCGTTTCCCGAGAGCCCCGCATTCGACCGGGTCTGCAACGCCACCGACCGCACCTTGAAGAAGCCGGGCAGGTTCACGGCGCGCGTCGACATGAACGTGCACGTCGAACACCCCGACCATCCGGTTACTGCCGGGGTCGGTGACTTCGCCATCTCCGGGGAGGGATTCGCCCTGCCGGCGTGCGGCTCCGACAGCACGGTATTACTCACCCACGAGCACGCCGGCAACATCCCCTCGCTGGCGTGGTGTCACGAGCTGGAACGCTCGCGCGTGCTGTGCTGGCAGTCGGGCCACGACGCCACCGAGTGGACCAACCCCAACTTCAAGCGGATCTTCCAGCAGGGGATCGAGTGGCTCGCCCGCCGCAGGTAAAGGCGGAATTCGTACCGGTTCGGCAGGCGGCAATGACGTTGGACGAAATCCGCCGACTGTGAAGTACGGAACGATTGCCGGGATCGACAAGCCGGTGGCGCGACTGGTGTGCGGCACCATGGTGATCACCGACGAGGAGGAGGCGCGGCCCAAGGGCCCGTGGGGCGACCTGAACCGCGAGTTGAGCTTCGCCCTGCTCGACGCCGTCACCGCCGGCGGCGGCAACACCTTCGACACCGCGCACGTGTACGGCATCGGCGGCGCCGGCGAGAAAGGTCTGGGGCTGTGGATGGCGGAACGCGGCAACCGCGACCAACTGGTGATCATCGGCAAGGGCGGCGTCCGCCCGGCGCCGCCCGCGCCGTACAAGGTGATGCCGAGCTTCATCGACGCCGATCTGTTCGAGAGCCTGGCGCGCCTCCGGACCGACTACTTCGACCTGTACATGATGCACTACGACGATCCGGCGGCGCCGATCGGACCACTCGTGGAGAGGCTCAACGCCCACCTCGCCGCCGGCCGCACGCGCGCCATCGGCTGCTCCAACATGACCCACGAACGCTTCGAGGAGGCGAACGGGTATGCCCACCGGCACGGCCTCGAGCCGCTGGTGGCCTCCGAGCCGCAGTACTCACTGGCCGAGCAGTGCACTACCTACATCCCCGGCTCGGTAAGCATCTCCGGACCGGCACAGCGCGCTGCGCGCGACTGGTACGCCGGCAATCGCATGCCGGTGATCCCCTACTCCAGCCTCGGCAGCGGTTTCTTTTCGGGGCTGCTTATGCCGGGGACGTTCGAGCAGGTGAAGGAGCGGATGAACCCCACTGCCGTGCGCGTCTACGCCTGCGCCGCCAACTTCGAGCGCCTGCAGCGGGTGGCGGCGCTGGCGGAGCGGAAGGGAGCGAGCATCGCTCAGATCGCCCTGGCGTTCCTGCTGTCCGGCTCCCTGAACGTATTCGCGCTCACCGGGCCGCGCACCCCCGCCGAGTTCGCCGACAACGCCGGCGCCCTCCAGGTCCCCCTCTCCCCCGCCGAACGCGCTTGGCTCGACCTGGAAACCGATGATCCCCCTGTCGTGATGCAAGGGACGTCAGGCGGATGACCCCTGTTGCTCGACTGCCTTGGCGACCCGGAAGCAGGAACGATCGTTCCAAAGAACGATGGCGGGACGGAGCCCGCCGTACGGAAAACGGGGAACCAGCGCCAGACGCGACAGGAACGGATACCGGGCCGGGTAGCCAAGCACCGATCGCCGAGTGGCAGCGTGAGTGGATGACCGGCCATACGAAGCCAGCCGGCACCCGCGTTGTGTTTACCGGACCGGTTCCATACACTTCGCGACGATGAAACTGGAAGGGAAGTGTGCGCTGGTGACCGGCGGTGCCTCGGGCATCGGCAAGGCGAGTTGCGAACTGTTCGCCCGTGAGGGGGCCAAGGTCGCAGTGGTGGACGTCGATGGCCCCGGAGCAGAGGAAACTGCGCACGGGATCAAGGCGGCAGGCGGCACGGCGCTGCCGTTCACCGCCGACGTGACGGACGAGCACCAGGTAGCGCGCGCGGTGGAGGCTGCGGTGGCGGTATGGGGCCCGATCGACGTGCTGCACAACCACGCCGGCCTGCTGCCGGCCAACGACGCCTCGATCTTCGACATCGACGAGGCCACCATCGACGAGGCGCTGTCGATCAACGTCAAGGGCATGATCCTGGTCGGCAAGCACGTGGGCCGGGTGATGCGCGACGCGGGCACCGGGGCGATCGTCAACACCGCCTCCGACCTGTCCTACATCGCCCTCGGCGGCCTGACCACCTACGTGACCTCGAAGAGCGCGATCCCCGGCCTGACCCGGGTGATGGCGGCCGACCTTGCCGACCACGGGGTGCGGGTGAACGCGGTGGCGCCCGGATTCGTGTACAGCGGCATGACCGCCGGCATGCTGGACCAGCCGGAGGTCCTGGAGCCAATGAAGGAAACGTACCTGATCAAGGAACTCGGTCAGCCGATCGACGTGGCCAACTGCGTGCTGTTTCTCGCGTCCGACGAAGCGCGCTTCGTCACCGGCGCCGTGCTGGTGGTGGACGGCGGCCATACCGTCCGGTAGGGGTGTGCGGATGATCGCTGCTCGACACGGCGCGTGCCTGCGGACGCCGGCGCCGCTGCCGCGATTACAGGCTCACGTGGATGCGTGCCGACTGGACGGCTGAGGACGAGCAGCGCGTGCGCGAGCGCTACCCCGACATGGTGGCGTGCCCGCCACCGGCGACCCACGCCAGCATCGAGCTGCTCGGCAGACGCTGCACGGTCACCGACCTGAGCCACGAGATCGCACCGAGCAACCCTACCTTCAAGGGCCACCAGCGCACGGTGATGTGGCAGCACCTTTCCCACCAGGACGTGCAGCAGTTCGGCCTCACCGAGCCCCCCTACTCCTACGAGGTGGTGGCGTTCACCCTGTGCGGCCACACCTCGACCCACTGCGACTCGATCAGCCACATCGTGCCGGAACAGGGTGCCCGGCCGATCGACCAGAGCCCGCTGCAGTGGCACATCGCGCCGGGCGTCTGGCTCGACTTCCGCACCAAGGAACCCAACTCCTATATCACCCGTGCCGATCTGGAGGAGCAGTTGGCAGAGCACCGGCTGACGATCAGTCCGGGCTCGGTGCTGCTGTACGCCACCGGCTGGAGCGCCAAGTGGTCCGACGACCCATACGCCTACATCACCGGCTATCCCGGCCTCGACGAGCAGGCCAGCCACTTTCTGGCCGACTCCGGCGTGGTGGCGTTCGGGGCCGACGCGCCGAGCGTCGACTCCTTCCACGAGGTGGCGGTGCGCCGGGTGCAGCCGGCGCACATGATGTGCCGGCAGCGCGGTATCCTGAACATGGAGAACCTGGCCAACGTGCATCGCATCCCCAGGCGCACCTTCACCTTCGTCGGCCTGCCGTTGAAGATCAGGAACGGTGCCGGCTCGCCGATTCGCGCCGTCGCCATCACCGAGGATTAGGATGGCCATGCAGGCGCTGGTGCTGTCCGCTCCCCACCGCTTCTCCATCGAGGAGGTGGCTGTTCCCGAGATCGGGCGGGACGACGTGCTGGTGCGTGTGGACACCACCTGCATCTGCGGCACCGACCCGCACATCATCGCCGGCGACTTTCCCGGCTTCTGGCCCAGGTCCTATCCCTTCATTCCCGGCCACGAGTGGTCGGGAACCGTGGTCGACGCGGGGCCGGTCGCCACCGGCCTCGGCTGGCGCGCCGGCGACCGGGTGTGCGCCACCTCCCATTGCGGCTGCGGCTACTGCCGTATGTGCCTGACCGGGCGCTACAACCTGTGCTTGAACTACGGCAACGAGGCGGTCGGCCACCGCCAGTACGGCCACTACACCCCCGGCGGCTACGCCGAGTACGTGGCGGCCAGCGTCAAGAGCGTGTACCGCATCCCCGACCAGCTCTCCCTGGCCCACGCGGCGGTGGTCGATCCGCTGTCGATCGCCTTGTACACGGTCAAGCGCACCCGGCTGCAGCCGGGTGCCGACATCGCCATCCTCGGCACCGGCCCGCAGGGCCTGATGGCGATCCTGTGCGCCGCCGCCCTGGGAGCCGGGCGCATCATCGCCGCCGGTAGCGGCGGACGGCTGGCGCGCGCCCGCGAGCTGGGCGCCGTCGGCATCGACTACCGCACCGCCGACGTGGTCACGGAAGTGCGCCGGCTGACCGGTGGCCTCGGCGCCCCGCACGTGGTGGAGTGCGCCGGAACCACGCACGCATTCCGCCAGGCGTGCGAGCTGGCCGCCAAGGGCGGCGTCATCTCGGCGATCGGGCTGCCGGCGGAGGACGCCGCCGTACCGGTGCGCCGCCTGGTGCTCGACGAGGTGGAGATCCGCGGCGGCCGCGCCAACCCCAACACGGCCGAGGCAGCACTCTCCCTGATCATCAACGGCCGCGTCGACATTACCCCCCTGTTCACCCACCGCTTCCCTTTGGCCGACTTCGCCCAGGCCCTCGAAACCTTCACCCGCCGCACCAACGGCGCCATCAAGGTCGCCGTCTGTCCGACCAACAACGAGCCCTGACGGCGAAACCAGGTACGACGCTCGAAAGAACGCCGGCGAATCGAGCAGACCCTCCGCTCTACTGAACGGCGCCGAGGGTGAGGCCGCGTACCAGCCGTTTCTGCACGATCAGGGCAAAGACGATGACCGGGATCGAGGCAGTGACGCCGACCGCGGCCATCTCACCCCACAGGATGCCCTTGTTGGTGGAGAAACCGGCAGCCGCCACCGGCGTGGTCTGGATGTCGCGGCTGGTGAGGATCAGCGCGAACAGGAACTCGGTCCAGCCGCCGATGAAGTTGAGGATCGCCACCGCCACCAAGCCGGGGGCGGCGACCGGCACCACGACACGCCAGAACAGGCCCCACTGCGAGCAGCCGTCGATCAGCGCCGCCTCCTCCATCTCACGCGGGATCTCGCGGAAGAACCCGACCATGATCCACGCCACCAGCGGCGTCATGTACACCGGGTAGACCAGGATCAGCGCCCAGTAGGTGTCGAGCAGCCTGAGTTCCCGGAACATGGTGTAGACCGGAATCACGATGGCGATCGCCGGCAGGGTGCGCATGGCGAGCAGAAAGAAGCGGAACGGCGTGCCGCCGAGGCGATGGCGGGCGATGCTGTACGCCACCAGGGAGCCGGCCACCAGCGCGATCGACGTGCTTCCCACCGTGACCACCGCGGAATCGACGAAGTGGGTGTAGAACTTCTCCCGGATCAGCGCCTGGGTGTAGTTTTCGAAGGTGGGCCGGAAGATGAACTTCGGCGGGTAGGCGTACACCTCCTGCTTCGGCTTGAAGGAAGCCAGGAACACCCACACGAAGGGAAACGTCACCACCACCAGCACGAGCAGAATGGCGACGTTCTGCAGCCCGATGGAAACCCGCCTGCGCATGCTCAGTGCTCCCGCTCCAGGCGGATGAACACGTACGCCGCGGCCAGCACGATCAGCACGATCACGTAGGACAGCGCCGCGGCGTAGCCCATGTTGAAGAACCGCAAACCCTGCATGTAGACGTACATGCTCGCCAGCAGCGTGCTGTCGGCCGGGCCGCCGCCAGTCAACACGAACACGATATCGAAGGAGCGGAACGCGTCCATGAAGCGCAGCAGGGCGGCGATGTAGATGAACGGGGTCAGCAGCGGCAACGTGATGCGCCAGAACCGCTGCCAGACGGAGGCGCCGTCGATGCGCGCCGCCTCCATCACGTCCAGCGGCAGGCTCTGCAACCCTGCGAGCAGGATCAGGTACACGAACGGAGTCCACTGCCAGGCGTCGATGACGATGACGGTCGGCATCGCCCAGGCCACCTTGCCGGTCCAGATCGGCGCTTCGATACCCACCAGGGAGAGCAGGTACTTGATCACCCCGAATTCCCCGTTCAGCATGTAGCGCCAGTACATGCTCACCACCACCGGCGTCATCATCATCGGGATCAGCAGGATGGTGCGCGCCAGCTCGGTAAAGCGGCGTCGCTGCGACAGCAGCAGCGCCAGCGCCAGTCCGATCACCAGCTCGCCGGTCACCGACCCCACGGTGAACACGGTAGTTGCCCGCAGCGAACTGCCGAACCGGGGATCGGCCAGCATCTCGCGGATGTTTTCGGCGCCCGCGAACACCGGCGCCGGATCCTTGGTCAGGGTCCAGCGCGACATCGCGAGCCGCAGCGAGTTGCCGAGCGGAAACACCCCCACGCCGACCAGCACGATCAGCGCCGGCAGCATCATCAGCAGCGGCACGCGCTTGCTCGGATGGATGGAGAACGGCGACCGCCGCCGGGCCAGGGGCGCCGGCGGCGGTACTGGCGGCGGCTGGGACGCCGCGCTGGTGCTCACGCCGCGTGGATGGCGGGCCGGGCCGGCTTAGTAGTAGCCTGCCTTGCGCATGATCTGGTCGATCTTCTCCTCGGCCTCGTTCAGCGCGGTCTGGGTGTCCTT
>CAYFXT010000140.1:0-8011 GCA_964346995.1 uncultured Spirochaetaceae bacterium | reverse complement strand
TCGGTAGTCGGTGCTTGAGCCTTCTGATCCGCCACCGCCTGCAGGACGCGCGCAACTCGCTCCACGGAGGCACGCAGCACGTACGCAAGAGAGCGAACCGGACCATGCATCGCCGACAGCAGCAGCGCCAGAAGCTGCTCTCGGCTCGGCAGCCGCGACAGCGCCACTACGTCCTGTGAGCTGATCACTCTGCCATCGACATAACCGCCCTTTACCTCGACCGGGGCGGTGCGCCCGAAATCGAGCAGCGCCTTGGAAACCGCGGCGGCATCTCCCTTCACCAGTGCCACCGCCGTCGGTCCGGTGAGAAACGACTCGGCGCCGTCCCGACCCATCTCACGCAGCGCGATCCTGGAGTAGCGGTTCTTGACCACCGTGTAGCGCGCGTCGTTCTGGCGGAGCTGGCCGCGCAGGTCGGTGATCTGCCCGACGGTCAGGCCACGATAGTCGGAGAAGAACAGATCCGGGAATTCCTCGAACGCTTCCCGAAGCGCCGCTACCCGGTCGATCTTGTACTGTTGCACACCCTTCGCCATCGCACCTACCCTGCTGCCGCCGGGTTCGCTTCGGACGGCTCGACCTTGACACCCGGGCCCATGGTCGAACTGACCGCCACGGAGCCGATGAACAGGCCCTTGAGATCCGCGGGGCGGCGCTTGCCGACCTCGTCGAGCAGCGCCGTGACGTTCTCGCTCACCAACTGCGTATCCATCGACACCTTGCCGACCGCCATGTGGACGACGCCGGTCTTGTCGGCGCGGAACTCTACCCGGCCGCGCTTGAGCTCCGCAATGGCGACGGTGAGGTCACGGGTTACCGTCCGCGTCTTCGGGTTGGGCATCAGGCCGCGCCTGCCGAGCACCGGACCCAACCTGCCCACGTCGCGCATCAGGTCTGGCGTCGCCACCGCGACGTCGAAATCGAGCCAGCCGGCGCGGATCTTTTCCACCAGTTCCTCGGCTCCGACGTGGGTCGCACCGGCAGCGCGTGCCTCGTCCGCTTTCTCGCCGCGCGCGAACACCAGGATGCGCTGCTGGGCCTGAAATCCGTGCGGCAGTACGGTGGTGTCGCGCACCGTCTGATTGCCGCTCAAGTTGAGCTTGATGTGACACTCCACCGTCTCGTCGAACTTCGCCGAGGCGCTGCTCCTGACCAGCTCCAGGGCTTCCGGAAGGGGGTAGCTGCGCGTGCTATCGCGTTGCTGCGCGGCCGCCCGGTAGCGTCTGCTGCGTGGCATCGCTAGCCCTCCACCGTTACGCCCATGCTGCGGGCGGTGCCGGCGATCACCTTGGCAGCGGCCTGCAGGTCGTTGGCGTTGAGATCCTGCATCTTGCGGGCAGCGATCTCTTCCAGCGTAGCGCGACTGATGGCGCCCACTTTTTCGCGGTTCGATTCCGGAGACCCTTTCTCCAGACCAATCGCCTTCTTGATCAGCACCGCCGCCGGCGGCGTCCTGGTCTCGAAGCTGAAGGTGCGATCGGCGTATACGGTGATCACGACCGGAATGGTCAGACCCTGCTCCTCGTTCCTGGTACGATCGTTGAACTGCTGTACGAACTGCGGGGCACTCACCCCGTGCGGTCCGAGTGCCGGCCCTACCGGCGGAGCCGGAGTTGCCTGTCCAGCCGGAACCTGCAGCTTGATCACCGCGTTGACTCGTTTCTTCGCCATCGGGAGCCTCCGTTACACCTTCTCCACTTGCAGGAAATCCAGCTCGACCGGCGTCGAACGTCCGAATATGCCGACCGAGACGCGCAGCTTCGCCTTCTCCAGATGCACCTCTTCCACCGCGCCGGTGAACGACTCGAACGGCCCGTCGATGATCCGCACCGATTCGCCGATCGAGAAGGTCTGCAGGGGCCGGATCATACGGTCGGTCTTGATGGCACCCGACTTCTGCAGGATGGAACGCACTTCGTCGCCGGAAATCGGTTGCGGCCTGTGCCCCGGCTGCATGCCCACGAACGCCGTGACGCCATCGATGCGGCGGATGGATGAGGTGAGCTCCTTCCAGCGCACGTCACCGAGATCCATCTCCAGGAGGATATATCCGGGCAGAAACTTCTTGGACGTGACCCGCTTCTTGCCGTCCCTGACCTCGACCACCTCTTCCTGAGGCACCTTGACGTCGAACAACTGATCCTTGAACTCCTGGCTCTCCATGAGCCGTGCCAAGTGTTTCTGCACCTTGTTTTCGTACCCCGAATAGGTGTGCACTACGTACCAGCCTTTCGCCATCTCGTTGTACCTGGTTTCCTCGTTCCACCGTGCCCGAAGCCTGTCGCAATCGCAAGGCTCCCGGCGCCCGAAACCGGCGCCCTAAAAAATAAGGTCAATGGCCTGGAAGAAGACGAAATCGACAAATCCCAGCACCAGAGCGATCAGGGCGACGGATATCAGTACGATCCTGGTCGAGTTGCCAACCTCCTCACGGCTCGGCCACGACACTTTGCGCAGCTCGGCGTAGCTCTCGCGAAAAAACTGAACGATTCGCTTCACAGCTCCTCACACTCGCTGGATGCAACCCTGCGGCCGACGACGAACCTGGCCAGCCATCAACTGGGCAACCAAATGACAGATGGGGCAACCAAGTGACGGGCCGTTTCCAGGCCAGGCAGGATTCGAACCTGCAACATCCGGTTTTGGAGACCGGCGCTCTGCCCGTTCGAGCTACTGGCCTTCGTTGCTCTGCATGATCTCCGCCGCAACTCCCCGAGCGCACGCCTTTCCGCAGCGCCCGCTCCGCAAGGCGCCGGCGGACCTACTTTACCCGCGTCTCACGGTGCCGGGTATGCGTCCGGCAACGCGGGCAGTACTTCCTGAACTCCAGCTTGCCCTGGTGGGTACGTCGATTCTTGCTCGTCGTGTAGTTGCGCATGTGCACACCGTTCGCACCCTTCGAGCACGGAACGCACTCCAGTGCTACCAATTCGACAACTTTAGCCTTGGCCATCTGTTGGAGATCTCTTCACCTCGTTTCGGAAACGAGAATATAGTCCCTTCGATACGGAAGGACAAGCCCCCGACCGGACTTGAACCGGTGACCCCCACCTTACCATGGTGGTGCTCTACCAACTGAGCTACAGAGGCCGGACGGCGGCGTACCCGCCAAGTGAGGACCCGCAGGGTCTTCAAGACTGGGAAGCTAACGGCGTGGGCCGTCACTTGTCAACGCCGGAACTGGAATTTCCTCATGCGATTGTTCCCCCGCACGATCCCGGCACGATCTCGTCGATGCGGAAGAAGTACACCGCGGCACCACCGTAGCGGCGGCGGTCGATGCAGGCCAGTGGTGACGGTGCCCTCAGCTCCTCGCCGGCCGGGACGTGCATCATCACCAGCGCCCCGGTGCGCAGCGCCGGCAGGCCGGCCAGCGCCGCCAGCAGGGAGTCCTTGTGGCGGTACGGGTAGGGCGGATCGGCGAACACCAGGTCCCAGCCACCGGGAGCGGAGCGCTGCACGCGGGCCAGGAAGCGCTCGCACGGCGTGATGTGGATGGCCACCCGCGCAGCGAGAAAGCTGGTGTTGCGCTGCAGGCAGGGACGCTTGCGCGGATCACGCTCCACCAGATCGACCGCCGCCGCACCGCGCGAGGCGGCTTCCACCGCCATGCTGCCGGTGCCGCTGAACAGATCGAGAAAGCGCGTCCCGGTCAGCCGCACGCCGCGCGCGGCGATGATGTTGAACACTGCCTGGCGCATGCGGTCGGTCGCGGGCCGCAGCGCGTGCGGGGGCACCTCCAGGCGCCGTCCCCGATAGCTGCCGCCGGTCACGCGCACGTCGGCTCCTCGGCCACGGTACCGTCGGGCGCCGCCGGCGCCCTCGCCGCCTGCGCGTCCCGCCGCGCCTGCAGCGCCAGATCCAGGTCGCGCGTCAGATCGGCGACACGCAGCGCCGGCAAGCCGGCCTGACGCAGGCCGAGCAACTCGCCGGGGCCGCGTTGCGCCAAGTCCCGCTCCGCGATCTCGAATCCGTCGCTGCTCTCCTTCATCGCCCGCAGGCGCTCCGCGCCGGCGTCGCTCAGCGGTTCGCCGTACACCAGGTAGGCACAGGCCGGTCGGGCTCCGCGGCCCACCCGGCCGCGCAACTGGTGCAGCGTGGCCAGTCCGAACCGCTCCGCGCCGAGCACCACCATCCCGGTGGCGTTGGCCACGTCCACCCCCACCTCCACCACCGTCGTCGCCACCAGCACGGCCGTTTCACCGCGTCGGAACGACTCCATGACGGCGTGCTTGCGCGCCTCGTGCACGGCGCCGTGGATCAGCCCCACCCGGAACTCGGGATACACCCGCGAGCGCAGGTCGGCATATACCGCCTCGGCGTCGGGAACCGGGCGCGCGGGCGCGGGGGCCGGCGCGCCCGCGTCCCGCGCGCCTCCCTCCCGAGGGGCAATGCGCGGCGCCACTACGTACACCTGGCCTCCCGACGCGAGTTCGGTGCGTACCCGGGTGTACACCTTCTCCAGATTGCCGAGCCGGACCAGATGGGTACGCACCGGAGACCGCCCGGGCGGAAGCTCGCTGATGATCGACCGCTCCAGGTCGCCGTACGCGGTCAGCGCCAGCGAACGCGGGATTGGCGTAGCGGTCATCAGCAGCAGGTCGGCGCGCGGCTCGCGCTGCAGCAGACGGCGTCGCTGCAGCACACCGAACCGATGCTGCTCGTCGATCACCACCAGGCCCAAGCGGGCGAAGTCCACCGCCTCCTGCAGCAACGCATGCGTCCCCACCAGCACGTCGATCGTACCGCTGCGCAGGTCGGCCAGCAGTTCGCGCCGGGTTGCCGCATGGCCGCCGGGCAGCTCGGCGCCCGCGCCGGTCAGCAGCGCGACGCCGATCCCGGCACCGGCGAGGATCGCACGCGCGCTGCGCAGGTGCTGACGGGCGAGCAATTCGGTGGGCACCACGAACGCGACCTGCGCCCCTGCCTCGACGGCACAGGCCACGGCGAGCAGCGCGACCAGTGTCTTGCCGCTGCCCACGTCGCCCTGCACCAGGCGGGCGCTCGGTACCGCACTGCGCAACGACGCGACGATCTCGGCGAGTGCCGCGTCCTGGCCGGCGGTGAGCGGGAACGGCAGCCGGGCGATGACACGCGCGAGCAGCGCGCCGTCGAAGTGGCGCACCCGCCGCAGTGGCGGTCGACGCTGCCTGAGCGCCGTCTGCAGTTGCAGCAGTTCGGCATACGCCACCGCCGTACGCGCCGGTTCGATCTGTGCCGCGCAGGCGGGAAAGTGCAACGCCCGCACCGCCTCGGCCACCGGCAGCAGGTCGTGGCTCCGGCAGCAGGGATCCCACGGCGTCTCGAGGTCGTCCAGGTAACGGCAGGCGGCCAGCATCGTACGGCGCAGCATCGCCGGACGGATGCCTTCGGTAAGCGGATAGAGGGGTATGATGCGCCCGCAGTTTGCCGCATCGTGGCCGCCGAAGAGTTCGAAACCGGCGGATTCCAGCTCCCCGCCGCGGCGCTGAAAGGTGGCCGCGACCGTGATGCGCCGCCCCGGCGGCAGCGAGTGCGCCAGATAGCGCCGCCCGAAACAGAGCAGCGTCGCGCACCCGCGCCGGCCGGCCGGCGGCGGGTACGCATCGGCAGCGGACCGGGCCCGGTCCGGTTCGGTGACCGCTCGGTCCGCCGGGGAGGCTGCGACGGCGTCGGTCAGCAGGACCCGCAGGTGTCTGCCGCGCGGTCCGAACCAGTGGTGTGCCGCGACCTGGGCGTGCACCACCACCGGACGGCCCGGCTCCACCGCCGTCAGCGGCGTGACCCGACTGCGGTCTTCATGGGCGCGGGGAAAGTGCTCCAGCAGCGTCCCGACCGTGGTGATTCCGAGCGCGGTGAAACGGCGCGCCGCCGCCGGCCCGACGCCGGGCAGGATGGTTACCGGTTGCGCAAGAGCGCCCAACAGCGCCACGCGTTACCACACGGAGCGACCGCGAGCGCGGCGAATCAGCCGAGCACCTGATTGAGCGAGAAGAAGTAGCGCACCAGGAACTCGGTTACGACGCGACCCGCAATCCAGAGCGCGAACAGGATCACGATGGTAACCAGGAGATAGTTCGCCTCGCTACCGCTCTCACGCAACGGGATATGGCGCGCCACGGCACGCACCGGGGCGTCGGCCAGGGCGCTCACCATACGCGCCATCGGCGTGTCGGTGCGGCCCAGGAAACGCAGCGTGACGAAACGGGCTACGCACGCCACCAGGAACACCAACACCACGATCGAGGCCATGCGCCACGCCGCGAATACCGAGACACCGAGGAAGTAGCCGATGGTGACCTGCTGCTGATTGGCGAGCTGGCGGGTCATCTCGGCGGCCACGACGAGCACGAAGATGCCGGCGAGCGGAGTGAAGTCCATGCCACCGGCGCGCAGGAAGGTGAAGCGATAGAACATCTGCAGGTAGGGATCGGTGGCCTGTCGAAGATAGTGCGCTATGGCGTCCGCCGCACCGCCCGCGCCGGCACTGCCGGGCGCAACGCCGCGCAACCACGATGCCATGATGCGCAGCACGATCAGCACCAGATAGATGACCAGGGCGATGTTGATTACCCGGAAGAATTCCTGCATGACGCTACCGAGCCGGCTGCTCCCGCTCGTCGGGAAGTATGCGATAGAAACGGGACTCGGGAAAGATCCCCGGCGACGTGCGGACCGCCGCCAGTGCGGCGCGGGCGCGCTGCTCGGAAACCGGGTCGACCAGCACGTAGAGATCGGAGGGCTGCCGGATATCCTCCCACTTCTGGTGCACCGACTCGATGTTGATTTCATGCTCGGCCAGCAGGCCGGTCACCTGAGCCCAGATGCCGGGCCGGTTCTCGGTAACGAAGTGGAAGTAGTAGCGGAACGTGAGCCGCTGCGAGGGAAACAGCGCGCGCCGATCCGGCGCGGGACCGGCCGCGGCGCTGCCGGCCAGGAGATCGCTCAGATCGGCGGCCACCGACGATGCGGAGGGCCGGTCACCGGCGCCGCGGCCGATCAGCACCGATGGCCCCTGGAAGTCGGAGTCGATCATCACCGCGTTGAATTCGTCGCGCACTCCGGCCAAGGGGTGCCCCGTTGCCACCAGGGCCGGAAATACCGCCACCGAGGTGAGTCCGTCGATCACCCTGCCCATGGCCACGAGCTTGAACACGAACCCCGACATGGCGGCAAACGTGACATCCTTGGCGGTGACACTCTCGATACCCTCCCAGAGTGCGTCGCGGTAACCGCACCAGCCGCCGAACGCCAGGCTGCACAGGATCGCCATCTTCTGCACCGCATCGGTGCCATCCACGTCCAGAGTCGGATCTGCCTCCGCGAACCCCTGCTCCTGCGCCTCGGCGAGCGCGGCGTCGAACGACGCACCGTCCTGCGTCATGCGCGTGAGGATATAGTTGGTGGTGCCATTGACGATGCCGGTCAGGCTGCGGATGCGATTGGCGCTCAGGCTCTCGCGGATCACCTTGATCACCGGGATGCCGCCGCACACCGATGCCTCGAAGCGGAACTGCACCCCATGCCGGTGGGCGAGCGCCAGGAGCTCGTCGCCGCATTCGGCGATCAGCGCCTTGTTGCCGGTGATCACATGCTTGCCGGCTGCGATGGCGGCGGTGATCAGCTCGCGCGGCTTCTCCACGCCGCCCATCAGTTCGACGACCACATCGACCTGCGGATCGGCAAGCACCTGTTCGTAGCCCCGCACCAGCAGCTCGGCGGGCACCTGCCGCGGCTTGTCGAGGTTGGCGACCCCGACCCGCACCAACTCCACGCGCACACCGAAGCGGCGCGCCAGGAGCTCGCCGTTGGCCGCCAGAAGCTGCGCGAACGCGCCGCCGACGGTGCCCAGCCCCACCAGCCCGATGCCGACCCGGCCGGTCATTCGGTCCACGCCTCGCTCACTTCCGGCACCGCGCGCAGACTCGCCAGCGCGTCGGGGCCGCCGTCCACCCGCAAGTAGTGGTTCGCCTTGATCACCCACTCCCGATCGGCCTTCATGCAGTGAATATACAACTCCAGATCGCCACGG
>CAYFXT010000139.1:0-8050 GCA_964346995.1 uncultured Spirochaetaceae bacterium | reverse complement strand
AGGTGTCGGGTGTCGCGTCGCTGCATGGGACGCCGATTATGCCACCGCTCGTCCGCGGCGTCGTGTTCAGCCATCATTCTTCATAGGGAAACGGACGTCCAAGGCAAGGATCAGGGCGGGAAGGGCGGGAGCCGCCGCGTTGCAGCCCGGCTCCGTTCTTCGGTACAGTTGGTCAGGAGTGCTCACGAACGATGACGGAAAGCAAGGGGGCCAAGGGGAAGATTGCCCAGCCCATGCCTGCGGTACTGGAACTGGATCCCGGCAGCTACTGGTGGTGCCGCTGTGGCGAAAGTGACAACCAGCCGTTCTGCGATGGATCTCACAAGGGTACCGAGTTCGAGCCGCTGCAATTCACGGTCGATCTGAAGCGCAACTATGCGCTCTGCCAGTGCAAGCAGACGGATAACGATCCATTCTGCGACGGCACCCACTCCCACCTTTCCGCCTAGGAGCCCGGCGGATTGCGGCAGGCTCGTAGGGTGGGCCGGCGGGGCCGGAGGCACGCCGCAGGCGGCAGTTCCGGGATGCCGTCAGCCGGCGTTACGGAACGACTACGCCGGCTGACGGCGGCTTGGCGCAGCCCGGCGGCTTTACGGGTCCCGACCGCCCAGTGCCGTGCCGCACCGGGTATCACCTGGCCACCGTCGACGCCGTGCGTGGCGCGCCCGGTTGTCTGGGAGCAGCGTGGAACTGGTTGAGTCGCACCGCGTGGCGATGGCACAGGTATACGGCGGCAGCCGCTTCTACCTGGATTATCTCGCCGGGCGGGTGGACCGCTACTTCACCCACGCCGCCGGCGCCGCCGCTGCGGCGCAGCGCAGCCGGCGGGTAACGGCGGCGCCGCGGCCGCGTCTGGCCGCCGTGCTCGGTGACTACCAGCGTACCATCGGCGCGCCGGCCGCGGCCGTGGCGGCAGCCGCGGCGCTGGGCGAAGCGGACACCTGCTGCGTGCATACCGGTCAGCAGGCGGGCTTCATGGGCGGCCCCGCGTATACACTCTACAAGATCGCCACCGCGATCCGGCTGGCCGAGCACTACCAGGAAGAGTTCGGCCGGCGCTGCGTGCCGGTGTTCTGGCTGGCCTCCGAGGACCACGATCTGGACGAGATCAGCCACGCCCACTTCCTGGCCAGCGATGGCAGCGTCGGCCGGGTGCGGTTTCAGTGGCAAGGCGAGGGCGCATCGATCAGCGAGCTGCCGGTAACCGACGAGGTGCGCGCCGCGGCACGGCAGTACTTCGATCGCCAGGCGGACGCCCCGTTCGCCGCCTACGGCGCCGAGTTGTTCACGCCGCGTGGTGCAGGCTTTGCCCGCTCGCTGGCGGCGAGTCTGGCGCGCCTGTTCGGCGGCCATGGTCTGGTGGTGCTGGAACCTCACCTGTTGCGACCCCTGGTTCCCCGGTTCTTTGCGCAGGCGGTTACCGCTGCGGGCCAAGTACGGCAGGTTCTGCGTGCCGCGGCCGTGGAGCTGACGGCTGACGGGTACCCGGTGCCTCTCGACTCGGAGCGCTCGGGGGCGCTGTTCCATACGGTGGACGGGCGCCGCGTGCGGATCGGCGAGGGTGAAGCGGCGCCGGCGGCGGAACAGCTCTCCACCGACGCGGCGCTGCGCCCGGTGCTCGCCGATCTGGCGCTGCCATCGGTAGCCACGGTGCTCGGTCCCGGCGAGGTGGCTTACCAGGCGATGCTGCGCGGCCTGTACCGACTGTTCGACGTCCCGCAGCCGCTCGTGGTCGGACGCAACAGCTATACGATCGTGCCCGCCGCCGCCGCCTCGATCCTGGCACACTACGATCTGGTCCCCGAGCAGATCGTCGGGCCGGAGTTCTCGGTGCGCGCCGCGTTCAACGCCGCCGTGCCGGCCAGCGAGCGGGCGCGGTTCGCCGCGGTGCGCGCGGGCATCGATTCGCTGTGGGCACCGCTCGAAGGGCACGTCGCCAACGTCGATCCCCATCTGGCGCGCACCTGGCAACGCAGCCTCGGCCATGCCCGGCGCGCCGTCGACCGCCTCGAGGAGCGCACCGCGCGGGCGCTGATGAGCCAGCGTGGCGCCGCGCGCCGGGCGCTGCAGGCGCTGCGTGATCTGGTGTGGCCGCGCGGTCGGCCGCAGGAGCGCGTCCTGCCTGCCGCCCACTTCGTAAGCCGTTACGGAGCGGAGCTGCCCGCCGCCCTGCTGGCGTCCTGCAATCCGCACGAAGCCGACCACGAGATCCTGGTCTTCTCATCGCGGGCGGGCACTGTGAACGAAACGAGCGCGCCGGACTGACGTGCGCAGCGGACGAACGTGCGCATAGGGATTACCTGCTACCCCACTCATGGCGGCAGTGGCGTGTTTGCCACCGAGCTGGGCAAGCAGCTCGCGCTGCGCGATCACACCATCTCCTTCATCAGCTACTCCGCGCCGCTACGCCTGGTCGATCTGCCGCCGCGGGTCACGTTCCACGAGGTGCCGGCCGGGGAGTATCCGTTGCTCAAGCAGTATCCCTACACGCTGGCTCTGGCAGCCAAGATGGTCGAGGTGGCGGCCGCCAACGCACTGCAGGTACTGCACGTGCACTATGCCATTCCCTTTTCCCCGGCGGCGATTCTGGCGCGGCAGATGGCGCCGGAGTTGAACCTCCGGGTGGTGACCACGCTGCACGGCACCGACACCTCGCTAGTGGGCGCCGCTCCCTGCTTCCACCCGGTCACCCGCTTTTCCATCGAGCAGTCGGACGCAGTTACCACGGTCTCCGAGTACCTGCGGGAGGAAACCCGGGAGACGTTTCGGATCACGCGCCCGATCGAGGTGATTCCCAACTGCGTCGACCTCGATCACTACCAGCGCGCCGCCACGGGCGACGATGGCAAGAAGCTGGTGCTGCACATTTCCAACTTCCGCCCGGTCAAACGTGCCGCCGACGTGATCGAAGTATTTGCCCGTGTACGGACGCAGGTCGATGCACGCCTGGTGCTGGTGGGCGATGGTCCGGACCTGAGCCGCTCGCTGGCATTGGCGCGCGAGAAGGGGGTCGGCAGGGAGGTAACGACGGTCGGTGTGGTGGACGACGTGGCGCCGTTTCTGGGCGCGGCGGACCTGCTGCTGTTGCCGAGCGCCTCGGAGAGCTTCGGACTGGTCGCTCTGGAGGCGATGGCCAGCGGCGTTCCGGTAGTGGCCAGCCGCACCGGGGGCCTGCCCGAAGTGGTGCCCGACGGTGAGGCGGGATTCCTGCTTCCCGCCGGCGAAGTGGCGACGATGGCGGCGCGTACCGTGGAGCTGCTCACCGACCCGGGTCTCCACGGCCGCTGCGCCGCCGCCGGACGCGCCCGCGCCAGACGGTTCGGCTGCGACGTCGTGGTACCCCGGTTCGAGGATCTCTACGAGCGCGTGCTGCGCCAACCGCCCGCGCCGGCCTTGATGAGCCCGCCCGTCGAGGCGCCGGGGTGAGCGGCGTCGATCACCTGCCGCGCCGGGGACGCACCGCCGACGAGCCGGTGGGATCTCGAGTTGGACGGTCCGATGCGTCGGCGGACAGCGCTTTGGTGCTGGCGACGCGCGGCAGCGCACTGGCGCTGGCGCAGGCACGGCTGGTGGGCGAAGCGCTGACTACCGCCGATCCGGGCATCGTCTGGCGTATCCTGCCGATTACCACCCGCGGCGATCGCGATGCCGGCGCCGGCTCAGGTGACGCGACCAGCGCCAAGGGCGTCGGCTTGGCGCCGGTCGGTCCTGGCCCGGTGGGCCGCGATATCGATCCGGCGCCGGAAGCCGGGAGCGGCAGGAACGGTCGCACGGACGGCGGCGGCCGCAGTGATTCCGGGCCCGGCACCGGCGGGCACGACGAGTCGGCGCCCGACGAAACGGCGGCCGGGAGCCGGTTGGCGGCCATGGCGCGCGTTGCCCCCGGCGTGTTCACCTCCGAAGTAGCGGCCGCGGTCGTGCGCGGGGAGGCAGCGGCCGCGGTGCATTCCCTCAAGGACCTGCCGCTGGACGACCACGACGGTCTCCACCTCGCCGCGATGCTGCCGAGGGCGGCCCCGGGCGACGTGCTGGTGGTGGCGCCGGACTGGTTCGATGCCACAGCACGGTTGGGTCTACGCCACGGAGCCGTAGTGGGTACCAGTTCGCCGCGACGGGCGGCACTGCTACGCCACTTCGCGCCGCAGGTGCGGGTGGTCGAGATGCGCGGCAATGTCCCTACCCGCCTGCGCCGCTGCGGCGCCGGCGAGGTGGCGGCGGTAGTGCTGGCGCAAGCCGGCCTGCAGCGTCTCGGTGCGGGTGCGCACGGCTTGCTGACGCTGCCGCTGCCGGCCGAGCACTGGCAGCCCGCCCCCGGTCAAGGGGCGGTTGCGGTGCAGACGCGCCGTACCGGCGCCGCGGCGGATCTGGTGGCCGCCATCGACCACGCCGCCACCCGCACCGCGGTGACCCTGGAGCGTGCGGTGCTGCGTGCGCTCGGTGGCGGTTGCGCGGCCGCCTGCGGCGCCTACGCGCGGCCGCTGGGAGATCGGGAGTGGGAGTTGCACTACGGCTTCGCCGCCCCCGGCGTTACCTGGCGGTCGTACCACTTGCAGGCCAGCGCCGCCGTCTGTCGCAGCGCGCTCGATGCGTGGGCGGCCGGCGGACCATCGCCGGGCCGCGAGCTGCCCGCCGTGGCGGCGCAGAAGGGCGCAGCGCAGAAGGGCATTGCGGCAGTATCATTTGGAGCGACATGAACAGACGTTGTGACCTGCAGCCGGCCGTCGCCGGTGTACTACCCCGTGTCCGAGCAAACGGCGGGCGGCAGCGGCCCGCGTCCGAGCGGCTGTACGCGCGTGCGCGGTCGTTGCTGCCGGGCGGCGTCAACAGCCCGGTCCGGTCGTTCGGCACGGTCGGCGTCACGCCGGTGTTTTTCGCCTCCGGGAGCGGCAGCCGGATGCGCGATGCCGACGGTCGCGAGTACGTCGACTTCTGCCAATCGTGGGGGCCGTTGATTCTCGGTCACGCCGACCCCTCGGTGGTTGCCGCGGTGCAGAGCGCCGCGGCGCGTGGGTTGTCGTTCGGCGCCTGCCACGCCGCGGAAGCGGATCTGGCGGCGCTGATTCTGGACGGCTACGACGGCGCCGAGCGGGTGCGGCTGGTAAGCTCCGGCACCGAAGCGGTGATGACTGCCATGCGCATCGCGCGCGGCGCCACCGGGCGCCAGCTGATCCTCAAGTTCGAGGGCGGCTACCACGGGCACCACGACAGTCTGCTGGTGAAGGCGGGGTCGGGACTGGCCACCACCGGGCTGGCCAGCTCGGCGGGGGTTCCGGTACCGATCGCGGGCGCAACGGTGGTGGCGCGGCTGGACGACGAGGATTCCGTCGACGCGGTCTTTGCCGCGCATGGCAGCGCCATCGCCGCCACGATCTTGGAACCGATCCCGGCCAACAACGGGCTTCTGCTGCAGCGCGAGGCGTTCCTCGCGCATGTCGCCGCCGCCACCCGCCGCGCTGGCGCGCTGCTGATCGCCGACGAGGTGATCACCGGATTTCGGCTGCGCTACGGCGCGTCTTTGCAGGCGGAGCGGCTGCAGCCGGACTTGGTCACGCTGGGGAAGATCATCGGCGGCGGCATGCCGATCGGCGCCGTAGCGGGCCGTGCCGGGCTGCTGGATCAGCTCGCCCCCGTCGGTCCCGTCTATCAGGCCGGCACCCTGAGCGGTAACCCGTTGTCGGTTGCCGCCGGTGTCGCGACCCTGGATGCGTTGACCGACCGGCAACACTACGCCACGCTGGAGCGGCTGGGAGCCACCGTGGAGCAGGCGGTGCGCGCCGCGCAGTCCGCCCTGCAACTCGTTCGCGGCGGGTCGGTGCTGTGGCCCTACTACGGAACCGGACGGCCGCGCGCGGCGCATCAGGTTGCCGCCGGCGCCATCGAACGCTTCAACCGCGCCTACGCCGGCTTTCTGGAGCAGGGCCTCTACCTGCCTCCCTCCGGCTACGAGGTGGCGTTCCTGTCGACCAGTCACACGGCGCAAGAGTGCCGTGCGCTGGCGAAGGCCCTGGTAACCGCGGCCGAATAGCCGTTCACTGCGCCCCGAGAGAGACCGCGCCGGGCCACGAATTCGTGGCCGTCAGGTCGAGCGGGAAGTGACTTCGGCGCCTTCGGTTCCGACGTGGTGGGCGAGGAATACCGTGCGCCGCCGGCGGTCGTTGATCAGCGTCGACAGGGGCAGCCGGCCGTTGCCGACGATCACCTCGATGCCGCGCGCCGTCATCCGCTCGGCGGCTACCACCTTGGAGTACATGCCGCCGAGGCCGACCGCCGAAGTCCTGCTCCAGGCCAGCGCCTTGACCTCTTCGGTGACCACTTCGATGGTGCACACCAGCGTATGCGATTGCCGGCCATTGCCGTCGCTCCGGCGATGCATCAGGCCGTCGACGTCGGTCAACAGCAGCGCCTGATCGACGTGCAGGCGCTCGGCGACCAGGGCGGCGAGAACGTCATTGTCGGTGAAGCGGCCGCGGTGCTCCAGCTCCTCCTTGTTGACCATGTCGTTCTCGTTGATGATCGGTACGATGCCTCGTTCCAGATACGCTTCGAGCAGCCTGCCGACCGTGCGCTCTTCGCTCGGCGAGGCGAAGTTGTGGTGGGTCAGAAGAAGCTGTGCGGTCTGCCGTCCATAGTAGCCGAGATAGTCCCGGTAGTACTTCATCAGCCGGGTCTGCCCGATGCCGGCGAGCAGTTGCAGTTCCAGCGTGTCGTCCGGCCGCTCGTCGTGGTCGGTGACCTCCATGCCGGCGGCGACCGCACCGGAGCTGACCAGCACGATGCGATCGCCGGCGTCCAGCAACGTGGCGATTTCGGTGCACTTCGAGACCAGAAACACGTGATCGAGGCGCCCGGAGGGGCTGATGAGGGCACTCCCGATCTTGATCAGGCGGGTCACGGGGCCAGTTCCTGGAACTGGAAGGTGCGCGCGCCGCTCTCGTAGTCGGCCACCACCTGGCCGCAACCGCGCACCAGGTACTTGTAGCTGACCAGGCCGTCGAGTCCTACCGGGCCACGCGCGTGGATGCGGTTGGTGGAGATGCCCACCTCGGCGCCCATGCCGAAGCGGAACCCGTCCGCGAAGCGGGTGGAGGCGTTCCACAACACGGTGGCGGAGTCGACCCGGGCGAGAAAGCTCTCGGCGGCCGCGGCGTCGCCGGTGACGATGGAGTCGGTGTGATGGCTGCCGTGCGCGTTGATGAACTCGATCGCCTCGTCGAGATCGGCAACCACCTTGATGGACAGCACCAGATCCAGATACTCGGTGTCCCAATCGGCGGCGCTCGACGGCCGGGCGTCGATCAGCGCACGGGTGGCGTCATCGCCGCGCAGCTCCACGCCGGCGGCCCTCAACTGTGCGGCGGCTGCGGGCAGAAACCGGGGCGCGATGGCGGCGTGCACCAGCAATGTCTCGGCAGCGTTACATACCGCCGGATACTGGGTCTTGGCGTCGCGGGTGATGCGGGTGGCCATCGGAACGTCGGCGCCAGCGTCGACGTATACGTGGCAGATGCCGTCGGCGTGGCCCATCACCGGGATACGGGTGGAGTCCTGGATGGCGCGCACCAGCTCGTTGCTGCCGCGCGGGATGATCAGGTCGACCAGATCGTCCAGGGCGAGCAGCGCCTGGATCTCGGCCCGCGTCTCCGCCAGGTGCAGGGCGCCAGCCAGCTCGGCATCCTCGCGCAGCGCCGCGTCGATGACGGCAAACAGCGCCGTGTTGGTGCGGCTCGCCTCCGTCCCCCCCTTGAGAATGGCGGCGTTGCCCGACTTCAGGCACAGGGTGGCGATCTGCACCAGTGCATCGGGTCGCGACTCGAACACGATGCCCAGCACCCCGATCGGCGCCGCCACCCGGGTCAGCACGAAGTCGTCGTCCAGGCGGCGGCGCCATTGCACCGCTCCCACCGGATCGGGCAGTGCGACCAACTGCCGTACCCCCTCGACCATGCCGGCGAACTTCTTCTCCAGGCCGAGCCGCTGGATCAGCGGGGCCGCGACGCCGGCCGCGTTCGCGTGCTCCAGATCCTGCCGGTTGGCAGCCAGGATCGCTTCA
>CAYFXT010000138.1:6454-8088 GCA_964346995.1 uncultured Spirochaetaceae bacterium | reverse complement strand
TTGTGCAACGTCATGTAGTTGTCCCACAGCGTCACATCCCCGGGTACGTGCAGGTAGGCTCGCGTAGCAGGGGGTGATGCTCCAGCGGTAACGCTGCCCGGCGGCGCGGATCTGCTCCCGCTCCACGTCGCTGAGGCGCAGACAGCGGCTCAGCTCATCCACCGTGGAGATGCGATGGGTCATCTGCCAGCGCCAGTCGTTCCACTGTGCCGCGGTGTGGCCGCCGCCCGGTGCGTACATCGCGGACCAATATAACATGGTCCCGAGCCGCGCCGCCCGCGCAGCCGCGCAGCGGGGAAGCGATCTGCTATATTGACGGCATGCCGACACGGGTTTCCGCCGCCATCGATCTGGAGCGCAAGCTGCTCACCGCGGAGGATTTCCTGGAGTGGCTGGAGCCGGGCGGGCGTGGCGCCGACCTGCTCGATGGAGAGATTTTTTTGCACTCACCGGTATCCATTCGTCACGCCGACCTGTTGAACTTTCTCGACCGGCTCCTCGGTACCTATGTGGATCGACATCGCCTCGGCCGGCTGTACCGAGAGGTGGTGGCCGTGCGGCTGAGTTCGCGAAACGTCTTTCTGCCGGACTTGGCATTCTACCGCGCTGACCGCAACAACCAGATTCGGGAGAACTACGTCGAGGGCGCACCCGATCTGGTGGTCGAAGTGTTGAGCCCGCGCACTGCCGACCGCGACATTGGCCCGAAGTTCGCCGAGTACGAACAGCACGGCGTGATCGAGTACTGGATACTGGACCCCGTGACCCTGGCGCATCGCTTCTACCGGCGCGCCGGCGAGCTGCTGGTGGAGTACGCAGAACAGGAAACGAAGATCGAATCCCAGGTCGTGCAGGGTTTCTTCGTGCTGCGGAGGTGGCTCGATCCGAAGCGTACCCCCTCGATCACCGGCGCGCTGGCGCAGATCGACGGCTGATTCCGTTTTTGCCGCCGCCGGTGAGTGGTATCGCGTGAGGGTGAGTAACCGGATTGGGACCGGACGGAGGCATGGAGTGGCAGACGGAAAACAGGATTGGCGCGAGCACGGCGTGCGCGTCGTCAAGGGAGCTCAGCTCGACTACGGCACGCCGCAGACGCCCGGCATGACGCGAGCGGCGGCGGTCAACCGCGCCAGCGCGGGTGCGGAGAAGCTGTGGGCAGGTACGGTCGAGATTCATCCCGACGCCAAGACGGGGGCGCACCACCACGGTGCTCTGGAGAGCGTGATCTACGTGGTGCGCGGGCGCGCGCGGATGCGCTGGGGAGCGCGCCTGGAGTACGTCGCGGAGGCGGGCCCTGGCGACTTCATCTACGTGCCGCCCTACGTTCCGCACCAGGAGATCAACGCCAGCCGCGACGAGCCGCTCTCCTGCGTGCTGGTACGCAGCGATCAGGAGCCGGTGGTGGTGAACCTCGATATCCCCGCGGTGGAGCAACCCGAAGAGGTGGCGTGGATCGATCCGATCCACGCCGGATAACCGGCCACCGGCGTTTGACAGCGACGCACACTCGACGCGGTTCCTGCCGGTCCGTGCTGCGCGGGGACGACGCAGTTGTCATGCAGCAGTTTCTGATACGCCGCGGCCTCTACGTGATCCTCATGCTCGTGATGGTGTCGATCGGGTTCGTGGTGATC
>CAYFXT010000138.1:0-6354 GCA_964346995.1 uncultured Spirochaetaceae bacterium | reverse complement strand
TTCCCACCGGGACGGATCGGATACACTCGTGGCATGCAGGGAGTGAGCGGGCGTCTCGCGCAGCAGGTCCGGTTCCTCATCGAAGCCGACCGTCTCAAACAGGTGCTGCGGCGCTCGTCGATCGTCGGAAAGCAGCGGCTCGAGAACACCGCGGAACACTCGTGGCACATAACGCTGATGGCGCTGGTGCTGGCCGAACACGCGGCGGTTCCGGGGCTCGATCAACTCAGAGTCGTCAAGATGCTGGTGGTGCATGATCTGGTCGAGATCGACGCCGGCGATACGTTCGTGTACGACGAGGCGGGCCGCAAGGATCAGAAGGAACGCGAACAGCGCGCCGCCGATCGTATCTTCGCGTTGCTCCCGGTCGAGAACGGAGCCGAGCTGCGCGCGCTGTGGGACGAGTTCGAGGCCCAGCTCACTCCGGAAGCGAATTTCGCAAAGGCGGTGGATCGCCTGCAACCCCTCCTGCTCAATTACGTGAACGGCGGCATCGGCTGGCAACAGCACGGTGTGCAGGCGACGCAGGTGCGTGATCTCAACCGCAGTATCGCCACCGGCGCGCCCGAGCTGTGGCGCTACGCTCAGGGGCTGATCGAAGATGCCATCCGGCGCGGGTACCTTGCCCCTTGAGTCCGCCAGGCAACGGATTCGGTGTGCGCGGCGGCCAATCCCCGTTACGTTAGTAGTGTCGGGAGGAAAGAGGTAAGATGAGCAGAATCGATACACAGGCATCGTCCACTGGCCGGCAGTTTCGGAGCGAGCGCCCCAACTTCGTGACAACCTGTACAGCGGCGGTAGCGGCGATGCTGCTCGCCGGTGCCGCAGCGGCCGGAGCGCAGAGCGGCGCACCACCGGAGTATGGCTACGGGACCATTCCGTTCGGTGCCACGGCTCGGCAGATCCTGGCTGAGCTGAGCGGTGCCACGATCGATGACGCCGGCCCGGAGGCGCATTTCATCAACCACTACGAGGTGCTTCCCGACTTCTTCGCCGCAGGGCTGGAGCCGGACTGGTTGGGCATACAACGGCAGCTCAACGTCGATGTCACGCGCATGTACCGGGTCGCATATGCAGGCTGGACCAACGTCGTTTCCATGGAGCTCTACTTCTACCGCGAGCTCGATACAGCACCGAACGACCTCGCTTCCTACCGGTTGTTCATGGTGCGCAAGACGCTGAAGACCGGCGGTAGCGGCAGCCATACCGAGGTGTCCGACATCCTGAAAGAGGCGATCACCGACCGCCTCGACGTCGACCCGGTGAGCTACGACGTAAAGTACTTGGCGTTGCCCGCCAGGATCGCCAAGTGGGCGACGTCGGACAGCGATATCTTCCTGCTGGTGTTTCAGAATCTCCTCAGCGCCAGCAATGCCGACGTTCTCTATCGCGATCGCGAGCAGTGGCGCAACTACGTGGCGTCGGCCCGGCAGGAAGCCGGCCAGCAGACTCGCTCCGCCGGCAGCAGCTTCTGACGCGACGAGTGCGCGGCGCGTTCAGGGGGCAGGCAAACCTGCTCGCTCGCGGCGTGTCGGCGAGAGCCGCGAGGTGGCCCGGATCACCCCTTGAGCGCGCCGATCATCACTCCCTTGATGAAGTAGCGCTGCAGGAAGGGGTAGACGGCGAGAATCGGCAGCGTGCCCACCATGATCACCACGAAGCGGTTGCGGGTGACCCCGGCGATCGCCTCGAACGCCATCAGCTCCTCCTCCTCCGGCGGCAGGATCAGAAGCCTGCGCAGGATCATCTGCAGCGGATGAAGATCGGGATCGGGCAGATAGATCAGGGCGGGGAAGTAGGCGTTCCAGTGCCCGACCGCGTAGAACAGCACGTTCACGGCGATGATCGTGCTCGATACCGGCACTACGATGCGGAAGAAAATGGTTAGATCGTTGGCGCCGTCGATCTTGGCCGACTCCGGGATCGAGTCGTCGATGTTGCTCTGCAGGTAGGTGCGGGTGATGATGATGTTCCACGCCGCTGCGGCAGTCGGAAGCACCATCGCCCAGCGGGTCGCGTACAGCCCCAGGTTGCGCACAATGATGAACGTGGGGATGATGCCGCCGCTGAACCACATGGTGAAGGCGATGTAGAACATCAGCAGGCCGCGCCCGTTGAACGCGCGCCGCGACAGCGGATAGGCGACCATCATCGTGATCGACACGTTGAGGGCGGTGCCGACGCCGGTGTACCACAGCGTGTTGTAGTAGGAGCGCCACACCTCGGTCGACTTGACCACGGTCTGGTAGCCGATCCAGGTGACGTCCTGGGGCCACAGCCACACCGTGCCGCCGAGGATAGCGCGGCTGCCGCTGATCGAGTTGCTGAACACGTACAGTATCGGGAAGATGGTGACCAGCGCGGCCACCGCCAGCACCAGGGCGATGGCGTACTCGGCCAGCCGCTCGGCCAGGTTGCGGCGATAGCGGACGTTCATGACCGGCTCACCGAGGACACTCGCTCACCACAGGCTGGTCCCCGTGAATTGCCTGCTCATCCGGTTGACCATCAGGATCAGCCCCAGGTTGATCACCGAGTTGAACAGTCCGGCCGCCGCCGCGAAGCTGTAGTCGCCGCCGGCGATGCCACGCCGATACACGAAGGTGGAGATCACGTCCGCGGTCTCGTAGGTTCCAGGACCGTACATCAGCAGGATCTTCTCGAATCCCACCGACATCATCTGCCCGACGTACAGGATCATCAGGATGATGATGGTGGGCGCGATGCCCGGCAACGTGATGAAGCGGAGCTGCTGCCAACGGTTGGCGCCGTCCACCCAGGCGGCGTCGTACTGTTCCTGGTCGATGGCGGTGAGCGCGGCCAGGTAGATGATGGCGCGCCAGCCGAAGTGCTGCCAGATGTCGGACCCGATGTACAGCGGCCGAAACCAGCCGGGCAGGATCAGGAACGGCACCGGCTCCGCCCCTATCCGCACCAGCACCGTGTTCACCAGGCCGTTCTCGGTGTTGAACATGGCGTTGATCAGCCCCACCACGACCACGATCGAGACGAAGTGCGGGATGTAGCTGATGGTCTGCACCCAGCGCCGGAACAGGCTGTTGTGCACCTCGTTCAAGAGCAGCGCGAAGATGATCGGTACCGTGAAGTTGAAGAAGAAGCCGTAGAAGTTGAGCAGCAGCGTGTTGCGCACCGTGCGCACGAAGTGAATCGAGGTGAAGAACTGCTCGAACCACACGAACCCCGCCCACGGACTGCGCAGGATGCCGAGAAACGGGCTGAAGTCCTTGAACGCGATCAGCAACCCGTACATCGGCAGGTAGTGGAACAGGAGGTAGTAGACGATTGCCGGCACTGCCAGCAGCCACAAGTACCGGTCCTGGAACAGCGCCTTGGCCAATCGGTTCACGAGCGGAAGTCCGGCGGCCACGCGGTCGGCGGCATCGCTTCAGGTTGGCTACGGAACCGCCCCGAGGTACAGCCCGGGGCGGTGATTGGGACGGATGAGCGGCTACCTGGTCGACGCGGTGTAGTCGTCGTGCTGCTGCTGGATGATTTCAACCAGCTCCTCGACGCCTACCCGCTTCATGGTGGCGACGTAGTCGTCGAAGCGGTCGAGCGACTCCTGCCCGGTGATGAACTTGAAGGTCCACTCCTCCTGGGTCGGGTTGATCTCCTCGCGCAGGGCGCGCAGGCGCCGATCCTGTTCCGGCGAACCGAGGTAGCGCGGAAACGGCGACACCGCGATCGGAGCGGCGAGCTGGGTCAGCTCATACGAGAACGGATCCTCCGAGAAGCGCGCCGCAAACGACTCGTCGTCATCGGCGTACAGCGGATGGTTGAACGCACCGATGTCCGCCAGCACCGTCTGCACCGACTTGCCCTCTTCGTTGTTGCGGATGGCGTCGCTGTACTCGGGCAGGCCGCCGAAGTGCTTCAACCAGGGCGAGGCAGAGATCTTCTCCGGGTTGATGTTGTAGTGCTTCCCCTCAATGCCGTAGTTGGAGTACAGGTAGCCCTGCGGGCTGGCCCACACGTAGTCCAGCCACTTGATGGCGACCTCGGGATTCCTGCTCTGGCTGGTAATCACCGTCGCGGCGCCGACCAGCGGTTCATGCACGTAGCGCGACACGCCCTGGGGATTCTTCGGGAGGGGAGTCCACGTGTACGTGCCGGCGATGTCGGATTCCCGCAGCAGCCGGTTCCTGAACAACACCCCGCCGATGCCGGTCCAGAAGCCGCCCAGTCGGTCGTCGGCGTTGAGCGAGTTCTGGATCTGTCCGGATTGGGTAATCTCCTGCGCCAACGCGCCCGCCTCGTACAGCTCGTTCAGGAACGCCAGATAGTCGCGATACCCGGGACTGATGTAGTCGTAGGAGAGCACGCCGTTGTCGAGCGAAAAGCCGAAGCTGTAGTAGATGTCCAGGTCGAGACCGGAAGACCCGAACCACTCCAGTTGCCACAACGTGCGCGCGCTCAGCGCAACCTCATCCTGCTCGCCGTTGCCGTTGGGATCCTGCGTCGCGAACGCCTTCGCTACGGTGAGCCACTCCTCCAGGGTCTCCGGCTTGTCCAGCCCGAGGGCTTCCAGCCAGTCTTCCCGGATGTACCAGTTCTTGTAATTGCTGATCGGCGGCACCGTGCGCGCGGCGGTGGCGTAGATCTCGCCGTCCGGCGCCACCAGGGCGGGGCGCATCTCCGTGAATTCCTCCAGCAGCCGCTTGGTGTTGGGCGCGTAGCGGTTCACCAGCTCGGTCAGCTTGATGGTCGCCCCCTGGGCGTGCAGGTCTACCGGACTGCCGACCACGTAGTTCCAACCCAGGGTCAGCATGTCGGGCAGGTCCGCCGCGGCGGCGATCCTGGTCTTGATGAAGGTCGTGTACTCGTTGCTCGGGACCACCTGCCAGTCGATGGTGACGCCGGTGTCCTCCAGGATCTGTTGCCAGACCGGCCCGTCACCGAACCCGACCGGGTGCTCCCAGCCGGCGTAGCTCAGGGTGACGCTGCCCGGCTCCACGATCGGCAGCGTGTACCCGGACTCGGCGGTGCTTCCGGCCGCCCCCGAGTCCGCTTCTCCTGCCGCCCACCCATTCGTCGCGGCCAGAGCCACTGCCAGCACGGCGGCGAAAGCCGCCTTCCCGAGTCTGCCGTGGATTATCAAGATCGATACCTCCTATGATTGCTGATCGTAGCACCTTGCCGCGGGACGGTCAAAACGCCCACCTGCTGCTTTCCCTGCCTCCCTTCGGGCAACGGCGTGCCGCTCACCACGGCCATTGGCAGAGTGTATCCGAGCGAGGCGGTGGTACGGGTTGGCGGTCGGAGGCACAAGGCTGGCGGATCAGATCGCGACCGCCGCCATCCCGACGCCGGGCTGCGCCGGAGCCCGCGACTTCTTTGAGTCGTCGTGGACCACGATGACGAACTCGCCATGTCGTCCGTCATCCGCCCCACCTCGATGGCTTGAACACTTCCTTGACGGGTGCAGCGGATATGGTACGGTGACGATTCGGCGGGTCGGAGGATCGCTATCCGACACGAGGAGGGGTACTATGGCTGTTCGATTCACTTGGTTCATGGCACTCGCGCTCGCGCTGGTGGCTGCCGTTGCGTTCGCCAGTGGTGAGAGTGACGACGGCGCGGCCGCAGCGGCCGAGAAGGAGTACGTGACCGATCCGTCCACCGGCAAGCAGGTGGTCAAGCAGGAGTACGGCGGCACCATTACCGGGGCATTGCTGACCAGGCCGTACGACCACGGTGACACCTGGATCACTCACGGCGCGGGGCTCATCGCCGGGCCGGCGATGGACAAGCTGGGCCAGGCCAACTGGGCCATCGACCGCAGTCTCAGCCCGTTCACTACTTATTACCCCGAGAACGTGGTGACCGGGCTCCTGGCCGCAAGCTGGGAGAACCCGGATCCGTTGACCTACCGCTACACGATCCACGACAACGTGTTCTTTCACGACAAGCCACCGGTGAACGGTCGCCAGCTCACCGCCGACGACCTGGCCGCCAACTACGAGCGGCTACACGGCATCGGCAGGTTTGCCGGCCAGGAGCCCGCGGCGCACTCGTGGGGAACCAAGGCGATCCCCATCGAGTCGGCAACGGCAATCGACAAGCTCACGTTCGAGATCAAGCTGTCTCAGCCACACGCGGACACGGCGCGGCAACTGTTCGACGACTGCCACGTACGGGCCTACCCGCCGGAGATCTTCGACATGCTCCACGATGCCAACAACGTCATCGGCACCGGGCCCTTCATCATGGACGAATTCGTGAGTGCCACGTCGATCACGTTCGACAGGAACCCCAACTACTGGCGCGACGACGAGAAGTTCCCTTCGAACCGTCTCCCCTACGTCGACCGGCTGGTATTCCTGATGATGAGCG
>CAYFXT010000137.1:0-8088 GCA_964346995.1 uncultured Spirochaetaceae bacterium | reverse complement strand
GTAGTCCGCGCGTCTCTCGACCAGATCCCGCGCCGGGGCGTCGGGGCTGACGACCTCGACCACCAAGTCCGCGCCCCGCCAGTAGCGGTCCTGGCGGCGCGGGTCCGTGCGGTCGCGGAGCAGCAGCAGGTCGGGCTCGCGGAACTTGCCCGCGCGGATGCGCAAGCGCAGCGCGGCGAACAGCACGACGCCGCCGCGCGGCATGAGATAGGCGCGGAACAGGTCATAGAGGAACGCGAGGACGGCTTGATGAGTGTCGGTCGGCATGGGCAACTCCTGGACTTGGCCGTCGGTGAACTCGATCAGGCGGTTGGTGTGGTCGGTGAGCCACAGGTAGGCATCGTCACTCCAGGCGCCCTGGACCGGCAGGACATCGCACAGCAGCGCGTTCAGCGCGCCCTGGGAGGTCAGCTCCGCTACCGCGGGTTCGATGGTTACGGTCATGTCCCTTTGCCTCGACCGCGTGAACCTATCCCCTGATCGTAGGGCCGTCAACAAACCTCAGCTTTCGCAGCTTCAACACCGAGGCGAAACGGCTGCTGGGCGTGGTCCACCGGCGGCATCGCACGGCTGCGGTCGGTCGCCGCGCACCATGGCTTCGATCTCGTCGCCCTGCCGGATTCTGCGCGAAGAGGAACCAACCGCCTCAACCGACTTGCCGAGCCGTTTCGCGCGCACGCGGTGGCGGCCGTGCTGGAGACGATGCAGGCGGCTTTGACGACCAACTCCCGGGGCTGCGCCCACCATGCCAAGCTGCCGCTCCCCCAAGGCGCAGGTCGCTTCGTTGGCCAGGAGCGGCAGTAACGATGCGGCGAGGGCCGGCCACCCGTTCGCGCTCGGCCGGGGCCGCCCAGGCCGGTCCGCGGCGGCGCACCTGACTGCCGGGCGAACGGTAGACTCCGGCGCCGATGATGACCGACTGGTCGATCGAGCATGGCGTGTCGCCGCAGCGTGACGCCCGCTGATACGCGCGTACTCGAAAGCACACCTGAACGCGGTGGCCCCCGGCCAGTGGACTCGCCGCGCTGCCTCAGCTATGATCCAGCCAATTCTGGTTCGTTCGTCCTGACCCGGACCTCGGGAGCGGTTTGCTCCTGCTACAAGGAGACCCCATGTACAAGTTGTTTGCTACGGGCCTTGCACTCCTGATGGTGAGTGCAGGCGCCTTCGCCGGCGGTGCGACCGACAGTGGTGCTGCCGAATCGTCCACGATGACCGCCGTCACCAGCGGCGGGTATTCGGAAGCGCCGATGCTCGCGGAACTGGTGGCCGCCGGCCAACTGCCACCGGTGGCCGAGCGCCTGCCGGTCGAGCCGCCGGTGATGGAGCCGATCGATTCAGTCGGCACCTACGGCGACACCATCTACGTGTTCGTGAACAGCACCGAGCCGTGGAATACGCTGCAGGAGGAGACCGAGCGCGGCAGCTACCTGGCCTACATCCGCGCCGACACCACGGTGGCACCCAACTTGGCCAAGGGCTTCGAACTGGCGCCCGACTTCAAGAGCCTGACCATCACCCTGCGCGAGGGTGCGCAGTGGTCGGACGGCCAGCAGTTCACCGCCGACGACATCGTGTTCGCATTCGAAGACTGGCACTTCGACTCGCGGGTCGGCAGCGGCACGCAGCCGTTCTGGATGAACAAGGTGCGGCGCGCCATCAAGATCGACGACTACAACGTGCGCCTGGAGACCGACACTCCCTACCCGGTAATGCTGGCCAAGATGGGCGAGCCGGCGGGCGGCGACTGGCACGCCTACCTGCCCAGGCACTACCTGGAGAAGTTCCACATCAAGTACAACCCGGACGCCGACACCCTGGCCAAGGAGCTGGGCTACGACAGTTGGAACCTGGCCTTCGACGCCCATGACTGGGAGTACCAGAACGGCTTCCGCCACCTGATCGACGACAACGAGCCGCGTCCCACCATGCAGCCGTGGAAGCTGATCGAAGTCACCGACACCACCAAGGTGCACGAGCGCAACCCCTACTTCTACAAGGTGGATGAGGTCGGCCAGCAGCTCCCCTACATCGACCGCATCATCGCCGGCATCGCCGACATCGAGACCATCCAGCTCAAGATCATCGCCGGCGAGGTGGACTACGACTTCGTCAACGCCACCAGCGACAACTACTCTCTGTACAAGGAGAACGAGGACGCCGGCGGCTACCGGTTGCGGGAGGTACCGGTCAACCAGATCCCGATCGCATTCGCGTTCAACCAGACCCACGAGGAAAAGGGGCACATCTTCCGCGACCTGCGCTTCCGGCAGGCGATGTCGCTGGCGATCAACGCCGACGAGGTGCTCGACAGCGTGTACTTCGGGCTTGGCGAGCCAATGGTGTTCCCGGTGGCAGACGCAACCTTCTCGCCGCCGGAGTGGAGCAACAACCCCATGGACGCCTACGACGTGGACGAAGCCAACCGGCTGCTCGACGCGGTGGGCCTGGACCGGCGCGACGGCGACGGCTGGCGGCTCGGCGAAGATGGCAAGCCGTTCACGATCACCATCGAGGGCCGCATCCAGGGCGAGCACAGCGCCACCGGGAAGGCGATCGAGCTGATCAGGGAGTACTGGCGCGCGGTCGGGCTGCAGACCGAGATCAAACTGTCCGAGAACGCCCTGCACCGCCAGCGCCGGGACGGCAACCTGCTGGAGGTCAACGTCGGCATCTGGGGCTTTCCCTCCGAGGCGCGCCAGTACATGATCGACCGCGAGGCGTGGGTGCACGGCTCCCACGACCTGAACTGGGCAACGTTGTGGGGCGATTGGCTGATGGCATGGATCCAGGTGGAGGAAGGCACACGCAGCCTCAGCGACTACGAGGGCGGCGTGCTGCCGGGCGAGGAACCACCCGAGGAGTTCAAGCAGCTCTTCCAGTGGGGTGAGGAACTCCAGCGGACGGTGCTTGGTTCGCCCGAATACGTCGAGGTGGCGCGCAAGATCTACGGCTTCCATTTCGACAACCTGCTGATGCAGGGCGTGGTCGGCGGACAGCCGCGCCTGGTGATCGCCAAGGCCAACCTGGTCAACGTGCCCAAGGGCTACTTCGGCAGCGCCGCCTGGTGGGGAGACCTGAACATCGAGGCGGAGCAGCTCTACTTCAAGTAAAAAACCACCTGCATCAGGGCGGGGCGGCGGCCACGGACTCAGGTCCGCGCCGTCGCCCCGCCCTGAGCCGAAGCACTCTCCGCAAAGGCGCATAGCTCATGGCACGCTACCTGCTGCGGCGCGTCCTCTACATGATCACGCTGCTGTTGCTGCTCTCGTTCGTCTCGTTCGTGATAATCCAACTGCCGCCGGGCGACTATCTGACCACCTACATCGCGGCCCTGGAGTCCCGCCGGATACCGGTCACCGAATCGTTGCTGGAGGGACTGCGCGAGCGCTACGGGCTCGGAAAGCCGCTGCACCTGCAGTACTTCAAGTGGATGGGCAACCTGCTGCAGGGTGACATGGGGGAGTCGTTCTCCCAGAACCGCGACGTCACCCAGGTGATCGGAGAGCGGCTCGCCCTGTCGGTGACCCTGTCGATATCCACGCTGATCCTGGTGTACGTAATCGCGATGCCGATCGGCATCTACTCCGCTACCCACCCACACTCGCTCGGCGACTACGTCGCCACCGTGTTCGGGTTCCTGGGGCTGGCCACGCCCAACTTCCTGCTCGCCCTGATCCTGATGTATCTGACATTCACCTACTTCGGCTGGAGCCCCGGCGGGCTGTTCTCGCGCGAGTACATGGCCGCGGCATGGAGCTTCGGTAAGGTGGTCGACCTGCTCAAGCATCTGCCGATCCCGCTGATCGTGATCGGCACCGCCGGCACCGCCGAGGTTATCCGCATTCTGCGCAGTTCGCTGCTTGACGAACTCAGCAAGCAGTACGTGATCACCGCCCGATCCAAGGGCATGCGGGAACCTGCCATCCTGTTCAAGTACCCGGTACGGGTAGCACTCAACCCGATCATCAGCACCGTCGGGTACCTGCTGCCCGCGATCGTATCCGGCGAGACCCTGACCGCCATCGTACTGAGCCTGCCCACCATCGGTCCGATACTGCTGGCGGCGCTCAGGGCGCAGGACATGTATCTGGCCGGCGGCATCGTGATGCTGCTCGGCGCCCTAATGCTGGTCGGCACACTGATCTCCGACCTGCTGCTGGCGACGATCGACCCGCGCATCCGTTTCGGGGTGCGGGAACAGGCGTGAGGCACCCGGTTTGATCACCCGGCGGGAAGCGGCAGCCGCCGGCTCGCGGCAGCTCGACGAGCGCTACTTCGTCGCCTCGAGCTGGACGCTCATGCGGCGCAGCTTCATGCGCCATCGGCTGGCGCTGATCGGCGGTGTGGTGCTGTCGGTGATCTACCTGCTGGCCATCTTCGCCGACTTCCTCTCCGTGTCCGGACGCGACCAGCGCTACCCGGAACACCTGTACGCGCCGCCCACCCGCGTGCGGGTGGCGCACGAGGGCAGGCTGCGCGCGCCGTTCGTGTACGGCCTGCAGGTGACCCGCCACCCGGTGACGCGCGCCAAGGTGTTCACCATCGATCGAGGCCAGACATTCCCGGTCAGGTTTTTCGTGACCGGCTACGAGTATCGGCTGCTGGGGCTGATCCCGGCCCGCCTGCACCTGCTCGGCGTGGACCAACCGGGAGTGCTGTTCCCGTTCGGGACCGACAGCCTGGGCCGCGACATGCTGGCGCGGGTGCTGCACGGCGCGCGGATTTCGCTGTCCATCGGCCTGGTGGGGGTGGCGATCAGCTTTCTGCTCGGCTGCCTGCTCGGCGGTGTCTCCGGCTTCTTCGGCGGCCCGGCGGACATGCTGGTGCAGCGCGTCATCGAGTTCCTGCAGGCGCTGCCCACCATCCCGCTGTGGATGGCGCTGGCGGCCGCCCTGCCGATCGAGTGGCCGGCGCTGCGCGTCTACTTCATGATCGTCGTCATCCTGAGCGTAATCGGCTGGACGGGGCTGGCGCGGGTGGTGCGCGGCAAGCTGCTGCAACTGCGCACGGAGGATTACGTGACCGCGGCCACCATCGGCGGCGCCACCCCGATGACGATCATCCTCCGCCACCTGCTGCCCGGCTTCATGAGCTACCTGATCGTCAGCCTGACGCTGGCGATTCCGTACATGATCCTGGGCGAGACCGCCTTGAGCTTCATCGGCATCGGCCTGCGCCCGCCGGTAGTGAGCTGGGGGGTTATGCTGCAGCAGGCGCAGAACGTGCGCACCATCTCGCTGCACCCCTGGCTGCTGATCCCCGGCCTGTTCGTGGTGGTGGTGGTACTGTGCTTCAATTTCGTCGGCGACGGCCTGCGCGACGCCGCCGACCCCTACCGGCGGTAGGGTGACCAATAGCGGGCAACTCGACTACGCATACTGTCAGGACACGTTACATTCCGAGGATGTCTGCGACCGCCGTTGCGAGTTTTCGAGCGCCTGCTGCAAGCCGACGATCGTCCTCGATCGGCGTGTTCAAGGGCGCAAGGCGGAGATGGCGGCAGCCGGCCCTTTTGTAGCCGAGTGCCTCGACGGCGTTACGGCTCCCTTACCTCGGCTTGGCACCGGTCATCAGCACGCCGGCTCGCTCGACCAGCTCCATCAGCACCTCCATCTCGACGTCGACGAGCCGCCGGAAGCTGATGCTGCTCTTACCCACCTTCACCTTGCCGAGCCGTTCGGCGTACGCCTCGGTGAGGTAGCGGCGGCCGTCGGCGGCGTTGACGTAAACACTGTAGTAGTTCTTCTGCCGCGCCAGCCCGGCGATGAACCACTCCACCGGCGTCTTGTCCGAACGTACGTAGGAGTAGTCGCCGTAGCCGATGATCGACTGGGCACTGCCGCCCCAGAACACCCCCTCCCACAGGCTGCGCCGGTGACCGGGCAGCGCCGCCGCGATACGCCGATCCAGCGCCGTCATGTCGCCACGAATCTCCTCCGGCAGCGCTGCGAGGTACTCGTCGGGCGAGGTCGATACACGTTCCATTCGCTACAGTTTACCGTATCAGCCGGGTCACGCGGACGCGGGTCATGTCCGGGTCTTCCGGGCCTGCCATGCACCCACCGGTGCGTCCCCGAATGAGTAACCGAGGCGGCTACGGGGAGCTCCTGCGCACCAGCCGGTCGTTCCGGTTGCTGTGGTTCGCGCAGATCGCCAGCCTGTTCGGCGACTGGTTCAACGTCATCGCCGCGTCGACGCTGCTCACCCAGCTTACCGGCGCCGGAGCGGCCCTCGGCGGCCTGTTCGCAATCCGCATGCTCGGTTCGTTCCTCGCCAGTCCCCTGGCCGGCGTGCTCGCGGACCGCTACAACCGCAAGCGCATCCTGATCGCCACCGACCTGCTGCGCGCCGCGGCGGTACTCGGCCTCCTGCTGGTACGCGAGCCGCATCACGTATGGTTGCTGTTCGTACTCACCGCGTTGCAGGTGGGGATCAGCGGGGTGTTCTTTCCGGTGCGCGTGGCGATCCTGCCGGAAGTCGCCTCGCGCCGGCTGCTCGGACCGGCCAACGCACTGAGCTCGGCGACCTGGTCGACCATGCTGGCGATCGGCGCCGCTGCCGGCGGGCTGTTTGCGGGTGTATTCGGCATCGCGGCCGCGTTCGTGCTCGATGCGGCCACCTACCTGCTGTCGGCACTGCTGCTGGCCCGCATGCCCTATGCCGTGGTCGACAGGCGCTCGGTAACCACGCCGCCGGCCAGCCTCGTCGGCAGTGTACGGGCTGGCATCACCGAGTACACCGAGTCCCTGCGCTACCTGTGGAAGCACGGGAGGGTGCTGGTGGTCGCGTTGCAGAAGGGCTTTCTCTCCATTTTCTTCTCTGCCTTCCAGGTCGCCAGCGTCGCCATCGCGGGGACCGTGTTTCCCCTGGGCGTCGGAGGCGGCACTACGGTGGGACTGCTGTTCGCCGCCGGCGGGGTCGGCTCCGCTCTTGGCCCGCTGGTGGTGCACCCAATGCTGGGCGCCCGGCAGCAGGCACTGCGCTGGGCGATGCTGGCCGGCTACCTGTTGATGAGCGCCGGACTGACGCTGGCCGCGCCGTTGGCAAGCCTGCCGCTGGTGATCGCTGGCGCGGCCCTGCGCAGCGTGGGTTCCGGCATGGTGTGGGTGTTCAGTACCCAGATCCTGCTCGAAACGGTGCCTGACGAACTGCGCGGGCGGGTAATCGCCACCGAGCACGCCGGCTTCACCCTGCTCGGCGCGGTCGGGTCGGCGTGCGCCGGCGCCGGACTGGAACTGGCATCCCTTTCTACCCTGGTATGGCTGCTCGCTCCGCTGACCCTGATACCGGGGTTGCACTGGGCGGTTTACGGCTTGAGCCGTGCACCGGAAGCGCGTTGAATATGCCGTTCACCTGTCAGGCGGGCGGGTCAGGCGCCGGTGCATACGGACAGGGCCGTCAATAGGGAATCGGCAACTCGCCGACCGGTACTTCGATCAGCGTGGGAACCGGGCTGGCGACGGCACGCTGCAACGCCGCTTCCAGTTCCTCCGGTCCGAACACCCGCATGCCGCGCACGCCGTACGCCTCGGCCAGCTTCATGAAGTCGGGGTTGTACAGCTCCGAGCCGTACACCCGGCCATCGAACCGCCGGCGCTGGTCGCGGCGCACGTTGCCGTAGGCGTGATCGTTGAACACCACCGCCACGGCGTCGATGCCGTAGCGGACCGCGGTAGCCAGCTCCTGGCTGTTGTACAGGAAGCCGCCGTCGCCGCAGATTGCCACCACCCCGCGGTCCGGCTTGCCCACCTTGGCACCGAGAGCAGTAGGATAGCCGTAGCCGAGCGTGCCGAAGTAGGAGGGGGTGATGTAGGAGCGCGGCGTGTAGATCGGGCAGTGCGCACGGCTGTAGTAACCGAGCTGGGTGAAGTCCTGCACGATGATGCCGTCGTCCGGCGTGCCGGAGCGGATCGCCTGCATGAACGACTTCAGCGGTTCCGGCTCGTCGGAGCCATCGAACCGCTCGGCATAGAGCGCCTCCAATTCGGCACGCCGGTTCGGACGCGGCGTCATACGCTCCTGCAACGCCCGGTGCAGTGCCTGCAGGGTCGCCCGTGCGTCGCCCACCATGCCGACCGAGTTGGC
>CAYFXT010000136.1:0-8130 GCA_964346995.1 uncultured Spirochaetaceae bacterium | reverse complement strand
CACCGCCTCGTAGTCGATGGTGTCCTCACAGTAGGTGTAGTCGCCGGCGCGGCACAGGGCGCAGGTACCGCACGGGAACTGCGGCATGATCACCACCCGGTCGCCCACCTGCACGCGACCCGGCTGCGCGACCGCCACCACCTCACCGGTGCCCTCGTGGCCGATCCACTCCATCCGCCGCCCGGTCATCCACGCCTTGTATTCGGTGCACATCGCCGACGCATGCACCTTGACCAGCACCCAGTCGTCCTTCGGCTCCGGCACCGACGCCGGTACCACATCCGCCTGCCGCTCGCCTACGATCCTCGCCTTCATTCCGTTCGTCCCCTTGCAGCCGGTGACAGCCGCCTGCCCCGCAGGTTCGCCCGGTTGCCCGCGAACGTCAATCCGCTCGTCCGACTTTGACGGACCAGCCGGTGATGCCTGCGCTTCGGTTGCGTGGCCTCCGGCGTCACGGCGTGAGCCACGCCGACGTCCCGCAGCCCGGCGAGTACGCCGCCGCGCCCGGCACTATCAATGCGGAGGTGGTTTACCAGTGCGCCTGGTTGTGGTTCCGTTACCGCACCAGCAGGCGTCGCCCGCGCGGATCGGCCGCGTCGGCGGGACACCGCACCAGGAGGATGACATGAAGATCACCGGCATTCGCGTCGAGAGTTACCGATGGCCGAACAGGCGCCCCATCTCCAACGGCCTGCACACCTACACGCACAGTGGCGTGGGGTTCATATTCGTCGACACCGACGAGGGCGTCACCGGCATCGGCATCGGCGCCACCAAGCGGGGCGTGGTGGGAGACGCCATCGCGCACTTCACCTCACAGTTGATCGGCGAGGATCCGATCAACGTGGAACGATTGTGGCACAAGCTGTGGGTGCCGAAGCTGGTGGGGCGCCGCGGCATGACTACGCGCGCCATCAGCGCCATCGATATCGCGCTGTGGGATCTGCGCGCCAAGGTGGCCGGCATGCCGCTGTACCGGATGCTCGGCGGCTACCGCACGCGCATGCCCACCTACATCGCGGGCGGCTACTACGAGGACGGCAAGGGTCTGGGGGAGCTGCAGGAGGAGCTGGCCGGCCACGTAGAAGCTGGCGCCAAGGCGGTGAAAATGAAGATCGGCGCGGTGCCGATCCGGGAGGACGTGGCGCGAGTAAAGGCGGCGCGCGCTGCGGTCGGCCCGGACGTCAAGCTGATGATCGATGCCAACTGCGCCTACCGCTGGTACGAGGCGGTGCAGATCGCGGAGCGGGTAGCGGACTACGACCCGTTCTGGTTCGAGGAGCCGATCGCCCCGGACGACTACGAGGGGCACAAGCGGATCGCCGAGAAGACCACCATCCCGATCGCCACCGGCGAGAACGAGTACACGCGCTACGGGTTCCGTGACTTGATCGCCACCGGCAGCGTGCCGATCCTGAATCCCGACGGGATGGTGCTCGGCGGCGTCACCGAGTTCATGAAGGTGGCCGCGCTGGCGCAGGCGCACGATCTCGACATCGCCCCGCACGGCGCGCAGGAGATCCACATTCACCTGGCGAGCGCCATCGCCAACGGCCTTATCCTGGAGTTCTATCCCCGGCACCTCAATCCGATGTGGGGCAAGGTCTATACCGAGACGCTGACCCTCAACGACGACGGCACCGTGAGCCCGCCGGAGGTACCCGGCATCGGCCTGGAACCGCGCTACGAAACGCTGGCGCCCTATCGCGAACAGTAGCCGGGAAGCGAGGCGGCAAGATTCGACACCGGGCGAGCGGTGGATTGGGGTGGCGACGCGGTTGCTGGGCGCGGCTGCCTACCGCTCGGTCAGCGCTCCGTGCCGGCGAGCAGGTCGGGGATCCTTCGATCACGCTGCGCTGGCCCGCCTCCGAAATCGGCTCGGGCCCCAGATAGACGTCGAACCACGCGGACAGAGGGGACGCGAGGGGAGCGGCGGCCGCTCGGTCCCAGCCACGGCGATGGTCCAGGCGCCCAGCCGGGCTGCACGAGAAGACGACTTCCATACCCGTGGTGAGCTGCCGGCGGCGAGCAACTCCGCGTGGGGCGACGCGACCGAGAACGGTTTCGGGGCGCTATCCCATGGCGATGCCGCCGTCCACGTGGATCGACTGGCCGGTGATGTTGCGCGCTTCCTCCGAGGCCAGGAAGGCGACCAGATTGCCCACGTCCTCGGGGGTCTGCGGGCGTCCCAGCACGGCGCCGCCGGCCACCTCGTCGAACACCGCGCGCGGGTCCCGGCCGGCGTGGGCGGGATCCTGAGCCGCGAGCATCGGCGCCAGCCGCTCCCAGAACGGCGTCCACACCAGCCCGGGCAACACGGCGTTGACGTTGACGTTGTAGGGGCCAAGTTCCTTGGCCACCACGCGGGTGAGGTTGAGCAGCGCGTTCTTGGCCGCCGCGTAGGTGGGCAGGAACACCGGGTCGCGCTTGGCGGAAATCGAGGAGATGTTGACGATCTTGCCGGAGCGGCGCTCCATCATGTGCGCGGCCACCGCCTTGCACATGAAGAAGGGGCCTTTGACATTGACGGCGAAGTTCTCGTCCCAGTCGTCGCCGGTCAGGTTGGTGAACGGCAGTGACAGGTTGCTGCCGAAGTGGCCAGCGTTGTTGACTACGATGTCCACCTGACCGAACGCCTCCAGCGCCTGCCGAACCACTGCGGCGCAGTCGTCTTCGCTGGTGACGTCGCCTGCGACCGCCAGTCCGCGCCGGCCCGCTTCCGCGGCCGCGGCAACCGTCTGCCGCGCGCGCACCAGGTCGAGATCGGACGCCACCACGTCGGCTCCCTCCCGGATCAGGCAGGCGCAGATGCCGCGCCCCATGCCACCGCCGCCGCCGGTGACGATCGCCACTTTGTCGTGCAAACGCATAGCCTGGTTGTGCAACGCCAAGCCCGGTGTTGTCCAGAAGCCCAAGTCGACGTAAAAGTCGGGAAGAGCCGGGGCCTCAGCCAGCGCGTGTGAGTGCGGCGGGAGAGACGATCCGGCCATGGTGCGCTACAACACCACGATCGGGACCCGCACTTCGGCGGGGCACATGCCGCCGTGCGTGCCGATGTGGCGCAGCCCGCTCGAGTCGGCTGATGGGAAGTAGGCAAGGGTGAGCGGGGTGAGCGAAATGCCGACGTAGTCGCCGAAGCGGCGGCGCGCGAAGGCGCTGAGCGGCTGCGGGCCGAACAGGCGCAGCTCCTCGGCTTCGCCCTGGCTGAGCACCGCCAGCCGTTCGCCCGCGCGGTCAGCCAGACGCTCGATCAGCTCCTGCTCCCTGCCGGGACGGACGTGAAAGTGCGGGGTACGCCCCTCGCCGCTCGGCACGCTCGACAGGCAATCGAGGATCGGATCGCCGTCGAACAGCGGCGCCCGGTCGCCCTCGCTCAGGTCGATCAGGCCGTGATCGGCGGTCACCGCCACGCGCACCTCATCGGGCGCGGCGGCCGCGACCTCCAGCAGCATGTCCAGGATTCGATGCAGCGTCGCGCGCGCTTCGGCACTGGCCACCCCATGCTTGTGGCAGGCCGAGTCGTAGTCGGGGATGTACCAGTAGGTGACGGCGGACGGCACGCGCCGGCGGCGCACGGCGCGCATCCGGCGCATGACCCGGCGCTGCGCGTGACGCAGCGACAGGAAGCCGCGGGTGCGGCAACGCCCGCTCAGGTAGCGGTTGAAGGCGCTGAGCACGTACACCCAGGGAACGTGCATTTCCATGTTGCCGGTGGCCTCGGCGAAGCGCGGCGGGTGCGGCCAGATTTCGCCCGCCCGCACACCGTGGCGGCGCAGCCCACGGCCCGTATGACGTTCCTGAAACGGCAGCACCGTGACCGGCAGGTCACGCTCGGCGAGGTATGCCCACCAGCCGGGAACGCCATGCTGACCCGGCCACAGGCCGGTTGCCACGGTGGTCATGGCGCAAGCGGTGGTGGCCGGGAACACCGAATCGATCTCCAACCGCACCCGCTGACGCAGGTGCGCCATCGCCGGATCAGCGAACGCGCTCATACCCATGCCGTCGACCAGCACCAACACCAGATGCGGGTGGTCGAACAGGTGGCGGGCGATCGTTTCGCCGTGCGGCGTCGCCGGCGTCGAGGCTCCCGCGGCGCGCTGCACTGCACATACCAGATCGACGAACGACGGCGACGCAGCCGATGGCCGGCGCAGGGAGCCATCGCGAATCGCCGCCGCGACGGTCTCCGCTTGCCCGGTCGGCGGCACCGGCTCCCGGTGAATCACGCCTGGCCTCTCGGCGAGACGCCGGGCGCGGCGCCGGGGGCGTCATTTCCCATGCGCGCCGCTCACAGGAAACTCCGAAGCAGCAGAAACGCCCCCAGTCCGAGAGGAAACACCGCATACGAAAAGGTATAGAACGCCAACCCCCGTTTCTCGCCCAGCTTCCTCTTCATCAGTTCCAATTTCGTGGATCGATGCGGCGCGAACAGCGTGATGTACAACATCGCCGCGCCATATACGAACATCAGCGCACCGAGGAACGTCCTAGCATCCAATTCGCATATCCTCAGTCGATCAGCCGAGGAACCGATAGAGGGTAATCATGGTGGTCACGACCAGGAACCCGGCGCCGACAACCCACTGCGTCGCAGTGTGCCGCTTGCTGTTGTCATCGAACCGTCTGTTTACGTCCTCGAATCGCTTGTTGACATCGTCGAATCGCTTGTTCACGTCCTCGAAGCGGCTATTCACGTCGTCGAATCGCTTGTTCGCGTCCTCGAAGCGGCGGTCGATATCTTCGAAGCGGTGATTCATGTCGGCGAAACGGCGATCGCTCGCCTCGACGTGGGCGAGCAGCAACTCACGCTGCGACTTCAGTTCCTCCTCGACGCGGACCATGCGCTCCATGAGCTGACTGCCGAACGCCCACGGCCCCAGCTCGTGCAGCCAGCCGGGCAACTCGGCGCGCACGTACTGGCCGATGTACTGCAGATCGCCTTCGCTCAACGACATTGCCGGTTCACTCAATGGATACCCCCTAACGTAGACTGATAACAGGCGCTTGTCGACGCTACTTTGCTATACTCCCGTATGCAGTCGGCGCAGGCGGCGTTGGCGGACTTGATCGACGAGATCGGCCGACAGGAGGAGGCGGGAGGGGCTTGGCGGCTGACCCCCGCCGAGTTCCAGGAGATCCTCGGCCTGAGTCCCGAGCGGTACTACCAGGAAATCTACGGCGCGCAGGTGGCGGGCCATCCCCTGATCAATCTGTCGCTGGCCCTGGAGCCCTTTTCGCAGGCTTCGGCATCCTCCCTGGTTGCCGTTCTGGAGCACCTCGGCGGCACGCAAGCCGCGAACGCCCTGGAACGGGCCGGCGTGTTCTTCTCCCACGAGCAGCAGGCGGAGATCATGGCGGAATTCGTCGCTGCCGCCGCCAGGGCGATATGCGCACATCGATTCCAGGACGAGACGTTCGCAGCCATGTTGCGCACGTTCGGCAGGTTCTCGGAAGCGCGGCGCGTCTATCTCGACCACTTCTTCGACCTGGACGAGTTGCAGCGTCACTCCGCACGGCGATACTGCGCAACGCGGAGCTTCACCCTCCCCGACTTGGCGTTTGCCAACGTCCGCGAGGTGTTGCGGTTCTTCGTTGCCAAACAGGTCTTGCAGCGCCGCAGCATATTCGCCCCTCTGCACGAAGCGTTCCACCGCGCTGCCGCCATTGCCGGGTTCGCTGCCGAGGACGGCGAGCGGCGCCGGCAACGCGCACGGCGGAAAGCACCGGCTCAGGCCTCCCGCTCCGCCGCCGACCAGGCCCGGCGCGCCATGGGACTGGGGCAGGAACCGCTTACCGCCCGCGACCTGAGGGCGCGTTACAAACAACTGATGAAGCGCTTTCACCCGGACCTCAATCCGCAAGGCCTGGCGCGCTGCCAGGAGATCAACGCCGCCTACGCCACCCTCGCGCCTCTGGTCACCCGGTAGCGCTGAAACTCCGGGCGCCGGCGGCGTGTAGAAACTCCAGCAGCAGCTCGGCGACGCGTTGCGGCTGCTCCTGCTGCACCCAATGCCCGGCGCCGGACAGCAGGTGACAGCCGAGCAGCCGCGTGCACACGGTCTCGCGCATGCGCTCGTAGGTGCCGGGGCTCTGGAACACTCCCCAGTCACGGGCGCCGGAGATGAAGCAGGACGGTACGTCGAGGGTACGCCCGGCGAAGATCTGCAGTTCGTCGATGCCCACCCTGCCGGTGCCGCAGCGATACCACTGCAGCCCGCCCTGGAAGCCGGTCGCCGCGTAGGCGGCGCAGTACACGGCGAGTTCTTCGTCCGGCAGCCACCGGCAGGCAGCCGCGGCCTGCGGCGAAGGGGTGAAGGGCGCCACCGCTTCCGGCATGGTGTCGCCTCGGTTCATCACGTAGTAGGCCGGCAGCCTGGCCAGCTCGGTGGCGGTCCAGCCGCGCAGGCGGTAGGGCGTGTTGCCCGGCCAGTCGGCGCTCTTGTAGTGGTAGTAGCCGCGCAGGAACGCTTGCAGCCCCTGCGGGCACTCCATCATGTCGGCATTGGCGCGGCGCGACGAGTAGTACCACTGGTAGTGCTTGCGAGGCGGCTCCAGCGCGGCGAGCTGGGGGGCGAACTCCGCCATCGCGGGGCGTCCGTCCGGCACCGGACGGCGTTCCGGGGGTCCGCCGAACGGTGCGCTCATCATCACCACCGAGGAGAAAACGTCGGGCCGCAGCAGACCGCACCACGCAGCCACGCCGGCGCCGGCGTCGTGACCGATCACCGCATGCACCCGCTCGTAGCCGATCGCGGCGGCGATGCCCAGCGTGTCGCAAACCAGGTTGAACGTGCGAAACGGCCCCAAGTCGCCGTCGTACGACGAATCCCAGCCGGTGGTGGCGCCGTAGCCGCGCTGATCGGGCGCAACCACGTAATAGCCGGCGTCGGCCAGGGCCGGCATCACCTTGCGCCAGCTATAGCCGAGCTCCGGGAACCCGTGCAGCAGCAACAGCAGCGGGCGGCCCTCGTTCTGCGCGCCCGCCTCCAGGAGATGTACGGTCAGCCCGTTCACCCCGGCAATGGTCCGCGAACGGATCCCGACCGATGCCAGCTCCGCCAGCGCGGCTCGATATGGGCTCAGATTGCGATCCATGGCCCGACTCCGAGGCGACGTGCCATGCCCGCGCAGCGCGCCATGCGAGACGCGACGCTGCCTTGGCGCGACACGACGCCGGCAACCTTCGACACAACCCGGACGCCATGCGTGACGCGACGCTTGCCTCTGACACGACCTTCGTCCCGGGTCCGAGCTGACTTCATCGCGGCGCCATGGTAGTGCGTTCCGCCGCAGCACCGCCAGTCCGCGCCCGCCGGTCCCGCTCTACCGCAAAGCGCCCCCGTCATGGCAGTGTACGCGCAGCGATTCGACAACTACCCTTGGAGACAGCATGGCAGCAACGACCAACAACGAAGCATCGGCCGGACGGCTGACCGGCAAGGTAGCATGGGTAACCGGTTCGTCACGCGGCATCGGCCGCGTGGTGGCCGGCCATCTGGCCGCTCTCGGCGCGCAGGTGGCGATTCACGGCACCAGCCCCACCTCTACGCGTGCCTTCGGCGAGGCCGACTCGCTGGACGCGGTCGCCACTGAGATTGCCACGCAGTCGGGCGGCGAGGTGCTGGCGGTGCACGGCGACCTGACCCGCGAGACCACCGTCCAGGAGCTGTGCGCGCAGATCCGGGAGCGATTCGGCGCCATCCACATCCTGGTCAACAACGCCGGCGGCGACATCGGCACCCAGGGTACGACCGGCAGGAACGCCGGCAAGCCGGCGTCGAACGACGCCCTGGGCATCTCGCTCGCCGACATCCGCACGGTGCTCGACCGCAATCTGCTCACCTGCATCCTGCCGTGCCGCGAAGTAGCGCAGGAGATGATGAAACACGGGCGGGGCTGGATCGTCAACGTGGGCAGCAGCGCGGGCCTGCGCGGGCGCGCCTCCGAGGTGATCTACGGGGCCGCCAAGGCGGCGGTGCACCACTACACGCGCTGCCTGGCCGAGCAGTTGCGGCCGGCCAACGTCAACGTGAACGCCATCGCGCCGGGCGAGATCGTCACGCCGCGCTTCCTCGCCAGCCGCACGCCCGAGGCGGAGCGGCAGGTGGCGGGCGGCAACCTGACCCG
>CAYFXT010000135.1:0-8142 GCA_964346995.1 uncultured Spirochaetaceae bacterium | reverse complement strand
CAGCGGAACCGGACGGCACGGCATCCGGCGCCGGGAACGCACCGCGGGCGGCGTCCGCAACCGCGCCGCCCGGCACGCAAGGCGCCGCTGCGGTCGCGGCCGCGCCGCACCGGGAGGGCGAGGAATCGGGTGCGTCTGCAGCCACCGGGTTGCTGCGAGAGATCAGCGCCCGGGTTCGGGGGCAGAAACAGCTCTCGCTGGCCGCTTCGCTGGAGCGTGCCGTGGGGACAACCGTGGCGGACGATCGCATCACGGTAGCGTTCGCCGCAACCGATCGTTACTCCGGCGGGCAGGTGACCAAGGGGCAGCAGACGATCGCGACCGTCGCCAGTGAGATTCTGGGCCGTCCGGTAGCGGTCGAGGTAGACTACCAGCGTGACCCGGGACGGAAGTCCTCTGCGGCTGCCGGGGTGGACGCAGACGTCGGGCGATTCTGCAAGGTATTTCGCGGTGAAGTGGTCAAGGAGATAGAGCATGGCACCTAACCCACTCGAGTTTCTCAAGGTGATTCAGGGGCTGCAGCGCAACATGGGAGACATGGAGGAGAAGCTGCGCGCCGTTCGCGTAACCGGGAGCGCCGGTGGCGACATGGTAGAGGTGGAGCTCAACGGACACCTCGAAGTGGTCGCGTTGCGGCTTGCGCCCGAAGCGATCGATCGCGACGAGCGCGAGATGCTGGAGGACCTGATCCGCGCCGCATTCACCGACGCCGTCGGCAAGGTCAAGGAACACCTGCGTAGCGAGTTCAGTTCCGCCATGGGTGGCATGCCGCTTCCCCCCGGACTGTTCGGAGCTTAGAATGCGGAAGACGATGCAATCGATGACCGGGCAGCGGTGCATTCCCGCCAACTGGTAGAGCGCTCACGCGCGGGTCGGCTCGTCCCCGTGGCAGCGTCTGTTCGTACTGCTACCACAGAACGGGAATGCACCCCCCGGCAACGCCTGCCGGCGGCCATTTTCGGACCCGGCACGGCGCCGCCGTGACCAGTCTCGACCGTCTCATTGTCGCGCTGGCCAAGCTGCCCGGATTGGGGCGCAAGAGTGCGGTCCGGCTCGCCTACCATCTGTTGCGCGCCGACCCGGGTTACGTGCGCGCGCTGGCGGCGAATCTCACCGAACTGCGCGAGCGCATCCGGCCGTGCAGCGTGTGCGGCGCCTACACGGAGACGGAGCGCTGCGAGATCTGCGCCGATCCGGCCCGTGACCCTGTGCGGGTGTGCGTGGTGGAACAGCCGCAGGACGTCGCCACCATCGAGGCCACCGGGGAGTTTCGCGGCCGCTATCACGTGTTGATGGGCGTTCTCTCGCCGCTCGACGGCGTCGGCCCGGAGGATCTGCGCATCGATCGCCTGCTGCGGCGCGTGCGGGAAGAAGGGGTGGAAGAGGTGATCGTGGCCACCAACCCTACCGTGGAGGGCGAGGCGACGGCGCTGCTGCTCGCCAAGCAGCTCGAGGGGCTGGGCGTGGTAACGTCTCAACTGGCACACGGGCTGCCGGTAGGCAGCGATCTGGAATACTCCGACCGCCTCACCGTCAGTCGCGCGCTGCGCGGGCGGGTACGTCTGCACTAGCAGTCGGTGGGATTCTCTTTCGTCCGCTATATCTTGTCGATCAGGATCGAGCACTTGCCGGAGGGAATCGGCAGCGTCTTGCGCCGCCGCTCGCGCAGTACGTTGATCGTCAGGTAGTACAGCTTCTCCGACTCCAGCCGTATCTCCCACCCGCGCGAGCTCTTGGCGCTGACGATGGAGATCAGGTTGCGTTTGAGTTGCAGGTTTTCGATGCCCATGATCTCCATCGTCGGGATGCGCCAGTCGACCGTCTTGCGCGGTAACGAGATGTACAGGCCGACCACGTTTTCGATCATCAGCGCCACCGTGCTGAGTGCGCAGTAGGCCATGAGAAGCCGGCGCGGGAAGTCGCTTCTCTCCGGCCATCTGGCCGGTCCTTCCTGCTGCGGCGCGTACGCCTCGTACAGCGACCCGGTGACGTGCTCCTCGGGGTGCAGGCCGTCGAGCACGTAGTAGAGATGGCGCAGCGCGAACTCGCGCGCCTGCTCGTACTTGCCGTACTTCTCCAGCCCCTTGATCACCATGTAGTTGAACGGCGGCACCACCGAGCCCCGGTAGCCGGCGCCGTCCCGGGAGTAGGCTTCGTGGGTGGCAGAGAGCGTCGGAAACGGATGTTCCACGCCGAATTCCCGGTTGTCGTTCAGGTAGGCGATGAGGCGTTCGCTCTTGTCCTCGTTGGGAATGTCGGCGAGCAGCGTCCAGAACGCGCCGACGGTGCGCACCGGAAGCCGTCGCCCGTCACGATCCAGGTCGTAGTAGAAGCCGGTAGCGTCGTCCCACATCATCTGGCTGATGCGGGTCTTCAGAGAAAAGTAGGCGCGCTTGTACTTGAAACTGGTGTCCTTGTCGTTGAGGACGTCACCGATCGCGGACATGAACAGGGCGTTGAGAGCCTGCTGGGCGTTGAAGTCGATCGGGTAACGGCAGCCGTTGCGCGGGATGTTGCCCATCATCGTGGCGACCGCCGGCACCGAGTACAGGCCGTTCTCCTCGCGATGCGTCGCCTCCAGCCAGGCGAAGTAGCGCTCCAGCGTGGGCAGCACCTCGCGCAGCCGTTTCTTGGTGCCGAGCTTGTGGTACAGGTTGTACTCCGCCCACGCGAACAGCGGTGGCGCAACGCCGGTAGGGTTGTCGTCGGTGAGTACCGGGTTCCCATCTTCCACCAGATACTCGCCGCGGATCGCGCCATCCTCCTCCTGCTTGCCGTAGAAGCAGTCCAACTGTGCGGTAACCGGGTAGGTACGATTGCTGTATACGAGAAAGAAGGTGGAGAAGCAGGCCTCGAACTGGTTGATGCGGCCCGACTCCGGGTAACTGAAGAAGCGCGGTTCGAAGCCGTTGGCCTCGGTGCCGAGATGCCACTGTTCACTCACCCAATACCAGGAACGCTGGTAGAGGTTGACGAGGTCCTGGTCGTAGAAGTTGATTTCGGGAAAATCGGTATCGACGGCACGTGGCCGTATCGCGTCACCCATGGCTGCGCGCACCGTGGGTGGCTGCCGAGAGCCGTTGGCCGGTGCAATCACTACAGACTATACGGTTTGCCGCATCCCACGGTCAAATGAAGCCCGAATGGGAGCATTCCCGACCGCCCGACCGCACTTCGCCTTGACAGGTCGGCGATCGAGAAAGCATGTTACCTGCGGCCCGATGGAGCACCAGCAGAGCCTCAGCGAAGCGGAACTCGAGGTTACCGCGTACATGGCGCGGCTGCGGCTGAGCAGCGTCGAACGCGAGCGGCTCCGTGCCGGGGTGCAACAGATCCTGTCCTACTTCGATGTCATGGCCGCCGCGGATGTCGGTAACGTGGCGCCGACCACGCACGCGCTCGGCGCGCGTAACCGGTTGCGTTCCGACGAGGTGGTGGCGACCGACCGGCGCTGGCCCGGTGCTTCGCCGGAGCGGCTCCTGGCCACCGCGGCAGAGTGCGAGGACGATCACTTCAGCGTTCCAAACGTTCTGTAGGGTCCGAATCGAACGCACATGTTGACCTCGACAATCGACAAAGGCTCGCATCTCGTTGGCATCGCCCGGCGGCGATGTGGTGGGCCGGAGTCGCTTCGGTGAGCGCGGTGGCATCGCCTGCCGGCGTGTGGCGCGCCGTGCTGGCGAACGAGCGAAGTGCACGCCGCTGGCAGGAGGCGGCGCTGGCTGCCGACGCCGCCATCAACGGGTTCGTCGAGGTGGATGTCACCCGCGACCGGAACGGTAGCGCCGCCTCCGATGGCGGAGGGAGTGGCGCGGCTCCGCTGGCGGGGATGCCGTTCGCGGTCAAGGACAACATCGCGGTACGGGGCTTTTCCTTGTCGTGCGGCTCGGCACTGCTGCGCGGTCTGCGCTCGCCCTACACCGCCACGGCGGTGGCCCGGCTGCAGCGCGCCGGCGCACGGGTGGTGGGCAAGACCAATCTCGACGAGTTCGGCATGGGCTCCTCCAGTGAGAACTCCTGCTTCGGCGCCGTGCACAACCCTTGGCAATCGCGTGTAGTGGCCGGCGGATCCAGCGGCGGCTCGGCGGCGGTGGTCGCGGCCGGGCTGGTGCCGTTCGCGTTGGGCTCCGACACGGGCGGTTCGGTGCGGCAGCCGGCGTCGGTCTGCGGCGTCGACGGGCTGAAACCCACCTATGGCGCAGTGTCCCGGTTCGGGCTGGTGGCATACGCCTCCTCGCTGGACGTGATCGGCGTGACCGGTGCCGACGTCCCGACGGTGCGCTCGGTGTTCGAAACGATGCGCGGCGCCGATCCGTTCGACCAGTCGTCGGTGGACTACCCGGAGCCGCCGGCGGCGCGCGAGGGGCTGGTGGTGGGGATTCCGCACGCCGTGCTGGAGGGGGTGGCTCCGGCGGTGCGGTCGGCGTTGTTCGTCACCCGAGACCGCCTGCAGGGGGCGGGAATCCGCTGCGTGCCGGTGGAACTCGGATCGCTGGAGTACGTGGTACCCGCCTATTACGTCATCGCGACCGCGGAGGCAAGCGCCAATCTGGCCCGCTACGACGGCGTACGCTACGGGGTGCGCGATCGGGGTGGCGTGGCCGATGCCGAGGAACTGACCATCGCATCGCGCAGCGCCGGCTTCGGGGCCGAAGTGAAGCTGCGCATCCTGGTGGGCACCTACGTGCTGCGCTCCGGGTTCCAGGAACAGTACTACCAGCGGGCGCAGCGCATCCGCACCTTGATTCGGCAGGCGTTCGAGCGCACCTTTGCCAAGGTCGACCTGCTGCTCCTGCCCACCTTCCCGGTGCCGCCGTTCCCTGCCGCTGGGCCGCAGGGGGAAGGGGGCCTCGACGCCTTTCTGCAGAAACAGGGCGACCTGTTCACCTGTGCGGCCAATCTGACCGGCCATCCGGCGCTGGCTGTGCCGAGCACCATCCACGACGGCCTGCCGATCGGCGTTCAGTTCATGGCGCCGCACTTCCGTGAGGACCTGCTGTTCCAGGTTGCCGAGCCGTTGGCGGCACGGTTCGCCATGCCGCGGCCGCCGCGCTACCTCGACGCGGCCGACCTGGTCGATGACTCCAACCCGATCGGCACGGCCGTGCCCACGGGATCGCTGACGTGAGCGGCGCCACCTGGCAGCCTCGCACCACTTGGCAGCCGCACATCGGGCTGGAGATCCACGTTCAGCTCATCACCGCTTCCAAGGTGTTCTGCCAGTGCCGGAACGCGTTCGGCGACCAGCCCAACGAGAACGTTTGTCCGGTCTGTCTCGGCTACCCCGGCGTCCTGCCGGCCTTGAACGGCGAGGCGCTGCGCAAGGCGTACGTACTGGCGTGCGCCCTCGGCTGCACGCTCAGTGAGCGCACCGTGTTCGAGCGCAAGAACTACTTCTATCCCGACTTGCCGAAGAACTATCAGATTTCACAGTTCGGCGCGCCGGTCGGCCGTGACGGCAGCCTCACGGCCGAGATCGACGGACGGCGTACGCCGGTGGGCATTCGCGAGGTGCATCTCGAAGAGGACGCCGGCAAGATGATCCACGCTGGCGACGTCTCCCTGCTCGACTACAACCGCACCGGAACTCCGCTGGTAGAGGTGGTCACCCAACCGGAGCTGGCCAGCGCCGCCGCAGCCGGGCAGTTCCTGGAGGAGTTTCACCGCATGGTGCGTTTCCTGGGCGTTTGCGACGGCAATATGGAACAGGGGTCGCTGCGCTGCGACGCCAACGTGTCGGTGAACCGCGCCGGCGCGGGCCTGGGCAGCAAGGTGGAGATCAAGAACCTCAACTCGTTCAAGTTCGTGCGCAACGCGCTGACGTTCGAGATCAAGCGGCAGACGGCGCTGCTCGAGAAGGGCGGCGAGGTACGGGTGGAAACGCGGCTGTGGAACGAGAACCGCGATGGTACCGAACCGATGCGCGTCAAGGAGAGCGAGGACGACTATCGCTACTTTCCCGAGCCAGACCTGCCGCCGTTCCGCCCCGACGCCGCCTTTTTCGCCGCCGTGGAGCGCGGTCTGGTGGAACTGCCGCTGGCGCGCCGCGACCGGTTCGTCCGCCAATACGAGGTCTCCGTGCAGCAGGCCACATTCCTCACTGCCGATCCCGATACCGCAGAGTTCTTCGAACAGACGGTGGCGGCGGGCGGCGATGCCTCGCAGGCGGCGCGCTGGCTGGGCGCCGACATCCGCAAACACCTCAACCAGCGCCGCGAGACGCTGGCATCCAGCCACCTGACGCCGGCGCGTCTGGCCGTGTTGCTGGAGCTGCTGGCGAATGGCGTGGTGAGCGGCAAGATCGCCAAGCAGGTGTTGGCGAAGGTGATCGCCGAGAACCGCGACCCCCAGGCGGTGGTAGAGGAGGACGGCCTGCGACAGATCACCGATTCCGGTGAGCTGCGCCCGATCCTGCAGCGGATCGTCGCCGACAATCCGCGCGTGGCCGCGCAGATCGCCGCCGGCGAACGCAAGCCGGCCGGGTTTCTGGTGGGGCAGGTAATGCGTCAGACCGCCGGGCGTGCCCACCCCGACCAGGTAAACGCCCTGGTCGAGGCGCTGTACGACCCGGCGTCGTCCACCGGCGGGCAGGACGCATGATCAGCGCGCCGTATCGTGCGCACCGTGGGCCGGTACCTGCTGGCCACGTCGCGGTGCACGCGCACTTCGCCGTGCCGTCGGCGGGCCGCGCGACGGCCCCCGCCGCGGGCCCGGCCAGCGCGTTTGCAGGCGTCCGCGGAACAGTTTCCGGCTCCGGCGGCGCGCGTGCGGACCAGGGCGAGGCTGCCGCGGTGCAGCGGAGCGGACCATGAGCGGCGCGGCAGGAGCGCCGGGGACGAAACGCGTTCTGGCCGGCGATCTGGGGCAGCATCCCGACGCGGCGGTGCTGTTGCGCGGCTGGGTTCACCGCCAGCGCGATCTGGGCGGCGTGTGCTTCGTGCTGCTGCGTGACCGTTCCGGGATCTGCCAGGTGGTGTTCAACCGCGTTCCGACCGATGGCGCTGGTAACCGGGTCACCCTGGAATCGGTGGTCGAGGTGGGGGGTGTGGTGGCGGCCAACCGCAAGGCGCCGGGAGGGTACGAGGTCAAGGCAGCGCGACTCGAGGTCATCTCCACGGCGGCCAGCGATCTGCCGCTGGCGGTGAATCAGGATCCGTCGCAGATCAGCCTCGACGCCATGCTGGAGCACCGCATGGTCAGCCTGCGCAACCCCAAGACCCTCTCGATCTTTCGTCTGCAGGCGCAGATCGTGCGCTGGTTTGCCGAGCACCTGCGCAGCGAGGGGTTCACCGAGATCAAGTCGTCCAAGCTGATCGGTAGCGGGACCGAGGGCGGTACCGGGCTGTTTCCCGTCGAGTACTTCGACCGCACGGTGTATCTGGCGCAGTCACCCCAACTCTACAAACAGGCAATGGTGGCGGCGGGGCTGGAGCGCGTGTTCGAGATCGGCATGGCCTATCGGGCGGAGAAGCACGATACGCCACGTCACATCAATGAATACGTCTCCCTGGATGTCGAGATGGCGTTCATCGACAGTGAGCACGACCTGATGGATCTGGAGCAGCGTCTGCTGACAGCCATCGTCGCCGGGGTGGCGCGTGATTGCGCGCAGGCCCTGGAGACCTGGAACGCCACGCTGCCGAGCGCGGACGCCATAGCGGCAATCCCGCGGCTCACCCACGACGAGGCGCGGGAGACCATCGCCACGGCCACCGGCCGGCGGGTGTACGACATCAACCCTGAGGGCGAGCGGCTGTTGTGCGACTGGGCCGCCTCGAAACACGGCGTCGACGCGGTGTTCGTGCATGGCTATCCGCGTCGCAAGCGGCCCTTCTACACCTACCCCGCCGACGGCAACCGGACGATGTCGTTCGACCTGCTGTTCCGTGGTCAGGAAATCACCTCCGGCGGTCGGCGCATCAGCGACTACGACGCGCTGGTGGAGAGTCTGCGCCGCTTCCGTCTCGATCCGGACGCGATGACCGACTACCTGTCGGTGTTCCGCTACGGATGTCCCCCGCATGGCGGGTTCGCGATTGGCCTGGAACGCCTCACGCAGACCATCCTCGGATTGGCAAGCGTCAAGCAGGCCACTCTGTTCCCGCGCGACCGCAAGCGCGTTCGTCCGTAGCCGGTAGCCGG
>CAYFXT010000134.1:5957-8222 GCA_964346995.1 uncultured Spirochaetaceae bacterium | reverse complement strand
GGTACTGCTGTCCCGAATAGCGTCGATTCGTTCCAATGCGGGCGCCCACTCTGGTCGTTCGGGTCGTAGATGGTGTAGGTACCGCGGGCAGAGTCGAAGTAGATGTTGCGCGACCGCGCAGCGGCAACCTGAAAGTTCACCTCTCCCACGTCGCTCACCGGGAACATTCCGGCTACGCCAGCGAACATGCCGAGCCGGGCATAGAGATCGAGCATCAGCTTCAGGTAGCGGTCATCGGGCGGCGCCGCACCGGGAATCTTGCGCAGAAAGATACCCCGCAGCTCCTCCCGGTAGTCGCCCGGACTGGTCAGATTGAGGACCGAAAACGGCTCGTCTTCACGCGGCCGGCGGCCGATCAGGTACAGCGTCGTGTTGAGAAACAACCCCTCCCGATCGCGTACGCCGACCGCGGGATGGAACACCACTTCGTCGCCGGGCCAGAAGAAGAACGGCACGTAGAACACCGGCACCCGGCCGACGTAGATCGTCGCCGCCTGCAGGCCCCACTCGCCGGGCGCGAGCAGCCACATCCGTCGCGCCCGAATTTCGTAGTTGGGCAGCAGCGGATCCGGGCTCGAGCTGAAGCGGACGTCATCGAGGATGATGGTGGCATCCGACAGCCGGGTAATCACCTCGGCCGTGAACGAGAAGGTAAGCGGACCGGTGGCGCCTTCGCGCTGCTGCTGTGTGGTCGCGGACAGAAAGACGGCCTTGGAGCTGTCCAGATCGTACGCCAGGGTTGCAGCGCGCACCGACTGCGGCTCCCCTTCCTCCTGCGTTACCTCGTAGTGAACGGCGCCGCGGGCGGTGAGGAGCTGTGCCGTGCGGTCGTAGATCACTTCGTCCGCGCGAATCACGTGTACGGTGGGGGGATCGGCCTGCAGCACCGCGACCTCGACTGCGCCGCGCAAGGTGACCGAATCGGCGCCGGTTTCGGCCTGCGTTGCATATTCGGCGCGCTCGGCACGCCGTACCTCCACCACCCGGGACGGCTCGCCATCGGCAGGCGCAGGCGCCGGCAGGCCATGGAACTGCCGCAACCGCGCTTCCAGCTCGGCACGCGTGCCGCGATCGTCCAGACCGAGGCGGCGCAGCTCGTCGAGCAGTTCGTAGTAGCCGGAGCCCGCAATGCGCTGCGGCCAGGTGTCGCGAACCAGCGCGCGGCCCGCCGGCGACAGGTCGGTGGCGCGCGCGCTCGCGGCGGCGGTCGTGCTGCCCGTCCCGGCGGCGCCGGAGTCGGTAGCGGGGTCCGCACCCGCCCAGCAGGTCGCGACCACGATCAGCACGGCGAACCCGACGCGGCGGACGCATATCCCGGCGCGCCGTGTCCCGATCCGGGAATGACGGCCTGCAGACGATGCCGGTACATCGGTCTTCATCTCGTTCGCGTCACGGAGTGGCCGTGCCGATGAGCCCGTTCATGCCGCCGGTTCGGACGCTGACGCCGGCTTTCTCACACGGTCACGGGGCGACGCTGCAGATACACGTTCCCCGGCAGCGCCGCCCAAGATCGCAGTTGCTCAGTCGGCCACCGCGCCCGGCGCCCCGGAACCGACGCCGGCGGCGCCGCTTCCGGCCCAACCGTCCTGTGCCATGAGCGTGTCGCAATCCGCCAAGCTCATAGCACTTCGCGCAGGAAGGCGCCGGTGTGGGAGTCAGGCGTTCTCGCTACCTGTTCGGGAGTCCCGGTCGCTATCACCCGACCGCCCCGGTGGCCGCCCTCGGGACCCAGGTCGACGATCCAGTCGGCCTGCTTGATCACGTCCAGGTTGTGTTCGATCAACACTACGGTGTTGCCCTGCTCGACCAGCAGGTGCAGCACCTCCAGGAGCTGGCGCACGTCGGCGAAGTGCAGACCGGTGGTCGGTTCGTCGAGCAGATAGACCGTCTTGCCGGTGCTCCGCCTGGACAGCTCCAGCGCCAGCTTGACGCGCTGCGCCTCGCCACCGGAGAGGGTCAAGGCTGACTGCCCCAGCTTGACGTAGGTCAGTCCCACCGCGATCAGCGTCTCCAGGCGGCGGGCAACCGCGGGGATGACGCGAAAGAAATCACCCGCCTCCTCCACGGTCATCTCCAGCACGTCATGGATGTTGCGGCCCTTGTAACGCACGTCGAGCGTCTCGCGGTTGTAGCGGCGCCCCTTGCACACGTCGCACGCCACGTACACGTCGGGCAGGAAGTGCATTTCGATCTTGATCTGCCCGCCGCCCTGACAGTGCTCGCAGCGCCCGCCCTTGACGTTGCTGCCGCATGGGGTCATCTGTC
>CAYFXT010000134.1:0-5947 GCA_964346995.1 uncultured Spirochaetaceae bacterium | reverse complement strand
CGCCCTTGACGTTGAACGAAAAACGGCCCGGCTTGTAGCCACGCGCCTTCGATTCCGGCAGCGACGCGAACAGGTCGCGGATCGGTCCGAACAGCCCGACATAGGTGGCGGGGTTGGAGCGCGGCGTGCGCCCGATCGGCGACTGATCGATGTTGATCACCTTGTCGACGTGCTCCACGCCTGCGATGCCGCGGTGTGCGCCGACCACCATCCGCGACCGCCCCACCCGGTTGGCCAGCGCCGGATAGAGCACATCGCTGAGCAAGGTCGACTTGCCGGAACCCGACACGCCGGTGATCACGCTGAACGTGCCGAGCGGCAGCGCAACGTCGATCTCCTTGAGGTTGTGCTCGCTGGCCCCGGTGATGCTCAGCCGGTGGCCGTTGCCAGTACGCCGCCTTGTCGGTACGCCGATGCGCTCGTCGCCCGCCAGGTAGCGGCCGGTCAACGAGGCGCGACTGGCCAGCACCTCCTGCAGCGGGCCGGCGGCGGTCACGCGGCCGCCGTGCACGCCGGCGCCGGGGCCCAGATCGACTATGTAATCGGCGATGCGCAGGGTCTGCTCGTCGTGCTCCACCACGATCAGGGTGTTACCCAGGTCGCGCAGGTGGATCAGCGTATCCAGCAGGCGCTCGTTGTCGCGTTGATGCAGCCCGATGGTCGGCTCGTCGAGGATGTACAACACGCCCACCAGTGCGGAGCCGATCTGCGTAGCCAGCCTGATGCGCTGCGCCTCGCCGCCCGACAGAGTGGCAGCGCGGCGGTCGAGCGTGAGGTACTCCAGCCCCACGCTGGCCATGAAACGCAGCCGGTCGCGCACCTCCTTGAGGATTTGCGCCGCGATTTGCTGCTCGACCTCGGTGAGCCGGACGCCGCGGAAGAATGTCGCCGCCTCCTGCACACTCATGCGCGAGACCTCGTCGATGTTGCGCTCTCCGGCTGCGGAATCGAGCGTCACCGCCAGCGCCTCGGGTCGCAGCCGCGTGCCGCCGCAACTGCTGCAATCATGCTGGCGCATGTACTGCTCCAGCCAGTCCTTCACTCCCTGCGAGGAGCTGTCGCGGTAGCGGCGGCGCAGATCGTGGAGGATGCCGCGATAGCGCGTGGTATACCGGTAGCTGCTGCTGCGCTGCGCGTTCTGGTAGTGGATCTCCACCTCATCGTCGGAACCGTGCAGCAACACGTCGAGAATATCCGGGGGAAGGTCGCCGATCGGCGTGTCGAGCGTGAACCCGAAGTGACCGGCGAGCGACTGAAACACGCTGCTGTGCCAAGTCGCGGTGGGATTGTAGGGAGCTACGCCGCCCTCGTTGAAACTGAGGCGCGGGTTGGGGATTACCAGATCGGCGTCGAACGCCATATTGACGCCGAGACCGGAGCAGTCGGGGCACGCTCCGAACGGATTGTTGAAGCTGAACAGGCGCGGCTCCAGGTCGGGAAACGCGGCACCGCAAGAGCTGCACGCACTGCTCTGCGAGAACTGGCGCAGCACCGGCTCACGCCGCTGCGGCGCTTCGGCCGGCGCCGTGGCGACGGCGCTCGCGGCGCCGCCGGCCGCTGCCACACGTCCCGTCCCGACCGGTACGTCCGCGTGCCGGGCGGGTGGCGGCGTCGCGATCAGCGCCGCCACCCGCCCGGAGGCAAGTTCCAGCGCCGTCTCCACCGATTCCGCCAGCCGTTTCTGCACCTGCGGTCTGATGACCAGCCGATCTACCACCAGCTCCAGCGAATGTTTGCGGTTCTTGTCGAGCTCGATGGCATCGTCCAGGGAGCGGATGTCGCCGTCCACCCGCACGCGGACGAAACCGGAGCGTCTGGCATCGTCCAGAATCCGCCGGTGCTCGCCCTTGCGGCCACTCACCACCGGCGCCAGGAGAGTGACACGGCTGCCTTCGGCGAGACCCATCATCGCGTCCACGATCTCGTCGACCGACTGCTCTTCGATGGCGGCGCCGCAGACGTGGCAATGCGGGTGGCCGACGCGCGCGTACAGCAGGCGCAGGTAGTCGTAGATCTCGGTTACCGTGCCGACGGTGGAACGCGGGTTGCGATGTACGGTCTTCTGCTCGATGGAGATCGCCGGCGACAGCCCCTCGATGTAGTCGACGTCGGGCTTGTCGAGGCGGCCGAGAAACTGGCGGGCGTAGGAGGAGAGCGATTCGACGTAGCGGCGCTGCCCCTCGGCGAAGATCGTGTCGAACGCCAGCGACGACTTGCCGGAGCCGCTGAGACCGGAGACGACGATGAGCCGGTCGCGCGGCAGGTCGAGATCGATCGCCTGCAGATTGTGCTCGCGTGCGCCCCTGATGCGGATGTACTTCATGCCAATCTCACAACCGTCTTGCCGTCGCCGCCTTCCGGGTGCGGCGCCGGCGCGAATCCGACCACCTCGCGCCGGCGCTCAAGATACTGGTGGATGCCGTGGCGGAGAACACCCTCCCCCTTGCCGTGCAGGATGGTGCACTGCTGCAACCCGGCGAGCAGCGCACCGTCCACCTGCCGCTCCACCTCGGCCAGCGCCTCGTCGAGCCGCAGGCCCAGCACGTTGATCTGGGCCAGGGGCCGGGCCGGAGCGGCGGCGCTGACCTCGACGTGCAACCGACCCGCGGCGGGCTCGGAGGCCGCTTGCTCCAGGCGCAAATCCTCGGCACGGAATGTGCCGCGCACGCTACCGGTCTGCACCACCCACGTGCCGCGACGTCCGCGACGCACCACCGTGCCCATGCGGCCACTGCCGGCGATGCGTACGTGCGCCCCCTCTGCGAGAACACCTTCCGCGCCGGCGCCGGCGGCAGTTGGTGGCGGCGGCGCCGGTGCGCCGCTTTCGCCTCCGGCGCGATCGGGCTCGCCGACGGGGGCAGTTGCACGCGGGCCGGCCGGCGTGGCTGCAACCGGTGCGGATGCGTCCCTGCCACCGTCATGCGCGCCTGACACGGAACCCGCGCCCGCCAGCTCGGCCGTGACCTCGTCGACCACGGCACGCGCGGCCGCGGCCGCGGTGCGCCAGTCCCCGCCGGCGCGGCCCCGTTCGCGTAACTCGCGAATGGCGGCTTCCAGCTTACGCCGGCTGTTACGCAGGAACAGCCGCAATTCCCGCTCCTCGGCGGCGCGCAGCGCCTGTTCACGCTCGGCTACCGCGCGCTCCCGCTCGGCCGCCTCGCCATGGCGGCGGTGCAACTCGACGCGCGAGCGCTCATGTCCCTCGGCGACGCCGCGCAGCTCGCGCTCGCGGGCAGTCAGAGAACGGATCATCTCTCCGCTGTCGCTGCGCCCCTCCGCCAGGTAGGCGCGTGCGGCAGCGATGATCGCATCGCCGATGCCCTGGCGGCGCGCAATCTCCAGGGCGTGACTCTCCCCAGGTATGCCCAGCAGCAGCCGGTAGGTAGGGCGCAACGACTGCAGGTCGAACTCCATCGCCGCGTTCTCCACTGCCGGGTTCACGTAGCCGTAGTTCTTGAGCGCCCCGTGGTGGGTGGTCACCGACACCAGCGCGCCGCTGCCGATCAAGCGGTCGAGCACCGCCATGGCGAGCGTCACGCCTTCCTCCGGATCGGTGCCGGCGCCCAACTCGTCCAGCAACACCAGCGAGTTTCCGGTGGCGTGGCCGAGAATGTGCGCGATCTGGCGCACGTGGCCGGAGAACGTCGACAGCGACTGGGTGATCGACTGCTCGTCGCCGATGTCGCACAACACCTGATCGAACCATGGCAGCGTGCTCGCTGATGCGGCGGGCACCTCCATACCGAACTGATTCATCAGCGCCAGCATGCCGACCGTCTTCAGCGCTACCGTCTTGCCGCCGGTATTGGGGCCGGTGATGATCAGTACCCGCCGCCGCCCGCCCCAGCGGATGTCGATCGGTACCGCTCCCGGGCCCAGGAGCGGATGGCGTGCCGCGCGCAGATCGATCTCGCCACCGCCCGTCCGCAACGGCGCGCAGTCATGCTGGCGGGCGTAGCGCGCGCGGGCGTGGCGCACGTCGTAGTCGACTACGGCCGACACCGCGGCGCGCACCTCAGGGTGCCGGGCAGCGATGCGAGCGGTCAGCTCACGCATGATGCGGCGCAGCTCGCGCCGGTACGCCAGTTGCTCCTCGGTGATGCGGTGGCCGGAGCGAATGCTTTCTTCCGGCTCGACGAACACCGTGGCTCCGCTTGCCGAAACCTCGTGCACCACGCCGGGCACGCGACCCCGATGGTTGGCCTTGACCGGAATCACGGTGCGCCCGCCACGCTCGGTGGGACGGTCCCCGTTGACCACGGTGCGAAATCGGGGATCGGTCAGATAGCGCCGGGCGGCACGCTGCACATCCTGCTCCAGGCGGCGGATGCGCGCCCGAATCGCCGCCAGCGTGGGCAGGTGGCGCTCGCGGATGGTGCCGTCGGGGTCGACGACGCGAAAGATGACGCCGGGCAGTGCCTCGACCGCGTCCACCGCACTCAGCAGCGGCGCTACGCGCGCGAGTTGCGTGACGTGCTGCTCGCCGCGGCGCGGCCGCAGCGCACGGTGCAGCCGGCACGCCGAGCGCAGGAAGCGACCCACCCGGGCGGCGGCGCCCGGCTCCAGCACGGTGCCCTGTTTGGCCAGCAAGGTGACCGCGTCCGCCACTTCCGGCAGATCGACGTCGGCCGGCAGGCGGTCCGCGGCAAGCAGGACGCGCACGGCGCCCACCTCGGCCAGCAGCGCTGCGTGGGCGGCGCCGTTCTCAATGAACGGCTCCGCGGCGATTCGCGCCGCGCCCTCCGGCGATAGGCACAACTCCGCCAGCTCGGCGCGGACGCGATCGAATTCGAGGATGGCGAGTGCGTGCCGATCCATCATCATCGCCGTTCGGCGACCGCCTCCTTGAGCTCGTCGAGCACCCGCCGATAGCCCCGGTAGCGGTCCTTGTGGATCTCGCCGCGCACCAGCGCGGCGCGCACCGCGCAGCCCGGCTCGTTCATGCACAGGCAGCCGGGGAACTCGCACTGCTCCACGTAGGGGAGAAAGTCACGGTACCACAGCCGCAACTCGTGTGGTTCGATGTCGGTGATCTCCAACTCACGGATGCCGGGAGTGTCGATCGCCAGCACGCCGGCAGCCGTGCCGACCACCTCGCCGAAACGGGTGGTGTGCGCGCCACGGTCGTACTTGCGCGACACCGCTCCCTCGGCGCGGCGCGCAGTTGGTTGCAGGCAATTGAGCAGTGCCGACTTGCCCGCCCCCGACTGCCCCACGATGGCGACCAGGGTGGCGGGCTCCAGCAGCGTACGCAGCCGCTCGATGCCGCTTCCGGTGGCCGCCGAACAGGTGATTACCTCGTAGCCCATCGCCTGGTAGCGGGCCAGCCGAGCGTCGATCTGCGGCGTGCTACCCAGATCTTCCTTGTTGATCACCAGTGCCGGATCGGCGTCGCCAAGCTCTCCGCACAGCAGCAGCCGGTCCAGAAACCGGGGCCGGAACGGCGGCGCGGCGAATGAGCCAACCGCCACCAGACGGTCGACGTTGGCGGCGATCGTCTGCGGCGCCTTGCGCTTGCGGTTCCAGCGCCGAATCGCGGACGTGCGCGGGAGGCGCTCCAGGATCCAGCCCTGCCCAGGAGTAGCCGCGTCGACCGAGATCGTCACCCGGTCACCCGGAGCAAGCGGGTTGTAGGCGTGATCGGAGATCGGCTGATTGCCGCCGAGCACCTTGCCCATGATGCGGCACTCCAGCAGCGCGCCGGCCGGTGCACCGTCGCCAGCCTCCGCAGCGGCGTCCACGATGCGCACCTGGAAGATGTTGTTGATGCCGCTGGCGACCTGGCCAAGCACTCCGCCATGATAGGTGATGAACGGCGCCAAGCCCAACTCCCCCACCCGTTCGGAGTGCATCCTGATGGCGCTCGATCAGTTGTTCGTAACTATTCAGCCTGGAGGGCCGATTTGAGGCATGGCGGCATCATGGGACGGCCTTCAAAGACGGAACT
>CAYFXT010000133.1:0-8350 GCA_964346995.1 uncultured Spirochaetaceae bacterium | reverse complement strand
CCCGGCGCTGCACGCCTCGGAAGCCGCGTTCTTCGCCGCGCCGTGATCGACGCACTTCTCGCGTTGCCGGCGCACGTGCGCAGTCGATTGTCACTCGCGTTGGAGTGCGGCCAGCTCGTCCCGCCGTACTCGACGGTTGCCGTCCGCTCGACCGGGGCAGCGACCATCAGGATGCGATTCTTGAGCCACCGACAGAGCCGCCGAACTATTCGGACAGGTGTGGTGTCACGAGATTCAGTTTCTGCGAGAAGACATCTTCCGCGGTCTCCAAGTCATACTGACTCTGCAGACCCATCCAGAACTGGGCGGAATTCCCGAAGAAGCGAGAGAGCAGCAGAGCTGTCTCGGCGCTGATCGACCGCTGTCCGTGAACGATTGCGTGAACACGGCGGGGATCGACGCCGATTGCCTTGGCGAGTCGGTATTGAGTGATCTTCATCGGGAGAAGAAACTCCTCGTTGAGGATCTCTCCCGGGTGAATGGGCGGTAGCTTGCCAGAAACGAAGCCTTCCTGACTGTTCATTGTGTGTATAATCCTCCGACATATTATCAACAGTTCTTCGATCGCCGCCGGCGGGTGCATTCCCGTTCTGTGGTAGCAGCAGGAGCAGACGCCGGCCACGCGGACGTGCCCACCTGTGGGTAAGGGCTCTACCTGGCGGAATGCGACTCGCCGACTCGCTGCGGCGTTGACCGGCGTCCGGGCTGCGGCTACCCTCTGCGGCCAATATGGCCATTCGGGTACGCTATGCTCCTTCTCCGACCGGCCGCCTGCACGTCGGCAACGTGCGCACCGCGCTGTTCGTGTACCTGCTCGCGCGCGCTTCGGGCGGCACCTTCGTGCTGCGCATCGAGGATACCGACCGGCGCCGCTACGATCCCGACTCACTGGACGACGTGTACGACACGCTCGACTGGCTCGGCCTGCACTGGGACGAGGGACCGCGCGTCGGCGGCCCGCATGCGCCCTACATCCAGTCGGAGCGTGTCGCCGGCCATCGCGCGGTAGCCGAGCGGCTGGTCGCTGCCGGCCGCGCCTACCGCTGCTACTGCGACGCCGCCCGGCTGGAGCGGGTGCGAGCCGCCGGCCACGGCTACGACCGTCACTGCCGCAATCTTTCGCCCGCACAGCGCCGGCAGCGTGAAGAGCGCGGCGACGCGTCGGTGATCCGTTTCCGGGTGCGGCTGGAGGGGAGCACGCGCTACGACGACATGCTGCTCGGCACCATCGAACGCCGGAACCGCGACATCAACCCCGATCCCATCCTGCTGAAGTCGGACGGCTTCCCCACCTACCACCTGGCGGCGATCGCCGACGATCACGACATGCGGATCAGCCACGTGCTGCGCGCCCAGGAGTGGGTCTCGTCGGCCCCCTTGCACCTGCTGATCTTCGCGGCGTGCGGTTGGCAGCCGCCGCACTACGCTCATCTGCCGGCGGTCAATGGCCCGGACGGCAGGAAGCTGGCCAAGCGGCACGGCGCCACCAGCGCACACGAGTTCCGTGCCCGCGGCATCCTGCCGGAGGCGCTGGTCAACTATCTGGCTCTGCTCGGCTGGTCGCCCGGCGACGACCGCGAGTTTTTCTCTCTCCCCGAGCTGGAGCGGGAGTTCAGCTTCGAGCGGCTGGGCCGCGCCGGTGCGGTGTTCGACTACCGCAAGCTGGAGTGGTTCAACGGCCACTACATTCGCAATCTGCCGGCCGCGCGCCTGGCCGCGGCGATGCGGCCCTACCTGCAGGGCGCGGGGATCGAGCTGAGCGATGCCGCACAGGAGTCGGCGCTCGCCGAACTGCTGCGCGAGCGACTCTCCGTACTGGAGGAGGCGCCGCAGCGGGCGGCGTTTCTCGGCACCGACCCTGACCTGACGGCTGCGGAGCTGGTGCCCAGACGTTTGACGGCGGCCACGGCGGCCACGATATTGCAGCAGGCGACGCCGTTGCTGGCAAACCCGCCTGCCGCGCACGCCGAACACCGGGTGGAGGAGCAGCTACGGGAGCTGGCGCGCGCCTGCGGCGTGAAGTTTGGAGACCTGATGATGACGATTCGCATGGCAGCGACCGGCAGCAGAGTATCGCCGCCGCTGTTCGGCTCTCTGCGGCTGCTCGGCGCGGCGCGGCTGCAGGGACGACTGGCGCGGGCGGCAGCTACGCTGCAGGCCGCCGCGGCGGCGGAGATCTGAAGTGCCGGTCACCATGGACACGATCGTCGCACTGTGCAAGCGGCGTGGCTTCATCTTTCCGTCCAGCGACGTGTACGGCGGACTCGCCTCGGCGTGGGACTACGGCCCTCTCGGGTCTGCTCTCAAGAACCGGCTGCGCGACGTGTGGTGGCGGGAGATGACGCAGCTCCACGACAACATCGTCGGCATCGACGCCGCCATCCTGATGCACCCGCGCGTGTGGGAAGCCTCCGGCCACGTCGAGAATTTCACCGACCCGCTGGTCGATTGCCGCGCCTGCAAGGCACGCTTCCGGGCCGACCAGATCGACCACCCCGAGGGACCGTGCCCGCAGTGCGGCAAGCCGGAGCTGACGTCGGCGCGACAGTTCAATCTGATGTTCCGCACCCACCTCGGCCCGGTGCAGGATGCCGGCAGCGTGGTCTACCTGCGTCCCGAGACCGCGCAGGGCAGCTACGTCAACTTCAAGAACGTGCTGCAGTCGAGCCGCCTCAAGGTGCCGTTCGGCATCGCCCAGGTGGGCAAGGCGTTCCGCAACGAAATCACCACCAAGAGCTTCATCTTCCGCACCTGCGAGTTCGAGCAGATGGAGATGCAGTACTTCGTGCACCCGAGCGAGGACAAGCGCTGGTTCGAGCACTGGAAGAAGCGCCGGTTCCAGTACTACCTGGACCTGGGGATCGACCCGTACAACCTGCGCTTCCACCAGCACGGCCCCGACGAGCTGGCACACTACGCGCGCGATGCGTACGATATCCAGTACCGATTTCCGTTCGGCTGGCAGGAGCTGGAGGGGATCCACAATCGCACCGACTTCGACCTGAAGCGGCACATGGAGTTCGCCGGCAAGGAGCTGACCTATCGCGACGAGACCACGCGCGAGCGCTATGTGCCGTTCATCATCGAGACCGCGGTCGGGCTCACGCGGTCGGTGCTGATGGCGCTGGTGGATGGCTACGACGAGGATGAGATCGGCGGTGAGGGCCGCGTGGTGCTGCGCTTTCACCCGCGCGTGGCACCGATTACCGTCGGCGTGTTCCCGCTGGTGAAGAAGGACGGCCTCGCCGAACGGGCGCGGGAGATTGAAACGGAGCTACGCGATTCGTTCGCTACCTTCTACGATCAGGGCGGCGCGATCGGGCGCCGCTACCGACGCCAGGACGAAATCGGCACGCCCTACTGCGTCACGGTGGACTACCAGACCATGGACGACGACACGGTGACGGTGCGGTTCCGCGACAGCACCGGGCAGGAGCGCGTGCCGCGCCGCGAGCTGGCCGCCCGGCTGCACCAGGCGACGCGCGAATACCGGCGTCCGGCGGCGCCGTGATGGCCGCATCTGCGCTCGCCACGCTGGACCGGCGCGGACTGGTCAGGCAGACGACCGGAGCCGAGGCCCTCGGGCGGCTGCTCGACGAGCGCCCGGTCACCTTCTACCTCGGCATCGACCCTACCGGTCCCAGCCTGCACGCCGGCCACCTGGTCGGCCTGCTGGCGATGGCGCACCTGCAGCGCGCCGGCCACCAGCCGGTGCTGCTGATCGGCGGCGCCACGGCGCTGGTCGGCGATCCGTCCGACAAGGACGACATGCGGCCGCTGCTGCCGGTGCAGGAGGTGGCACGCAACGCCGCGCTGATGCAGCGTCAGGTAGGCCGCTTCATCGACCTGGAGCGCACCATCATCGTCGACAACGCCGCCTGGCTGGCCGATCTGGGCTACCTCGAATTCCTGCGCGAGATCGGGAGCCACTTCTCGGTGAACCGCATGCTCGGCTTCGAGACCTACCGGCGGCGGCTGCAGACCGGGCTGAGCTTTCTGGAGTTCAACTACCTGCTGCTGCAGGCGTACGACTATCTGGTGCTGCAGCGCCGCTACGGCTGCCTGCTGCAGATCGGTGGCGACGATCAGTGGGCCAACATTCTGGCCGGCGTCGACCTGATCCGGCGCGTGCAGCAGGTGGAGGCGCACGCCCTGACCTGGCCGCTGGTGACCACCGCCGACGGCAAGAAGATGGGCAAGACCGCGGCTGGCGCCCTGTTCCTCGACCCCGGTCGCGTGTCGCCCTACCAGTTCTACCAGTACTGGATCAACGTGCCCGATGCGGACGTGCCGAAGCTGCTCGCGCTGCTCACCCTGGTGCCGGATGACGAGGTAGGGGAGTTGAGCCGGCTGCGCGACCAGGCAATCTTCCAGGCCAAGGAACGGTTGGCGATGGAGCTCACCGGCATGGTGCACGGCGCCGTCGAGGCGGAGCGCGCGCGGGAGACCAGCCGGGCGCTGTTCGGAGTCGGGCAGGACTGGCGTGGTATGCCCGGCAGTCACACCGCCATGCCGACGGCGCCTCTTGCCGCTGCCGAGCTGGCCGCGGGAATCCCGCTGGTGGACCTGCTCGCACGCAGCTCGCTGTGCACATCGAAGAGCGATGCCCGCCGCCTCATTCAGCAAGGTGGCGCGCGCGTCGGCGGCGCGCTGCGCACCAGCATCGATGAGGTGATCGACCCCGGCGACGTGCGTGCCGGTGAGCTGCTGTTGCGCGCCGGCAAGAAGCGGTTCTTTCGGTTCCTGGTGAACTGACGGCGCGTCTCCGGGTCCGCCTCCGGCCGGGCGCAAGCGCCGGCCAACGTTGACTATGCCAAGTGTGTACAGTAAGTTACTCGCGCAAGGAGGCACTGTTGCCGAGCAATAACTCCGCTGCCAAGCGGCAGCGGCAGAATCAGAAGCGGCGGTTGCGCAATCGCGCCGTTCTGAGTCGTGTCCGTACGGCTACGCGCGCCCTGCGCGAGGCGGTTGCCGGCCAGCGCGTGACCGCCGATCACCTGAAGGCGGTTACCGGGCAGTTGGATCGCGCCGTTTCGAAGGGTGTGCTGAAGCGCAACACGGCGGCGCGACGCAAGCGGCGTCTGCATCGGCTCGCTGCCAGTCAGCTCGCTTCCTGAACGACCGAATGAGCGCTTATCGGTAGCGTCGTCTGTGGAGAGCTAAGTTGGGGCGGGGTGGCAAACTGACGAAAGCCGAGATAATCGAGATCATCCATCCCGACGTGGATATCAGCAAGAAGCATATCCATCAGGTGCTGGGGTTGTTCTTCGATGCGGTCAAGGATGGCCTGTTCGACCGGCAGACCATCGAGCTGCGCGGGTTCGGCACCTTCGAGATCCGTATGCGCAAGGGACGCAGGGCGCGCAATCCGAAAACGGGCGCATCGGTCGAGGTAGGAGATCATGGCGTGGTTGCCTTCCGTCCCGGCCAGGAACTCAAACAGCGGGCGTGGCAGATTCACGATTAGCGCCCCGAACCGCCCCCGGCGGCTTAGTTCCTGGCCCATCCCGTCCTTTCGCCAGCCGTCGGTCGCAATCCGACACCCCTGCTGGCCGACACCCTGCTGGCGTCCGACACCCTGCTGACGGGCGTGGTCACGTCATTCCGAAGGCGATGAAGTCGTACACCTGTCGTCGGCTGGCCATCATCGTCTGGTCAGGCGTCGTCGCCGGCGCCACTCGCCGCACCGGGTGACCGACCGGGCGCCCCGGCCCGTACCGGTCCGCCACCCACCGCCCGCCGCCCCGTTGTCCGCCGCCCTGTTGTCCGCTGTCGTGCCGGAACCGGCGCCCGGAATCTTCCCTGCCATCGTCAGGCTGCTGCGCACCACCGCCGGCGAGGTGGGCCTGCTGCTGCTCTCCGCCGTGCTGTTTGCGCTGGCCCATCCCAGCCTGGCCAATCAGTGGGGCCTCGGCCCGGTTGCGTTCGTTGCCGTTGCTCCGCTGTTCCTGGTGCTGCGCCGCGCCGGCTGGGTCCAGGTTGTGCTGTACGGCGCCCTGTACGGCTACGTCAGCTACGCGCTGTACAACTACTGGCTGGCTACCTTCCATCCGCTGGCGATCATCATCGTGCCGGTGATCTACCTGGGCTACCTGCTGGCGCTGTTTCCGCTCCTGAAGCTGGCCGATCACCTGTTCCCTCGCTACGGTTACCTGGTGCAGGTGCTGCTCTGGGTCGGGTACGAGTTCGCGAAGAGCCTCGGTTTTCTCGGTTACAGCTACGGCACGCTTGGCTACACCCAGTACCGGTGGCTGAACTTCATCCAGATCGCCGGCGTCACCGGCGTGTGGGGGGTATCGCTCCTGGTGGTGACTGCTTCGGCGCTGGCCGGACGCCTGCTCGCCGCGTCCCTCGATGCGCGCGCGGCTCCCTGGCAGGGTGCTGTGCTGGCCCGCTTCTGGCGCGACCAGCGGATCCCGATGCTGTGTTGGGTGCTGTTGATGGCTGCCAATGTCGCCTACGGCGCCGCGGCGCGGGGCGACTACCACCCGGAGCGCCAGTGGCGGGTGGCGCTGATCCAGCAGAACATCGACCCCTGGCGCGGCGGATTCTACGCCTACGAGAAGTCGCTGGATATCCTGCTCGAGCTCAGCGACGCCGCCCTGCAGGAGAACCCCGACATCGTGATCTGGTCCGAGACGTCGTTCGTGCCGGGCATCGACTGGCACACGCGTCACCGTCGCGACCCGAAACGGTTCGCGCTGGTGAAGCGGTTGCGCACCTACCTCGACCGGCAGACCGTACCGTTCGTAGTGGGTAACGACGACGGGCAGTTGGAGCGCACCGAGGACGGCGAGCAGCGGGTGGATTACAACGCCGCGATCCTGTTCAAGGAGGGCGAGATCGTCCAGACCTACCGCAAGATCCGCCTGGTGCCGTTCACCGAGAGTTTTCCGTTCAAGAAGCAGCTCCCCGGCATCTACCAGTGGCTGAAGGACGCCGACACCCACTTCTGGAAGCAGGGTACCGAGTACGTGGTGTTCGATTCCGGCACCGGCGATGCGCCCGGTGTGCGTTTTTCCACGCCGATCTGCTTCGAGGATACGTTCGGCTACCTGGGCCGGGAATTCGTGCGCCACGGAGCGCAGGTGCTGGTGAACATGACCAACGACTCGTGGTCGTTCTCGGTGCCCGCCGAGGTGCAGCACATGATGATGGGGGTGTTTCGCGCCGTGGAGAACCGTCGCTCCATGGTACGCTCGACGAACGGCGGCATGACGGTGACGATCGATCCGGACGGCCGGATCATGGACGTGCTGGAGCCGTTCACCGCCGACTACCTGATCGGCACCGTGCCGGTCGTGGACAGCGCTCCCACCCTGTACACCCGCTGGGGGGATTGGTTCGGCGTGGCGACGCTGCTCGCCGGCCTGGGCCTGCTCGTCGCCGGAGCCGCGCTTCGCTTGGCCCAGGCCACGCGCCGCCACCGTTGACAGCCGCCATGCAATGTCGCCCATTATGGCGGTACAGGAACAAGCGTGGCGCTCACACGGCTCCCGCTCTGTCTTCGCTATGGCACCTACTTCTGCATCTTCTGCATCTTCGCGGATCCTCATCGTCGACGACGAGCCGATCTATCTCGAATTGTTCGAGGTGATGTTGTCGCGCCTCGGCTTCGCCGTCGCCATGGCCGACGGCGGCGAACAGGCGCTCGAGATGCTGCCCGACGTCGACCCCGACCTGATCGTGCTCGACAACATGATGCCGGGGCTGAGCGGCTGGGACGTGACGCGCAGAATCAAGAGCGCTCCGGAGTTCGCCGCCTACCGTCAGGTTCCGATCATCATGTTCACGGCGATGAACGACATCGCCGACCGTATCGCGGGACTGGAGTTGGGCGTCGACGATTACATCACCAAGCCGTTCAACTTTTCCGAAGTGCTGGCCCGGATCCGAGCCGTGCTCCATCGCCGCGAGCTCGCCGGACAGTTGGGGCGGCGAGAGCATCGCCTCGGCATTCTGGAAGCGCTCAACGAGTCGCTGATCTTTTTCTCCCGACACATCAAGAGCCCGCTCGAGGCACAGGTCGATCGTGCCGAGGCACTGTTGCGCGAAGACGGCAGTGACTCCGATGCCCTGCGCGCGTTCGCAGCGACCGTGTCCGAGCAGGCGCGGGCCGTGCTCGATACGTTGCGCGAGCTGGAGGAGCAGATCTCCGAGGTGCGTGACGAAGGCGAACGTCTGAAGGAGGGAGACCTGAGCCTCGAGGAGCTGCAGGCGCTGATTCATGATCGGCTGAGCGGTCGCGAACCAGACTCCGATGACGACTCGTGACGGCCGCTATTTGCCGACCGCGCGATCCCATGCTGACGGCCAGAGGAGCGCCCCCGACGCTGACCCGGGTGCCAGA
>CAYFXT010000132.1:0-8424 GCA_964346995.1 uncultured Spirochaetaceae bacterium | reverse complement strand
GCCGGAGAACTCGTGCGGATAGCGGTTCTTCTGCCACGCGTTCAGCCCGACCAGCTCCAGCAGCCGCTCCACACGCTCATGGCGCTGCACCGCGGCGCCCATCCTCTGCGCGCGCATCGGCTCGTCGATGATGTCGCGCACCGTCATGCGCGGGTCGAGCGAGGAGAACGGATCCTGAAAGATGATCTGCATTTCGCGCCGCACCCGCTTCATCGTCTGCTTGTCGCGCAGCGCAGCCAGGTCGAGGTAGGAGCCGTCAGACTTGAACAGCATCTCGCCCGAGGTGGCGTCGAGCAGCCGCAGGATGGTCCTGCCGGTGGTCGACTTGCCGCAACCGCTCTCGCCCACCAGACCCACGCTCTCGCCGCCGCCGACGGAGAAGGTGATGCCGTCCACCGCCCGCACCCAGCCCACGGTGCGCCGCAGCAGGCCGCGGCTGATCGGAAAGTGCTTCTTCAGATCGGTTACCTTCAGCAGCGGGTCACCGGCGTTGGCGCCGCTCGCCCGGTGCGACGTTGCCCGCCGTGCGCCTTCCTGACCGGCGCGGGGCGCTCGGCTGTCCGGCGTGCCCGGCGCTGTCGCCTCGCCACTGGCCACCACCGGGGCGCGTGCCTGCTCGGCGCCGCGGACGCGCCGGGCGCCGCTCGCTTCCACAGCGGGCGGCTGCCCCGCCACCGTGCCGCCGCCAAGCACCGTGCCGTCGCCAAGCGCCGTGGCGGACTCCATCTTCCGGTCGGCGCTGTCGCCGGCACGCGCCCGCGGAGCCGGCGGCTGATCCGCAACGGGTTCGCCGTCCGGGCGCGCACCGCCGCTCGCCGCCTGCCCGGAGACCGCGCCGCGCTCGGCGAGCCAGCACTTGGCAGTGTGGTTCGCGCCGGCATCGAACGCCTCCGGCTCATCACGCTCGCAGATCTCCAACGCCTCCCCACAGCGGGCCGCGAACGAGCAGCCCGGCGGCAGGTGCGCCAAATGGGGCACCGTGCCCTCGATCGCCGCCAGCCGCCGCCGGGCGCCGATCACCGGGCGCGAATTCAGCAGCCCCCGGGTGTAGGGATGCTGCGGGCGGTCGAAGATGTCGAGCACCGGCGCGTGCTCGACGATCTTGCCGGCGTACATCACCGCCACCTCGTCCGCCATTTCGCCGATCACACCGAGGTCGTGGGTGATGAACATGATCGCCATGCCGAGCCGCGCCTGCAGGCTCTGCATCAGCTCCAGGATCTGAGCCTCGATGGTCACGTCCAGCGCCGTGGTGGGCTCGTCGGCGATCAGGAACGAGGGGTCACAGGACAGGGCGATGGCGATCATCACCCGCTGCCGCATGCCACCCGACAACTGGTGCGGATACTCCCGGATGCGCTGCTCCGCCGCCGGAATGCCCACCCGGCGCAGCATCTCGACGGCGTGCGCGCGCGCCTGCCGGTCGCCCACCTGCTGATGCAGGCGCACCGACTCCATGATCTGGTCGCCCACCGAGTAGACCGGGTTGAGCGACGTCATCGGCTCCTGGAAGATCATGGCGATATCGTTGCCGCGGATGTCGCGCATCTCCGGCCCGAACGCCTCCAGCGCGGTGATCTCGATCGCGGTGCCGTTGTCGCGGTAGTAGGTGATGGTGCCGCCGGCGATGCGACCGCGCGGGCGCGGCACCAGGCGCATGATCGACAGCGAGGTCATGCTCTTCCCGCAGCCGCTCTCGCCGACCACGCCGAGGGTCTGGCCGCGACGCACCGAGAAGCTCACCCCATCGACCGCCTTGACTACCCCTTCATCGCTGTCGAACCAGGTCTTCAGGCCCTCCGTGGTCAGGAGGATCTCCGGCTGCCCGTTCTGGCCGCCGGCGTCGCTCATGGTGAGGCTGCTCATAGTGAGTAGGGATCGGCGGCGTCGCGCAGGCCGTCGCCGAGGAAGTTGAACGCCAGCACCGCCACGATCACGAAGAACACCGGAATGGCCAGCCACGGCGCGTACAGCAGCACGGTGACCCGCTGCGCCTGATTGAGCAGCACGCCCCAACTGGTCATCGGCGGCCTGATCCCGAGCCCGAGAAAGCTGAGCGCGGTTTCACCGAGGATCATGAACGGAATCGACAGCGTACCGATCACGATGATGTGGCTCAGGGTGTTGGGCATCAGGTGGCGGACGATGATCGGCAGCGTGGCCACGCCGCTGGCGCGCGCGGCCAGCACGAACTCCTGTTGGCGCATGGCCAGTACCTTGCCACGCAGTTGTCGCGCCAGCCCGCCCCAGCTCGCCAGGGACAGCACGATGGTGATGCCGAAGTAGACCAGCAGCGGATGCCAGCGCGGCGGCAGCGCCGCGGCTAGCGCCATCCACAAGGGGATGCGCGGAAACGCCAGCATCAGCTCGATCAGCCGCTGGATCATATTATCGATCACGCCGCCGAAGTAGCCGGACGCGATACCCAGCAGCGTCCCCAGGAAAATGCTGAACAATACCCCCAGCAGCCCTACGGTAAGCGACACGCGGGCGCCGTAGAAGATGCGCGACAGCATGTCCTTGCCGGTGTTGTCGGTGCCGAGCAGGAACCACACCCCCGGATACTCGGTGCCGAACAGGTGCAGGTCGGTCTCGAACAGCCCCCACCAGCGGTAGGAGTCGCCGCGCACGAGCACCCGTAGCGGGTAGATCTCCGCAGTGTCCGGTTCGAAGGTGACGCGGAACGTCGCCAGATCCTGTTTCCTCTCCCAGCCGTACACGAAGGGGCGCAGATGGAAGCGCCCCTCCGCGTCCACGAAACGCGGGAGCTGCGGCGGTGTCTGCACGTACTGGTCGTGAATGGTGTTGACGTAGTAGGGGGAAAGAAATTCAGCGAACAGCGCCATGAAATAGAGCACCCCGACCAGCGCCATGCCGATGATCGCCAGGCGGTTGCGTACGAACTTGCGCGCCATCAGGCGCCACTGCGATACGCCCGCGGGGGCGGCTACCGGTGTCGCGGCCGCAGTCCCCGGCGCGGTGGGAGGGGCGGCGGCACTCATAGGTGACCCTCGGGTCGAGAATCGCCAGCAGCACATCGGCGACAATGTTGCCCACGATCAGCAGCGCGGTAATGATGAGCAGGAACGAACCCGCCAGGAACATGTCCTGCGCCTGCACGGCGGTCAGGTAGGCCTCGCCGAGGGTCGGCAGGTTGAGCACCACGCTGGTAATCGCAGCGCCGGAGAAGATCTCCGGGAGTTGCATGCCGAGCTGCATCACCAGCGGGTGCAGCGCGTTGCGCACCGCGTGCTTGTACACCACCACCCGCTCGGTGAGCCCCTTGGAGCGCGCCGTCTGCACGAACTGCTGCTCCAGCACATCGAGCAGGTTGCCGCGCATGACGCGGATCAGCCCGGCGGTGCCGGCGGTGCCGATCACCAGCACCGGAATCCAGATGTGCTTCAGAAGATCGATCACCCGCGGAATGCTCCAGGCGGCGTCGCGGAACTCGGGTGAGAACAGCCCCAGCGGCGCGCGCCCGAACAGCGTGAAGCCGCCGACCAGCAGCACCAGGGCGAACAGGAAGTTGGGCACCGCCAAGCCGAAGAAGCCGATCACGGTGAACAGGTTGTCCTGCCAGGTGTATTGGTGGGTCGCCGAATAGATGCCGATCGGAATCGCCACCACCCAGGTGAAGATCAGCGTGGTGACGGTGAGCAGCAGGGTGACCGGCAGTCGTTCACGGACGATGTCGAGCACCGGCCGCCGCTGATAGAACGATTCGCCCATGTCGCCCCGCACGAAGTTGGTGATCCATCTCACGTACTGCTCGTGCAGCGGACGGTCCAGACCGAAGCGCTGCCTGAGTCCTGCGATCATTTCCGCCGCGGCGGTGGTTCCCTCGCTCTCGAGGCGGATCAGGTAGGTGTCGAGATAGTCGCCGGGTGGCAGGTTGATCAGGATGAATCCCACCACCGAGACCATCAGCAACAGCGGGATGGCGTGCAGGATGCGCCGGATTATGTAGTGCGTCATCGGATGGAGGTGGCCGCGCTCAGCGGGGTGCCCGAGCGCGGCGTGACCGGATGACCCGGGCTGCTCCAGCCGCCCGGGTCACCGCACCTACTGCTCGATGTAGAACTGCTCCGGGCTGATGATCCCCGGGAAGTTCAGGTGCCAGGATCCGACCAGTGCGAAGTCCTGGATGTTGCGCACATCCTTGCGCGCGGTCGCTGCCGCCGGGATGCTGTCGATCATGCTGATCTGAATCGGCCCCTCGGTGACGTGCAGTCGCGCCGCCTCCAGGGCGAGACGGTTGCGTTCATCCTCGTCCATGGTGGTGATCGCCGTTTGATAGAGCTCGTAGAGATCCTCCAGGAACGTGCCGCGCGGATCGAAGCCCTGCTCGCCGCCGGTCGAGTACCACAACCCCACCTGTGGCGCGAGCGACCAGGCCGTGTACTGGGTCGGTACCCAGTGCGCTTCGGCCACCACCAGACCGGAGGAGGCGCCGCCGCCGCGCAGGCTGATCATCGGCTCCGCGTTCAGCGAGCGCTGCCGCCAAAGCTCGCCGGCAACCACGTTCATGCTGATCTTGAGCCCCACCGCCTCCCAGTCCTGCTCGACCAGCTCGGCGTTCGGCGCCGTGGTGATCGCAGCATCTACCAGGATGTCCAGTTCGCTCCCGTCGGGGTAGTCGCGCCAACCGTCACCGTCCTGGTCGACGATGCCGGCCTCATCGAGCAGGCGCCCGGCCAGTTCCGGATCGTACTCGATGTAGGAGTTGTGCCACTCCTCGATGAACGCCTTGCCCTCGGCGGACTGGAACTGCGGGCCGATGCCGGGCAGCGCGAACTGGCGCGGGGTGCCGAAGCCCTTGAAGATCACCTGCAGGATGCGGTCGCGGTTGATGGCGTGCGACAGCGCCTGCCGGAACTTGCGGTTCTGCCTCAACTCGCGGCCCTTCGGGTCGGCGTGCGCGTACTTCGGGATGGCCAGGCCGCCGGAGGCCACCGTACCCACCGAGTAGCGGTACACGGTGTAGCCAGCTTGCTCCGCATTCTCGATCACCACCGGAATGTCGTCCACGCTGCCGAACCACGGGCGCAGCGCCAGATCGACCTCGCCGTTGATTACCTTCAGCAGGCGGATCTCCGGCTGGTCGGGAGGAATCTCGTTGGTGATCAGCCGGTCGATGTAGGGGAGTTGCTTGCCCTCCGGGTCCACCTTCCAGTAGTAGGGGTTGCGCTCCCAGACCAGCACCTTGTCGGGCTGGTAGTCGACCGAAATCCACGCCGTGAGCTGTGGCATGTCGGTGAACTTGTACGGCTCGTTCATGCGGTCGAGCAGGTCGTTGCCGTCGGCGCCGTCGGTGTACGCCGGATGGAACCGCTTCATGTAGTGGGCGGGGACGTTGAACCGGGCGGAATGGTAGAAGCCGCGGTTCATGAAACGGTTGAACAGCGGGTTGGGTGCCGCGAACTGGAACTGCAGCGTATGGTCGTCGATCCTGGTGAGCTTCATCAGCTCGCCGCCGAAACGCATGAACGACTCCGGAGCACGTCCGATGTCGTCGGAGAGCACGATGTCGTTCCAGTAGAACAGGAAGTCGTCGACCGTATGGGGCGTGCCGTCCGACCACTTGACGCCGGGCTTGTAGTGGTAGGTGAGCACCGTGCCGTCGTCATTGAACTCCCAGCTATCCACCAGGTTGGGAAGGACATCGACGAAGTTGCGGCTCCAGCGGGTCAGCGGTTCGTGGTTCAGCATCTGGTCCTGGCCGCCGATGTCGATGCGGCGCAGTTCTCCGCCGTAGGTGCCGATGCTGTGCACCGGGAATACCACCGCGGGATCGTCCGGCAGCCGTTCCTCGACCGACGGCAGATCGCCGCTCGCCGTGCGCGCGGCCAGCATGGGAGCTTCCGAAAACGAGGTGACGCCGGCGGCGCGGGCGCTCGGTTCCTGCTCGCGACCTTCGAAGTCCATGGCCATGGCCATCTCGCCGCCGCCCTCGGCGGCGCTCTGCTCACCCTCGCCGGCGGCGAAGGCGAACGGCGCGGCCACCGCCATCGCAACCAGCATCGACAATACTGTCTTGATCCATCTCACAAGGATCCTCCTCATCAGCTTCCGAACATCGTGTCCCCGCCACTGCGGTGGCGGGCATCGGAGCGTTGCTATCCTTCCCATGTAGCAATAATTCTGTCAAGAAACGGCTTGCGGGTGCATTCCAGCCAATGGTAGAGCGTCACGCGCGGGTCGGCTCGTCCCCGGTGTCGGCGTCTGCTCGTCCTGCTACCACAGAACGGGAATGCACCCCTTGCGTCCCGGCAGGGTCAGGGCGATCTCATGCTGACGGCCAGAGGAGCGCCCCCGACGCTGACCCGGGTGCCAGAGCCCGTCGGTGCCGCACAGCGGTCCCGAATCGGTCCCGAATCGCTCGAACGGTGAACGATAAGTCTCGATTGCGTAGCGTGGGATAGTCTTGGGCAGTGTCGTCCCAGTGTCGCCCGCATCTGCACGCGGCCATCCCGGACGTGTTACGCTACCCTTACCCATCCACCATGCTCCTCGCTGCCATGCCCTTCGCTGCCCTGCTCCCGTCGCCCCGTTCGTCTGCCCGCGCCTGTGTGCTGTCCAGCCGTCCGTCACGCGTGAATCACGTGCTAACCGCGTGCCGGTCGTAGAACGCATCCGCGCCACAGGACGGCGCGCCCGCACCACTACCTTCGCTTCGCTCGCGGTGCGCGACTTCCGGTTGTTGTGGTTCGGGCTGCTGATTCTGTTCGGCGGCTCCCAGATCCGCATGGTGGCGTCCGGCTACCTGGCCTACGATCTGACCAGTTCGCCGCTTCTGCTCAGTTTCGTCGCCGTCGGCTACGCGGTCCCGATGCTGTCGCTGGCGCTGATCGGCGGCGCCGTGGCAGACCGGTTCGACCGGCGCCGCCTGGTGCAGGTGGCGCAGGCGATGTTCTCGGTGGTGGCGCTGGCGGTCGGCCTGGCGATTCAGTTCGGACAGGTCACCTGGGGCCACCTGCTGGCGTCGTCGGCGCTGCAGGGGATGCTGTGGGCGCTCCTGGTTCCGGCCCGCCAAGCGATGATTCCGGGCTTGGTAGGGCGCCGGTTGACGACCAACGCACTGTCCCTGATGGCGGCCGGATTCAGCCTCACCACGCTGCTGGGGCCGGCTCTCGGCGGTTGGCTGTATGGCCTGTTCGGCCCGGCCGTCACCTACTACGTCGTTGCCGCCATGGGCGTCGGAGCGGTGCTGCTGACCGGGCGCATCACCACCGCCAAGGTGCCGTCGGTCGGCGCGACCCACCACGCGGCGATTCGGCAGGGGCTTTCATACATCCGCGGCCAGCCGGACATCGTCATGCTGTTCGTCGTCTCGGTGGTGTACGCGCTGGTGGCGATGCCGTTCCGGCTCATCCTGCCGGTGTTCGTGGTCGACCTGTATCGCCAGGGGCCCGAGGTGCTGGGGTTGCTGGTCACCTCGATGGGAGTAGAAAACGTTGCACCCCCGATCATTAAAAAAAACGAGGGGCCGGGCCGGCGCGGGATGATTCTGGTGAGCGGCGCGATCGTGGCCAGCGCGGCGATTCTGGTGATGTCGGGCCTGGCGCTGTTCTGGGTGGGGATGGCGAGCATGCTGGTGCTCGGCATCGGTGATGCCATCCGCAAGGCGCTCAATCAGGCGGTGATGCTGGAGATCGCCGACGAGGCGTACCACGGCCGTGTGGCGAGCGTGTTCATGATCTCGTTCGGGCTGGTGCCGCTCGGAGCGCTGCCGGCCGGCGCTTTGGCGGAGGCGTTCGGTGGCCAGGTGGCTGGCGCCGTGATGGGCTGTTTCATGCTGGTGGTGTCACTGATCCTGCTGACCAACAGGCGCCTGCGCAGCCTGCGCTGACGGCAAATGGCCCAGTGGCAGCGCTTCGAGAAAAACGGTAACCTGAGGTGGCACGGTCACTCCGTGACATGGAAGACGATGAAAATCGACACCCAGGCATCGCCTGCCGGCCGTCATTGTCGTATCAGGTGACGCGACGAGCATGTACGAGGTGGTAGTGCACGCACTCCTGTGCTGCGATCGGATCATCACCGAGAACAACGGCAAGAAGGGGCTGATCGGCGTCTTCCAGTCCTTCCAGTTTCCGAGCGTGCCGTCGCCGGCAGTGCCGTGGTTCATCTACAGCTCCCTCGGCAGCGTCTCGCGCGGTACCCACGAATTCAGCGTCACCATTACCCACGGGCAGTCGTCCGACGAGGTGGCGTCGCGCAGCGGCGAGATTCGCGTCGCCGGCGAGCGCGAGGACGTGGAGCTGGTGCTGCCGGTCACCTGCGTCTTCCACCATTACGGCGCCTACGTGATCACCCTGGAAATCGGCGACGAACTGGTCGCCAGCCGGATCATGGGCGTCATCGCTCCGAGGCCCGCCAAGCCTGTCCGGTGCGGTATCGGGGCATCCTGCTAGCGCGGCT
>CAYFXT010000131.1:0-8442 GCA_964346995.1 uncultured Spirochaetaceae bacterium | reverse complement strand
TGCGATGAGCTCCGGCATCTCGCCGGTCGCGACGAGCTCCGCCATCTGCTCGCCCTGCACCGCAAGGGCGTGGCGCCGCCGATCGACGTACTGCCGTCGCTGTCGCGGCTGATGCAGAAGGGCATCGGCGCGGGCAGCACGCGCGAGGATCACTCCGGCGTCGCCAACCAGCTCTTCGCCGCCTACGCTCGCGGCGGCGATGCGCGCGAGCTGGCGGTGGTGCTCGGCGAGGCGGCGCTGACCCCGATCGACCGCCAGTACGCCACCTTCGCCGACCAGTTCGAGCAGCGCTTCGTCAACCAGGGCTTTCACGAGAACCGCAGCATCGAGGACACGCTGACCATCGGCTGGCAGCTTCTGGAGCTGTTGCCTCGCTCCGAATTGACCCGCATCGACACCGAGCTGATCGACAAGTACCTGGGTACTCCAGGATCAGGCACGTGATGACGCAAGCTGACCTGACCGCGTCAGCCGGCGTTGTGGAACGATAGCCGTGGCTACCGTCGCGGTCAGCCCCAATCGCATGGAGTTGCTGCGCATGAAGAAGAAGCAGCAATTCGCGCAGCGCGGCCACAAGCTGCTGAAGGACAAGCTGGAGGGTTTGCTCAAGGACTTCACCGGCATCGTGCAGGAGTACGCGGTACTGCGCAGTCAGGTGGACAGCGAACTCGGCGAGCTGTTTCAGCAGTTCATCGTGGCATCGGCGTCGATGCCGGCGGAGGTGTATCGCAGCGCGCTGGCGTTTCCGGAGTGCGAGGCGGAGCTGACCATGACCGAGAAGCTGATCATGAACGTGCGGGTGCCGGTATTTTCGTTCGCCATCGAGGGCAACCTGCTCTCCTACGGCACCGACGGCACGGTGGTGGAGCTGGATCAGGCGATCGTCAAGCTCAAGGAGGTGCTGGAGCGTCTGGTCAAGCTTGCCGAAGCGGAAAAGACCATCGAGCTGGTCGCCGACGAGATCGAGAAGACCCGTCGCCGCGTCAACGCCCTGGAGTACGTCCTCATTCCCCAACAGGCGGAAACCATCCGCATGATCTCCTCCAAGCTGGAAGAGCTGGAGCGCGGCAACATCACCCGTCTGATGCGCATCAAGCAGCTCCTCGCCATGTAGGAGGAGCGCAGGTGAGCACGGGCTGCCCCGGCTGGGAGCCGGGCAGCGTCAGGAGCCCGAGTCGGGTGGATCCGCGGTGGACGTATGCTCGATTTGGTCCGTCTGCTGCGCTTGCTCGCGGCTTGCGAGGAACGTCGTCAGCGACTCCAGGCACTTGGTCGCTATGGTGACCGCGCGCTCGGCGTCCGCCTGAGTGGGATCGCCTAGCGGAAGGAGACCCGATTCTGCCGGATATCTCCCATGATATATCGCATCGATGAAGTCGATGTCGTCCGGTAGCAACGAGAGCGGCGCGCGATAGTCCTCCGCGATGGCGGTGAGCCGGTGAATGCTGTGCATCTTCTCCAGCTCCCAGCCCAGTTCCAGGAGCATCGTTTTGAGCGACTTCTCGACGCACTGTTGCGCATGGTAGCACGCAGCGCGATGGAATCCTCCCGACTGGAGATATGCCGCGGTGCCGCCTTCTTCCTCAGCCTGCTGTCGCCATGCTTTCGTTCCCTCTCTCATGTAGATGCAGATTCCCTCGCTGACGATTTTGCGCACAAATGGGCTCCCGCGGCGAAGATAATCGACGAAGTGCGAGCGGGTGACGAGATAGTCGTCGATGTCGAACGCCCGCCGGAGTGGCCGTAGCGCCGATCTCAGTGCCGCGCTTCGATTCGGCTGCGGTGAACTGTCGTCGTCCTCGGTTACGACCAGCAGATCCACGTCGTGACCTTCGGCAGCGTGAGCTAGCGTGCCGAAGAGTATGATCTCCAGCGGATCAATGGCCTCGACCACCGCTTCGCGCACCTGCGCCGCCGCTTCGCGCGTCACCATGGCTCTACAGCTACCACACGGCCTGCGCCGTGTCTATCGTACCGCTGTAGCCGAGGCGCAGGAATTCCCGCCGGAGACAGGTCAGGCGGGCTCCGCTGCGCGGCATGCGCAGTATGCAACGACAGTCGCAAGATGTATGTGGTAACGCCACATTGAGACCTGAAATGAGACCTGAAATGGCGTTTTGGAAGCAACGCGTCGCCACCGGCGCGACCACCGGCTGACTGCGCCGCCGGCGCGCTCGGCGCGTCCCCGCTGGTCGCCGTACGGTGACGACCGGTTACGCCGGCGGCTCCGGGGTGCGTTCGTAGATGGAGACGTGACTCTCGCTCCTACCGGTGAAGGAGGCTCCATCCCACCCGCTCCAACGCTCGCGGAGACGAAGGCCGGCCAGCCGCGCCATCAGATCCAGCTCCGCCGGCCAGGCGTAGCGAAGCCGCACCGGGTAGAGGCGCGTTCCCGTTTCGCTGAACAGCAGATGCTGAGAGTCGACGCGCTGATTCGCGCGGTCGTGACGCGCCACGTCCAGCATCACCAAGTCGGGCTCGATGCGGGATACGCTCAGGTGCTGCCCGCGGACAAAGCGCGCCGGATCGGGTACGAACGTTTCGATGAGAAACACGCCGCCACCCGCGAGGTGTTCGGCAGCGCGCCGGAAGCACTGGACCTGCGCTTCCTGGGTCAGAAGCGCGAAGAAGGTATTGAAGACGACGAATATCAGTTCGAATCTGCCTGCGACCCGAAAGTCCGCGAAGTCGCCGATGGTCACCGGCAGTGCGCCTCCTCCCGGCTTGGCGCGCATCTGGTCGACCATCGCCTGTGATGCGTCAATGCCGTACACCGCGACGCCGCTCTTGGCCAGGGGCAGGGCCACTCTACCGGTACCGATGCCCAGCTCCAGCGCCCGGCCTCCTTCGCCGGCCAGCCCGGCGAGCACATCTACCATCGACTGCACGTTGTTGCCGTCTGGGTACATCTGGTCGTAGCGGTCCGCGATCCGGTCACCGTAAGCCGCCGCGGTATACTTGTTCACGCCACCTCCTGGTCAGTGCCGCGGCATGCCTCCAGCCGGGCGAGCCAGTCCCTGAAGACGTGCCTCCAGGTCGAGTGGTGCGCGCTGGAGTTCCTTGAGCCGTTCACCGGACGCCATCGCTATCCTCGCGTTTCGAGCCGATCGTCGGCGGACCACCGATCACGCGGTCCTGCAAGTGGGTGTGATGCGGCCGCGGTGCCGCTCCAGGGCGAGGTCGAGGAGCCGGCGCAGCAGCTCCGGGAACGGCACGCCACTGGCCTCCCACAGCTTGGCGTACATGCTGATCTCCGTGAAGCCGGGGATGGTGTTCACTTCGTTGACCAGCAGCTTGGCCTGCCCGCCGGGCGCAGCGCAGCGCAGAAAGAAGTCCACCCGTGCCATCCCCTGAACCTCCAGCACGGCGCACACCCGGCAGGCGAGATCCCGAATCCGCCGCTGCTCGCGGTCGGCCAGCGGCGCGGGGATCAACAGCTCGGCGCCATCGGCGTCGAGGTACTTGGCTTCGTAGCTGTAGAACTCGTGCCCCCCGGTGGTGACGATCTCGCCGGCCAGCGACGCCGAATGCCGGTCGTTGCCGAGCACGGAGACCTCCAGCTCGCGGCCGTCGATGCACTCCTCGACGAGGACCTTGCGGTCGTAACGCAGCGCCGCGGCCACGGCCGCCGGCAGGTCGCCGCAGGCGGTAACCTTGCTTATCCCCACCGACGAGCCCAGGTTGGCCGGCTTGACGAACAGCGGCAGCCCCAGGCGGGCGGAGATCTGCGCTGCGGCCGACGCGGTCAGGGGCTGCCGCACCGTGCTGAAGCGAGCGCTGGCTATGCCGGCGTCGCGCAGCAGGCGCTTGGCCACCTCCTTGTCCATGGCCACCGCGGACCCGAGCACGCCGGCGCCCACGTAGGGTACGCCGGCCAGCTCCAGCAGTCCCTGCATGGTGCCGTCTTCCCCGAACGGACCGTGCAGCACGGGGAACACGACGTCGAGCGGGACCAACGCCGCGCCGGTGGCCAGGTCCACAAGCTGGCCGCCGACCCGATCGGCGGCCGGGGATCCGCCGGGCCGGACGGATGGCAGGTTGCAGGCTGCGCCGGCGGCCACGGTAAGCGGCCCGGTGCTCAGCGCCGGCGGCGCGACCTGGGACTCCGCGGCAGTGGCGATGAATTGCCGCGAATCGGCCAACCGCCAAGTGCCGTCACGTTGGATGTAGATGAGCACCACCTCGTGGTCGTCATCGAGGGCCGCCGCTACCGCCCGCGCGGAGCGCAGCGAGATGTCGTGTTCGGCGGATTGCCCGCCGCAGATGACGCCGATGCGAATCGTTCTGCTCCGCTGCGGATTGTCCCTGCCGGGGGCCGGCAGGTCAAACCCCGGGCGCGGCGGGGGGCATTCCCGCCCAGTGGGAGAGCGCTCACACGCGGGTCGGCTCGTCCTCGTGGCGGTGTCTGCTCGAACTGCTACCACACTACCGGAATGCACCCCGCGGTGGCAGCAGGGCGGCGCGGAACGGGGTATGATGGCCGCGTGAGAATCAAGCAGTCAGTGTGTTTCCCGATCTTCAGGAACCTGTATCCCTCCCTCACGGAACTGTTCGCCGCGGCCGCCGACATCGGCTATCGGGCGGTGGAGATGTGGGGGCATCGCGATCTCGGCGGTCCCACGGACGAGGAATTCGCCGTGGCCGAGGTGGCGTCCATCGCTGCTCGGCACGGGTTGGTATTGGCCAGCTTCTCCGGCCACGCTTCGCTGCCGAGCGGCTGCAACGATCCCGCCAACCACGCCCGTATCGAGGCCGAACTGCGCGCCGCGGTCGAGCTGGCGGCCGCGAACGGCGTGCCGGGGCTGATCTGTTTCTCCGGCAACCGCCTGCACGGACAGAGCGATTACGAGGGCTTGGTGGAGTGCGCTCGCGTGCTGCGGCGCGTCGCCCCCATTGCCGAGGAGCACGGCGTCAATCTCAACATGGAATTGCTCAACAGCAAGGTGAACCATCCCGGCTACCTTGCGGACCGTAGCGATTGGGGGCTGGCGCTGTGCGAGATGGTGGGCAGTCCGCGGGTCAAGCTGCTGTTCGACATCTACCACATGCAGATCATGGAAGGCGACGTGATCCGCTCGATTCGTCGCCTGCTGTCGCACATCGGGCACTTCCATACCGCGGGCAACCCGGGGCGCCACGAGCTCGACGACTGTCAGGAGCTCAACTACCGCGGGATATGCAATGCCATTGCCGCCACCGACTACGACCTGTACGTCGGCCACGAGTTCGGGCCGCGCGGCGACCTCCTGGAAGCCCTGCGCCACGCCTTCCGGGTATGTGACGCCGGCGCGGAAGCAGGGGACTGAGGGGCACATGCCGCAAGCCGAGCCCTGGCGCTATGAGAAACTGACCTGGCCGGAGATCGACGAGGCGATCGCCGCCAAGCGCGTAGTGGTATGCCCGGTCGGCTCCACCGAGCAGCACGGCCCGCACCTGCCGCTGGACGTGGACGTGGTGTGTCCGTGCGGCATCGCCGCGGCTGCCGCGCGCCGCATACCGGATGAGGTGCTGGTGATGCCGCCGTTCGTGCATGGCTACGCCGCCCACGTCATGGACTTCCCCGGCACCACCAACATCCATTGGCGGCACTTCATCGACTGCATCGTCGACATCGGCGCCAGCTTGGCGTACCACGGCTTCAAGAAGATCGTGTTCCTCAACGGTCACGGCTCCAACGCGCCCAACCTCGAGCTGGCGGCGCGGCGGGTGAACCTGGAAACGGACGCCGAGTGCATCGCCTGTTCCTGGTGGCACCTGCTGACGGTGGCCCCGGAGTTTCTGCCTGGCTGGCGGGAGAGCCGCTTTCCCGGCGGCATCGCCCACGCCTGCGAGTTGGAGACCTCGGTGTACCTGTATCTGGACGAGGACAACGTGCGCAAGGATCGCATCGTCGACGGCGAGATCGCCTACCACCGGTACGGCTCCGACTTCCGCTATACCGACCTGTTCGGCCACGGGCCGGGGACGCCGATCTCCTGGACCGCCTCCTACAGCGACTCGGGAGTGCTGGGGCAGGCCACGCTGGCCAGCAGAGAGAAGGGCAGGCGGGCGGTCGAGGAGGCGGCGCGGCAGTTGGCGCGCATGCTGAGCGAGTTCCGCACGCTGCCCAAGCCGCCGCGTGGTGATCATCACGGGACGGCGCCGAGTATGCCGATGCCGTGGGGCCAGGGCGAGCCGCCGGCCGCGCGCGGTGGCATGCACGGCGCGCCGGAGGCAGGGCGGTGACGCCGACCGCGAGCGAGGGAGCCGATTGACGGCACGACCGGCAGCTACCGTGCTGCGACGCTGGACGATCATCCACCGGGGCGACGCGGCGAAGCGCGGGAGCGATGCCGGCGAGGACGCCGATGGCTGAGTCTGTCGGCGCGGCACCGTTGCGCTGGGGTGTGGTCGGCTGCGGCGACGTGGTGGAGCACAAGAGCGGGCCGTCGATCATCGCCGCGGAGCGCAGCCGCATGGTGATGGTGATGCGGCGCGACCGGGCGGCGGCGTGCGACTTCGCGCGCCGGCACGCGGTACCGGAGTGGACGGACGACGCCGGCGCCGTGATCGGCAGCGGCAACGTCGATATCGTCTACGTAGCGACGCCACCGTCCTCCCACCTGCAGTACGTACGCGCCGCGGCGGCGGCCGGCAAGCACGTCCTGGTAGAGAAGCCTATGGCGCTGAACGCGGCCGAAGCGCGCCTCATGGTGGACGCCTGCGCGCGTGCCGGCGTGGAACTGTTCGTGGCCTACTACCGGCGTTTTCAGCCGCACGTGCTGCGCATGCGGGAACTGCTGGCGGCGGGAGCGATCGGGCAGCCGGCGCACGGCAGCGCCGACGTCGCGGTGGGCGCGTTTGCGCGCCGCGTGGCGTCGGGAGCACGTGCCTGGCGCGACGCCGCCGCCATCGCGGGCGGCGGCGGGTTCGTGGACATGGGCAGCCACCGCATCGATCTGATGGTATGGCTGCTCGGGCCGGTAGCTGACGCGGCCGGGGTGGCCGCCCGCTTCCAGCCGGACCTGGCGGTCGAACAGACCGCCGTTGCGGCCATGCGTATGCGGTCCGGAGCGCTGTGCAGCGTCAGCGGCGACTTCCACTCCGGCCGCGACGCCGACCGGTTCGTGATCCACGGAGCACGCGGCACGCTCGCCGCCGACCCGCTCGACGGACACGCCGTGACCCTCAGCACCGCGTCCACCACCGATGAATATCGCTGCACGCCGTTTTCCGCGCCCCACCTCGGTCTGGTGCGGCACATCGAGGCGGTTCTGCTCGACGGGGCAGAGAACCGGGCGTCCGGCAGTGACGGGCTGTGCACCGAGTTGGTGCTCGATCTGGCCGTGCGCGGCGCGGCGGCGGTAGTTCCAGCACCGTGACCGGCGGTGCCGCCCGCGGGCGCCGCGCCAGGTCCGGTCGCTGGACGGTGCCGCCGGCCCGGGGGTCCGTTCCGGCGCGAGTCTCGCAACGGCCGAGCAGCCACCCCCGGCCGTCCGTGCCGAGCGGCGTGCATGGCTCGCGGTCGGCCACAGGACGGGTGAAGGACTTTCGGGCGGTCACCGAGCCGCTCCGGCAGACTCGCTCCGGTAGAGCGCGGCGATGCGCGCGGCGATCGGGTCCCAGTCGAACGCGCGGGTGCGCTGCAGGGCCGCGCGGCGGGCCGCATCCAGGTCCAGGGAACGCGCCGCGGTCAGGGCATCGGCCAGGCCCCCGTCGGCGTGCGGGTCGTACAGCAGACCGGCTCCCCCCGCTACCAGTTCCGGCAGGCAGCCGAGGCGGGGCACGATGAGGGGCTTGCCGAAGCCGAGCGCCTGGATCGCCGACCCGGAAGTGAGCACGGCGGTGAAGGGCAGCACCACCACGTCAGCGGCGTTCAGGAAGTACTGAAACTGTTCCGCCGGGAAGTAGGCGGAGGCATGGATTCGGATCCGCTCGTCGTCCGCCGCCAAGTCGCGCAGCTCGGCTACGAGGCCGGGGCTGCGCGCGTTCTCGCGTAGCACCAGCACCAGCACGTTGTCGGCCGTGGCGGCCCGGTGGAAGGCGGCGATCAGGTCCGCGACTCCCTTGTAGCCGCGTGCGTTGCCGAAGAACAGGTACACGAACTTCGAGGCGCCGATCCGCAGCCGGTCGCGAGCCTGCGCAGCGCTGACCGTATTGGGAAAGATCGATACGTAGTTGCCGTGCGGAATCACCGCTACCGGGCGCGGCGGATCGTAGCGCTCCTCGATGCTCGCCGCGGCATACCGGCAGTGGGCGATGACGTGGTCGGCCTCGCGGGCGACCAGCGCGTTGACGAGGCGGTCCAACTGCGGGTAGCGCCGCTCGTGCGGAAACAGATTGTGCACCGTCCACACCAGCCGGTAACCGAGCCGTCGCGCATGGATGAGGTTTTCGGCGAAGTCGGCGAATCGCTCGCTGGCGGCATCGGGGTTCGCTCCGTTCAACGAGTGGACCGACGCG
>CAYFXT010000130.1:0-8493 GCA_964346995.1 uncultured Spirochaetaceae bacterium | reverse complement strand
GCTGCTGAAGGGGGCCCTGAGCGTCGTCTACAGCGTCGAGACCATCGAACGCTGGAAGTTCCGCGGCCGCGCGCCACTCCTGGTGGAGGGGCTCGCCGAGCGCGATCTGCTGGCAACCGTGCACGACGGGGGCGCCGGTCAGGTGGTGCTGGTGCGCTCGCCGGAAGAGCGCGATCGGCTGCGCGCGGCCCTGCAGTCGGAGCTGGTGTTCACCATAACCGACGCCAAGGGTCTGGAGTTCGACTCGGTGCTGCTGTGGCGCTTCGCCGGCGCTGACGGTTCGCCGACGATCTGGCGGCACATCGCCGCCGGTCAGGTGCGCGATGCCGGGGACGTACCGCACATTCGGCACGAACTGAACCTGCTCTACGTGGCGGTTACCCGGGCGCGCAATACGCTGGTAATCTGGGACGGCGAGACGGTCAGCCCGATCTGGGATATCGCATCGCTTGCCGGCCAGGTGTACCGATCACGGGACGCCGCTGCGCTGCGCACCCTGTGGCAGCGGGTCTCCACGCCGGCCGAGTGGGAAGCGCAGGGCGACTACTTCGCCGATCGCGAGCAGTACGCCGCCGCCGAGGAGTGTTACCGCAACTCCCAGGCCACGGCCAAGGAGGAGGTGACGCGCGCTCACCGTCTGCAGCGTGCGGGTGACTACCGTGCCGCGGCGGGGTTGTTCGCTCGGCATGGCCGCGTCGCACAGGCGGCCGCCTGTCTGGAACGGGCCGGAGACCGTCTGGAGGCGGCCCGTTGGCTGAGTCGCGCCGGCGAGGAGTCGCTTGCCCTGGCCTGCGAAGCGCGCCACTACGAGGCGGCGGGGGACTTCGAGGCTGCGGCCAGGCGTTGGCAGCAACTGGGAGAAAAGGAGGCGATGCTGCGCAACTGGGAGCGCGGTGGCCAGTACCGGCAGCTCGCAGCCTTCCATCGCGAGTCGGGGGCGAACGGCAAGGCGGCGCGCTATCTGAAACTGGCGGGCGATCATGCGGAGGCGGCAGTGGAGTTCCAGCGTGCCGAAATGCTGCAGCTCGCGGCCGCGGAGTTCGAGCTGGCGCACGACTACAAGCGCGCCGCCGCACTGTACCGGCGCCTGCGCGACACCACCTCCCTGCTGCGCTGCCTGCGATCGGTGCCGATCGGCGGCGCCTACGAGGCTGCACTGGTGTACGAGGAACAGGGTAACTGGCAGAAGGCCGTCGAGCACTTCCGCCGCTACGCCGACAGCTCACCCGAGGCACGCAGCGACCTGCAACGGCGGCTGGCCGCCCTGACCGCCCGCCGTCCGGGGGGCCTGCGGGCTGCGCTGCGCATGGACGCGCTGGGGCAGCAACGGCAAGCCGCCCCCATCTACGACCGCCACGGCCAGGTGGTGCGCGCGGCCGAGCTGTACAGCGCGGCCGGGGAGCATGAGCGGGCGGCGCGTTGTCTGGCCACCTGCGGCCGTCTGCAGGAGGCCGCCCGGGAAGCGCTGCACTCCGCCACCGACGGCGCCGTCGATCTCGCGGTGCGCTGCCTGGTCGATTACGCGCGCGGCGACGCGGCGCCGGCTGCCGATGCGTCGGACGGGGAGCCGGCTGCGCGCATCACCGAGCTCACGCGCGCCGGCGCACGCCTGCTGCGCTCCGGTGACCATCATCGCGCCCTGGCGCACTATCTGGCCCTGCGGCAACTGCATGCCCGGAGCGACGCGTTTCTCAATGAGCTGCTCGCCGCCTACGGCGGGCTGCAGCGCCACGCCGACGCAATCGCCCACTGTGTGAGCAACACCGACTCCTCCGTTGCCCATGCCTATCTGGATGAGCACCCGGCCGCGGTGCTGTCGATCGCGGAGGTAGAACGCGTTGTGGGCGGCGCCGGCACGGCCTCGCACCTGCGTGGCGACGACGACGGCGTCAAAAGCGTGTTGTACCGGGTGATGAACGACAACCTGCGGCACGGCGACGAAGCCGACCGCCGGCAACGGCTGCTCGCGCTCGTCGGTGCGCTGCCGGCGCAGTTCGCTGCCTGCTCGCGCCTGTCCCGCGACTGCACCGAACTGCTGATCGGACTGCGCAGCTACAATCACCTGGCGTCGACCGCGCACCTCCTGAATACGCCGCTGAGTCTGCCTGAGGAGGAGCGGCGGTACTTTCTCGACCGACTGAGCGCGACGGCGGCCACCGAACAGGATCCGCAACTGGTGCTGTGCACGCTGCTCGATGACGACGCCGCGTTCGAAGAGCTGATCGCAGCGATCGAGCCGACGCCGCACAACGTGGTGCTGTTCGCGCACAGTACCACCCGCTATGGCGAGGCGGTCGCCATACTGCTGGCGCTTGGCAAGCTCGAAGATGCAGCGTTGGTGTGCATGCAGCATGACGAGTTCGCGCGTGCCGGCCGCATCTACGAGGATGCGGGAGACCTGGTGTGCGCCGCGCGCACCTATCGTGACGGCGGGTTGTTCGAGGATGCACGTCGCTGCTACGCGGTGCGCGGCGACGCGGCGGGGATTGCGCGCGTGTTCGAGCGGGAAGGCAGCTACGAAAAGGCGATGGCGATCTGGCAGCGGCTCGGCCGCAAGCGCGAGATCGAGCTGCTCGCCCACAGGATGGAGCGCGCCGGATAGGAGTCTGTCGGACTGCGACAGACTCCTATCCGCAGGCCGCCTGGACCGGAAGCGACGCCGCAGGCGGCGGTTCGGGGCGTTAGCGCGGCCGGCGCCGTGCGACGCGCGGGTCGGCCACCCCGAAGCGCAGCAGCAGCCAGCCGGCCAGCGACAGGACCACTCCGGTGGCGAACACCGCCCGATAGTTCACCGTATCGATCAGCCAGCCGCCGGCGATCGGCGCCGCCAGCGCGGGCGCCGCCAGCAGGGTGGTGGTGAGCGCGGTGTAGGTGGCCACACGGCCAGCCGCGCCGAGGTCCATGGCCAGGCTCGGTCGCGACACCTTGATGCCGGCGTCAGACAGCGCGAGGAGCGCAAACGCGGCGTACATCCACACCGCCGCCGGGGCGACCAGCACCACTGCGCCCGCGGCCGCGCACAGCAGCGCCGCCAACTCGATGGCGGCGCGATGGCCGAAACGGTCGCCCCACCAGCCGAGCAGCGGTGTACCGGCCGCCTGGCTGATCAGCGCGGCCACGGTCAGGGTAGCCGCGAAGGCGTCACTGATGGCGAAAGCGTCGCGCGCGTACACCACGTAGAAAGTCACCCCGAGGGCACCGAAGATCACCAGCACCTGACTGAGCAGAAAGCGGGCGAAGTTGCGATCGCCGCGCAGCACGCCCGGCAGCTCACGCAGATAGGCGCCGAGGTGCACCGCCGCCCGTTCGGGAACGCGCGGCGGCTCGCGGTTGAAGGTCAGGAAGGTCCAGGAGATCGCCTGTCCGGCGAATGCCAGCAGGAAACAGAGCCCGAAGGACAGCGGATAGGGAGCCGTATTCAGAATGTGCCGCGCCAGCAGCGCGCCGCCGGCGCCCATCAGAGCACCGATGGCGGCGCCGAGGCCGAACATCATCCCCTTGCGATCGGGGTGGATGATCTTCGCCAGCATGGCGCGCCACGCCGGCGACGCCACCCCCACGGCGCCCTGGGCGACCAGCAGCATCACCATCAGGAAGACATAGGAAAACCGCGCCGGCGCGCGCGGCCACAGCAGGATGCCCAGCCCGAGCACCAGCCACGGCACGCGCTCGAACACGCTGATGCGCACGATCCACGGCTTCTTGCACTCCCGGGTCTCGGCGCGCGCGGCCATGAGGAGCTGCGGCACGTGCGAGGCGACCAGATAGATCGCCGGGATCAGTCCGATCAGCACCCGCGACTCGGCCAGGTAGCTGACGTAGAGTGGCAGGATGGTGGAGATGAAGACGAAACTGCCGGCCAGATTGACGAACGACAGGTCGCCGATGTTGACCCAGAAGTTCCAGCGCGCGTTGCGGCGAATGACCTCCCGGTAGGCGCGATCCGTGGGCGGCCTCACGCGGCAGGCGTTGTCAGGCGGCTACGTTTTCCCAGGATCCGCTGTCCCAGGAGCGCGCCACCGCCTGCTGCACGCGCGCCACCGCCGCGGCTGCCGCCAGCGATCCGCGGCCCGGCTTGCCGGCCGCCACCGCGGTCAGAAACTCCGCCAGCTCGATGGTGAGAGTATCGTCGTAACCGATCGAGATGCCGGCGCCGGGGTTGAAGCGCCCGTGGTAGGGGTGCTGCGGTCCGGCGATCGCAGTGGTGAAGCCGTCGCCGGGCGCGCCGTCATCGCCGGCGAGGCGCACCTGCAGCTCGTTGAGGCGCTCGAAGTCCCAGGCCAGCGCACCGCGCCGCCCGTTGACCTCGAACGCCATCTGACACTCGGGGCCGAAGATCACGCGGCACGCCTCCAGCGTGCCGCGTGCGCCGCCGGCGAACTCCACCAGAATGCCGACGTAGTCCTCGTTGCCGACCGCGCCGGTGGGGCCGCCCGCCTTGGCTGAGAAGTGGGTGCCTTCGCCGGGCGTGGCCAGCGGTCGTCCGGTGATGAAGGTGTGGCGCTGGCTCACCACGCGCCGGATCGGGCCGGCGATGTAGTGCGCGGTGTCGGCCACGTGCGAAATCAGGTCGGCCAGGGTGCCGCTGCCCGCCTGCGCGCGCTGGAAGCGCCACGACAGCACGCCGTGCGGGTCACGCCCGTAACCGCTGAAGAAGCGGCCTCGATAGTGGGTCAGTTCGCCGAGCCGTCCGGCATCGATCAGGCGCCGGGCGTGCTGCACCATCGGCGCGAACACGTAGTTGTAGCCCACCCCGCTGACGATGCCGGCGCGCTCCGCGGCCGCGGCAATCGCCAGGGTATCCTCCGGGCTGCGCCCGACCGGCTTCTCGCAGAACAGGTCCTTGCCGGCAGCCGCGGCCGCCTCCGCCATGGTGCGGTGCAGGAAATTGGGCGCCGTGACGTCGACGATGTCGACGTCGGGCGCGGCGACCGCCTCCCGCCAGTCGGCCGTAGCGCGGGCGAACCCGTAGTCGCGCTGCGCCGCTTCCCGGCGCGCAGGTACCTCGTCGGCACACACCACCAGCCGCGGCTCCAGTTCGCGGTCGGCGAACCGATGTCGAGCCTGCAGATAGGCGCGGCTGTGAGCGGCGCCCATCCAGCCCATGCCGATCACCGCGATACCCAGTGTTCTGCTCATTTCGCCCCTCTCAACATTGCACCTTGGCGCGCGCGTCGCCAAGGCATCCTGGCGCAGCTCCGCAACCGGACGTATCGGTCGCAGGTGACGTATGCTGCGGGTTGTGGCAGCGGAACTGAAGATAGGACTCGTCGGCTGCGGGCCGCGCGCTCTCAGCCATGCGCGCATGGTCGACCGGATGGCCGGCGTGCGGCTGGAAGCGGTGTGCGATCCGCTGGCTGCGCCGCGCCGGAAGATGGCGGAGGAGTTCGGCATTGCCCGCCGGTACGACCGGATCGAGCGCATGCTGGGGGAGGCGGCGCTGGACGCGGTGCTGATCAACGTGCCGGCGCACCTGAATGCCCAGGCGGCGATGGTGTGCCTGCAGGCAGGGATGGACACCCTGGTGGAGAAGCCGCCCGGGTTGCACGTGGCCGAGACGCGCGCACTGCGCGACGCTGCGGCGCGCAGCGGGGTGCGCTGCATGGTGGGGCTCAATCGCCGCTTCAACCCGCTGATCGCGGAGGCGAAGCGGCGCGTCGCCGAGCGCGGTCCGCTGGTTACGGTGGTGGGCGAGTTCCACAAGAATCTGGTCGAGATCGAGCGCCAGGGGAGGGTCGCCGAGCCGACGCTGACGCGCTTCTTCTACGAGACGCCGATTCACGCCCTGGACTGCGTACGCTGGCTGGCCGGCGCACCCGTGAGCGCGGTGCACAGCTTCTCGCGCCGTGCCGTAGCCCGCCATCGCGATGCGTTCGGCGCGCTCATGCAATTCGAGAACGGCTGCATCGTGCATCTGATCGCCAACGTCACCAGTGGCGCGCGGTTGGAGCGGTACGAGATCCACGGCGTCGGCATCTCCGCCTACCTGGATGGGGTGAGCCGCGGGCACGTCGTAGTGGACGACGAAGTGACCGACCTCGCCGGCGACGGTGCAAGCAGCACCCTGGAGCAGGATCGCTTCTTTCTCGACTGCATCCGGCAGGACCGGCCCATCGAGGCCCCGGCGTGCGATCTGGACGAGGCGGTGGCCACCATGGAACTGGCCGCGCTCATCCACGGCGACTGATCACCGGCTCCGCACCGCCGCCGGCAGCGCCCGTGCTGGGCGACCGGTGGCGCTACCGCCGGCTGCCGTGGCGCCGGCAGTCAGGCAGGCGGCACCCGATTTCGGCGCGGGGGGCGCGGGTTTGCGCATGTCGCGGTCGGATGCGGGGCGCAGGCAGGCAGGAGGCACCCGATTCGGTAGGCTCACCGTAGGGCGTCCCTTGCCCAGGCGTCGCCGCCCGCGACGCGATCGCTCGGACGCCCGGTCAGCACGCGGCGGCTGCCGCAACCGGTTCGACCACGGCTGGTACGGGCACCGTGAGATCGGCTTCACCGTGAGCGGCCAAGCTCCGGTTGAGCGCGGATATGAGCGCCAGTGCGGAGGCCTTGGCGATGTTGGGGTTGGTGCCGGCGCCGAAGCACTGCACGCCGTGCCCGGTGGCAATCTGGATGTAGGCGATTGCGGTGGAGTCGGTGCCCTGGCCCAGGGCGTGCTCGGAGTAGTGGGTAAGGCGAAAATCGGCCAGACCGGCCTTGCCGAGGGCATCCTTGAGCGCGTCGATCGGCCCGTTGCCGTTGCCGGTCAGCCGCATCTCCACGCCGTTGCGGGCAATGATCAGCACGCCGTTCATGCGCGAACTGTCGCCGGCGGCGCTGGCGATGGCGTAGTCGATGAAGCGGACCGGTTCATCGGCTTCCAGAAACTCGCTCCGGAAGGCTTGCCAGATCTCCTGTGCTTCCACCTCGCGGCCGGTGCGGTCGGACAGCTTCTGCACTACCTGACCGAACTCCGGCTGCATCGTCTTGGGTAGGAGGCAGCCGAACTCGTTCTCCATCACGTACGCCACGCCGCCCTTGCCCGACTGGGAGTTGATGCGGATTATCGCCTGATAGGAACGGCCGACATCGGTGGGATCGATCGGCAGGTAGGGCACCGCCCACCGGTCGTCCGGTCCGCTGTCCCGCGCCGTCATGCCCTTGTTGATGGCGTCCTGGTGCGAGCCGGAGAAGGCGGTGAACACCAGCTCGCCGGCGTAGGGGTGGCGGGCCCCGACCGGCAGCTCGGTACAGTAGTCGGACACCTCGATCAGGCGACTCAGGTCGTGCAGGTCGAGTCCGGGATCGACTCCCTGTGTGTACAGGTTGAGCCCCACGGTGACGATGTCCACGTTGCCGGTGCGCTCGCCGTTGCCGAACAGCGTGCCTTCCACCCGCTCCGCCCCGGCCATCAGCCCCAGCTCGGTGGCCGCTACGCCGGTGCCGCGATCATTGTGGGTATGCAGGCTGAGGATGATACTGTCGCGGCGCTGTACGTGGCTCAGGAACCACTCGATCTGATCGGCGTACACGTTGGGGGTGGCCAACTCGACCGTGGCCGGCAGATTGATGATCATGCGCCGCTCGGGGCTGGGATCCCATGCCTCGATCACCGCGTCGCACACCTCGACCGCGTAGTCGAGTTCGGTGCCCGTGAAGCTCTCCGGCGAGTATTCGTACACCACGTCGGTGTCGGTCCGCTCCGCCAACTCACGGACCAGACGGGTGCCGTTCACGGCGATGTCGCGAATCGCGGCGCGGTCCATGCCGAACACCACGCGGCGTTGCAGGGTGGAGGTGGAGTTGTACAGATGCACGATCGCCTGCGGCGTTCCCTCGATCGCCTCGAAGGTGCGCCGGATCAAGTGGTCGCGCGCCTGGGTGAGCACCTGCGGATAGACGTCGGGCGGGATCAGGTTGCGCTTGATCAGGGTACGGGTGAAATCGAACTCGACCGCCGCCGCGGAGGGAAATCCGATCTCGATCTCCTTGAATCCGATCTCCGTCAGCAAGGTAAACATGCGCAGCTTCTGGTCGAGATTCATCGGGTTGATCAACGCCTGGTTGCCGTCGCGCAGATCGACGCTGCACCAGATCGGAGCGCGGTCGATGGTGCGATCGGGCCACCGGCGATCCGGCAGGTCGATGGTGGGGAAGGGGCGGTATTTGGTGATCGTTCCTCGCTGCATGGTCTCTCCTCCAAAAAAAGAGCCCAGGTTCGCAGTCGATCTCGTAAGTCGACTGTGAGCCTGGGCTGCGGCTGTGCTGCGCCGTTCGTCTACATGTGGTCCCCGGCGGAACACGCGACAACCCAGGCCGTTAGGCCCAGGAGGGTGGGAAGCAGGTCGTGTCGCAGGGTATCTGGCTGCCGCATGGCCGTATCGAAATCCACGCCCAATCTATCGCGAACGCGCGCCACATGGCAAGTGCCTGGTGTGGGGCTGTGGGCTGCAGGGCGATCCCATGCTGACGGCCAGAGGAGCGCGCCCCCGACGCTGACCCGGGTGCCAG
>CAYFXT010000129.1:0-8504 GCA_964346995.1 uncultured Spirochaetaceae bacterium | reverse complement strand
CGACCGGATCACGCTGGACTCGGAGTTGCGCTACCTCGATCTGCACACCGGCGAGACCGGGGAGATCGTGATTCCACCGCTGTCGTTCCTGCTCGCCGTCACCCGCGAACGGATCCGGCTGCCGGCCAACATGACTGCATTCGTGGAGGGGCGCAGCTCGATCGGCCGTATCGGGCTGTTCATCCAGAACGCCGGTTGGGTCGATCCCGGCTTCGACGGCACCGTCACCCTGGAGCTGTTCAACGCCAACCGCCTGCCGATCCGCCTGCGCGCCGGCCGGCGTATCTGTCAGATCGTATTCGCGCAGCTCGACCGCAGCACCAGCCGCCCCTATCGGGGTAAGTACCAGCACCAGTCGGGGGCGGTCGGCAGCCGCATCCACCTCGATACGACTACCGGGCGCTGACCGGAGCCTGACGCTGCTCCATGGGCACGTAGGGCCGTTCGCGTTCGCCGGTGTAGATCTGCCGCGGACGCGCAATGCGATTCTGCGGATCGTGAATCATCTCGGTCCAGTGCGCGATCCAGCCGGGCAGGCGGCCGATGGTGAACAGGGTGGTGAACATGTTTACCGGCACGCCGAGCGCTTGCAGGATGATCCCGGAGTAGAAATCGACGTTGGGGTACAGCTTGCGCGAGATGAAGTACTCGTCGCGCAGGGCGACCTCCTCGAGCTGCACGGCGATGTCGAGCAGCGGCGTAGAGACGCCCAACCGTTCGAGCACCTCGAAACAGGCGCGTTTGAGGATGGTGGCACGCGGGTCGAAGTTCTTGTAGACGCGGTGGCCGAACCCCATCAGCCGCATGCCGGTGCGTTTGTTCTTGACCTTGTCGAGGAACTGCCGCCCGTCGTCGCCGGAGTCGAGGATCCGCTTCAGCATCTCCACCACCGCCTGATTGGCGCCGCCATGGAGCGGACCCCACAGCGCGTGCACCCCGGCCGAGATGGCGGAGAACAGGTTGGCCTGCGAACTGCCCACCATGCGCACCGTGCTCGCCGAGCAGTTCTGCTCGTGATCGGCATGCAGCAGGAAGATCAGGTCCATGGTGCGCGCCACCACCGGGTCTACCTCGTACTCGTCGGCCGGGGTGGCGAACATCATGTGCAGGAAGTTGGCCGCGTAGTCGAGCTTGTTCAGCGGCGACATGAACGGCTGGCCCATCGAGTGCTTGTAGGAGTAGGCAACGATGGTCGGCACCTTGGCGATCAGCCGGTGGATGGCGATTTCCATCTCGCGATCGTTGGTCACCTGCATCGAGTCGGGGTAGAAGGTGGACAGCGCCCCCACCACCGCGCCGGTGACCGCCATCGGATGCGCGTTGTTGGGAAACCCGGTGTAGAATCGCTTCACATCCTCATGGACCATGGTGTGGTGGGTGATGTGGTTGATGAAGGTGTCGAGCTCCTGCTGGGTGGGCAGATCGCCCTCCATCAGCAGCCACGCCGCCTCCAGGAAAGAGCTGTGCTCGGCGAGACCCTCGATGGGGACGCCGCGGTAGCGCAGAATGCCGCGTTCGCCGTCGATGAAGGTGATGGCGCTGCTGCATGAGCCGGTGTTGCCGTAGCCGGGATCCATGGTGATGACCCCTGCTTCGTTGCGTAGCCGGCCGATGTCCACCGCCACCTCGTCCTCGGTGCCGCGTATGACCGGAAGCTGGTAGGTGGATCCGTCGATCGTAAGGTGTGCCGTCTTTGATTCGCCCATCGCCACCAATATAATCATTATGAGCGTCTCATCACTCCGCAGTCAGCCCGGAGGCGGGAACGGCCCGTCGAAACCCGGTTGGGCCGAAAGCGGCAGCAGGGCAGGCGGTTTCCGGGCGCTATCCGGGGAGGCGCAGCGTGAAGGTGCTGCCGCGGCCCGGAGCGCTGCCCAGGCGCACCTCGCCCGCGTGCGCCTGGGCGATGTGCTTGACGATGGCCAGCCCCAGCCCGGTGTCGCCGGACTCGCGGCTGCGCGCCCGGTCGACGCGGTAGAAGCGCTCGAAGATGCGCTGCTGATGCTCCTCGGCGATGCCGGGGCCGGTATCGATCACCTCGATCACCACCTCCCCGGCACGACGTTCGCCACGTACCGTGACCCGGGTGTCACGGCTGCTGTGCTTGATGGCGTTGTCGACCAGGTTGGTGATCGCCTGCTCGATCAACGGTGCGTTCATGCGACAGGTAAGGCTGGAATCGCACGTTTCCTGCAACGCTATGTCGCGCTCCGCGGCCGCGCGCGTACACGACAGCATCGCGGCGGAGATCACCGGGGACAATGCCGATTCCTCCAACGCGATGCTGGCGCGTTCCTCGCCATGCTCGATGTCCGCCAGCCGCAGCAGGTCGTCGATGATCGCGCTCACGCGGATCGCGTGTTTGTGAATGATCTCCAGAAAGTGGCGTGCATCGACGCCGGAGCACATGTCGCCGTCGAGCAGCGTCTCGACGAAGCCGCTGACCGAGGTGATCGGCGTTCGCAGCTCATGCGACACGTTGGCCACGAAGTCGCGCCGTACCTGTTCCAGGTGGCGCAGGCGGGTTACGTCGTGCAGCACCACCATGGCGCCGTGCTCGCCGTCGCCGCCGGTGTAGGGCTGGCTCTGCGCCTGTAGCCAGCGCGTATCGCGGCCGCGTACGGGTATGTCCACTTCCGTGCGTTCGCCGCGCAGCGCCTGTTTCGCCACGTCCGCGAGGCCATGCTCCGCGACTGTCCGCTCCGCTGCCGCGACTGCCTGGCCGTTGCCGCAGTTGGCTGAACCTCCCCCGGAGCCGCCGGCGTTGCCCGCCTCCAGCATCACCGCCCCGGTGGGATTCATCTCCAACAGGGATCCATCGCGGTTGAACACCAGAACCCCCTGCGGCAGATCGCTGATCACCGCGTGCATTCGCTGGCAGGAGCGTTCGAGGTGTTCCACACGCTCCCGCACCGCCGCGGCCATCGCCTCCAGCGACGACCCCGGTGCCGGCTCGGCTGCGCCGACCGACGCCAGCATCTGCGCACAGCGCGCCGCCGGCCGGCCGTAGAGACGCCACAGCGCGAGCACGGCGGCGGCCACTGCACCTGCGAGCACGAGTACCGCGGCAACGGTTGCCGCCACATGCTGCAGGGCGCAGGCCCCGGCTGCGGCGGCCGCCGCTACTGCCGTCAGCGCCGTCATGATGGCGCCGGCGCCGGCGGGGCTGAACACGGAGCGCGCCACGAACCGGCTACCGCCCCCGAACCGTCGCCTGTCGTCGCCGCCCCGAAGGGCCGCGACGCGGGTGGTCCATCGCGTTCGTTCGCTTCAGGAAGCGGCGTCCTGGCAGCGGTAGCCGACGCCGCGTACGGTTTCGACGAGCTGACCGGCCGAGCCCAGCTTCTTGCGCACGCCGGCGATCAGGACGTCGATCGAGCGGTCGGTTACCGCGTAGTCCGGCCCGTGCACCGCGGCAACGAGCTGATTACGGGTGAACACCCAGCCGGCACGGCCTGCGAGGAAGTGCAGGACCGAGAACTCGCTGGCGGTGAGGCGAACCTGGCGGCTGCCGCACTTCACCTCACGCCTGCCGGGATGGATGGTCAGCTCGCCCAGGGTCAGCGGCGCCTGACTGTCGTGCACCTCGGCGCCGTGGCGGCGCAGCACCGCCTTGAGCCGCGCAACGAGCACGCGCGGACGGAACGGCTTGGTAATGTAGTCCTCGGCGCCCTGTTCCAGGCCGGCGACGATGTCGTCGTCTTCCCCCTTGGCGGTCACCATGATGATCGGTACGCCACGGGTGAGGACATTGGATTTCATCACCCGGCAGAGTGCCAGGCCGTCCATCCCCGGCAGCATGAGGTCGACCAGGATCAGCGCCGGCGTGGTGTCTTGCAGCAGCCGCAACGCCTCTTCGGCGGAGCGGGCCGCGGCGGTGACGACCCCTTCCTTCTCGCAGTTGAACCGAATCAACTTCATGATGTCGTCGTCGTCCTCGACGACCAGGACGTGACTGTTTTTCGTAATGGCCTGCACGAATCGCTACTCCGGGTCTTCAGGGCGCATGCGTCGCAGGTAACCGCGATCCCTTCCATTCCGTGCGTACTCCTGCAATGGCCAGCACGGTGATGAAGGCGTAGAACCCCATGAAGAACAGCGTATAGGGCACGACCCGGGCCAGGGCGCGGCGTGGCTGCGGGTGGTACAGCGCCGCCGCCAGAGCGGCCAGGGTCCCGATGCTCACCAGCGAGGTGATCGGCCACACCAGCAGCCAGGGCGCCAGCAGCGCTCCCGGCGCGACGGCAACGCTCAGGATCAGGAACAGCGTCAGGTAACGGTAGCCCCAGGCTGCGGCGCGGTCGTTGCTGAAGAAGGCGCCGCCGTTCCAGCGCACGTGTTGATTGACGAAGGCGCGCCAGCTCGGCTGCGGCGCGGTGGCGATCAGCGTTGCCGCGAGCGTGGAGGCGCGCACCTTCCAGCCGGCCCGGCTGGCCGCTCCGATGAGCGCAGCATCCTCGGTAATGGTGTAGCCGAGCGAGCGAAAGCCGCCGATCGCGGCCAGCACCGGCGCGCGCAGCGCCAGATTGTTGCCGAAGCAGCCGGTCGGCTGGCCCAGACCGGCGCTGCCGGTGGAATACTGGTGGACCAGGGGCTGGTCGAAGTCCTGGTAGCGGTCCGCGAAACGGTCGCGCGCGGTCCCGGCGCCGCACACGGCCAACTGACCGAACACCACCCCGGTCGTGCCGCCGGCGTCGGCGGTGAAGTACGCGGTCAGCCGCTCCACCCAGGTGGGCGGCACCGTGCAGTCGGCATCGGTAAAGAACAACAGTTCGCCCCCCGCCGCCGCCACGCCGAGGTCCAGCGCCTGTTGCTTGCCGGTGCAGCCCGCCGGCACCTGCCGGTTGCGCACCACCCGCACCGGGTAGGGCGCGGTGGCGCGATGGGTTTCCATGATTGCGGCGGTGCTGTCCGACGACCGGTCGTCCACCAGCACCAGCTCGAAGGCGGTAGTGGTCTGGGCCGCCAGCGACTCCAGCAGCCGCGGCAACGCCTGTTCCTCGTCCATGGCGGCCACCACCACCGATACCGGCGGCGCCGCACGAGTCGGGATGGGGCGCTGCGGGCGCCGGGCGTCATCCCGGCGGTCGCGCATGCGTGCGAGCAGCACGCCGCTCGCCAGCGCGGCGTGGGTCAGCAGCATGGAGGCGCACAGCGCAAGTACCGCCGCTTGCAGTACGCCCGCCATGGTCATGGCAGGGAGCGCTCCAGCGACCGGTTGAGCCGCCCCGCGAAGGCGACCGGATTGGCGAGCTGTGCGCCTTCGATCAACAGCGCCTGTTCCAGCAGCAGGTGGCTGGCATCTGCCACCAGATCGTTCTCGCCGTGCTTCAGCAGCGCATCGAGTTTGACCACGATCGGATGAGTCGGGTTGACTTCCAGAACCGGCTGAAACTTCTCCGCCTCCTGGCCGAGCGCGCGCAATACGCTCTGCATCGAAACCGTCGGATCGTTGGCGTCGGCCACGATGCAGCTCGGCGAATCGGTCAGCCGGGCGCTCGCCTTCACCTCCTTCACCGAGTCGCCGAGCACCTCCGCCATGCGCTTCAGGAGCGGCCGCAACTCCTTCTCCTGCGCCTTTCTGTCGGTGGTTCCGAGGTCGTCGGCGGTGTCGCTGCGGTTCACCGACTTCAGCTCGTGGTCCTCGAACTTGCCGACGGCGGGGATCACGAAGTCGTCGATCTCGTCATCCATCAGCAACACCTCGATGCCCTGGTCGCGGTACACCTCCAGCAGCGGTGAGTGGCGCAGGTTGGCCCCGCGCTCCCCGGTGATGTAGTAGATCGCCTTCTGATCCGTCTGCATCCGCTCCACGTACTCCTTCAGGCTGGTCAGCCCGTCATGGGCGGTGGTGGGAAATCGGACCAGCTCCAGCAGCGTGTCGCGGTTGGCGTAATCCTGGTACAGACCCTCCTTGAGCGGACGGCCGAACTCGGTTACGAAGGAGGTGTAGCGTTCGGGGTTGTTGGTCAGACTGCGGAACTCGGCGAGCAGCTTCTTGACCGAGGCGTTGCGGATGCTGGTCAGCAGGCGGTTCTTCTGCAGGATTTCCCGGCTCACGTTGAGAGGCAGATCCTCGGAGTCGATCACGCCGCGCACGAAGCGCAGGTAGGTGGGTAGCAGCTCCTCGCATTCGTCGGTGATGAAGACCCGTTTCACGTACAGCTTCACGCCGGCCTGGTAGTCGGCGTGGTACAGGTCGGGCGGCGCCTTCTTCGGGATGAAGAACAGGGTGGTGTACTCCTGGGTGCCCTCGGCGCGGGTGTGCACATAGTGCAGCGGATCCTCCTGGTCGAAACTCAGGCTGCGGTAGAACTCGTGGTAGTCCACGTCGGTCAGTTCCGACTTGGGCCGCTGCCACAGTGCGCTGGCGGCGTTGATCTGCTCGCTGTGCTGTTCCTTCTTCTTGTCCCGGGTCTCGGTGTAGTGCAAGTGGATCGGATAGGGGATGTGGTTGGAGTACTTCTTGACCACGGAGTCGATCTGCCAACGCGCGGCGAACTCGGCACCCGCCTCGTTGAGATGCAGGGTGACGGTAGTGCCGGCGCCGGTACGTTCGGCAGGCGAGATCTCGAAGGAGCCGCGGCCGTCGCTCACCCAGCGGTGCGCCTGATCCTCGCCGGCGCGCAGGCTGAGCACCTCGACGCGCTCGGCCACCATGAAGCTGGAGTAGAAGCCGACGCCGAACTGGCCGATCAGGTTGCTGTCGCCGGGGGCGCTCTCCTTGGCCTCCTTCCGCATCGCGTCCAGGAAGCGCTTGGTGCCGGAGCGGGCGATGGTGCCCAGGTTGTCGCGCATCTCTTCGGCGCTCATGCCGATGCCGCTGTCGGCTACGGTCAACTTCTTCGGTTTGCTTTCGGCGTCGAAGGAGATGTCGACGCGCGGAGAGAATGGCACTCCCTTGAAGTCGGCGTCGGTGAGCGTGAGGTAGCGCAGCTTGTCCAGCGCGTCGGATGCGTTGGAAACCAGCTCGCGCAGGAAGATCTCCTGGTGGGAGTACAACGAATGGATGATGAGGTCGAGCAACTGGCTGACCTCGGTCTTGAAACGATGCTTGGCCATCTCCTTACGTCCCGTCCTTGTACAGCGTAAACATGTTGCCTGATTCGCGACGCCGGTACCTCCTGTCCATCGTCTTCCGCGTCACGGAGAAGCCGTGCCGGTTCAGGCGTGGATCAGGTCAACCGCGCCGGTAGCCGAAGCCCATGGCGTCCCGTGCCAGCTCCATGGTGGCGCGTGCCTCGCGGCGCATGCGTTCGTTGCCGGCGTGCAGAATCTCGTCGACCGTTTCGGGCTTCGCTTCCAGGGCGGCGCGCCGATCCCGGATCGGCTCCAGGAAATCGTCGAGCGCGCGCGCCAGCTTGCGCTTTACCTCCACGTCGCCCACGGCGCCGGCGCGGTAGCGGCTCTTGAGATCCTCCACCTCGTCATGATCGGGGTTGAACGCGTCGTGATAGATGAACACCGGGTTGCCCTCCACGCGGCCGGGAATGTCCGCCCGCACCCGGTTGGGATCGGTGAACATGCCGCGCACCTTGCGCTCCACCGTGGCGGCGTCGTCGCCCAGATAGATGGTATTGTCCAGGCTCTTGCTCATCTTGGCCTGTCCGTCGGTGCCGACCAGGGTGGGCACTTCGCCGATCAGCACCTCCGGAACCGGGAACACCTTCCCGTAGAGGCGGTTGAAGCGGCGCGCCAGCTCTCGGCTCACCTCGACGTGCGACTCGTTGTCCTTGCCCACCGGCACCAGATTGGCGCGCGGCAGCAGGATGTCGGCCGCCTGCAGCACCGGGTAGCCGAGCAGCCCGAACGGCATCGCCTCCAGGTGGGCGGCCTGCGCCATTTCCTTGAGGCTCGGCACCCGCTCCAGCCGCGCCACCGTGGTCAGCATCGCCAGCAGGGTGTTCAGCTCGTAGGTCTCGGGAATGGCGCTCTGCACGAAGATCACCGAGCGCTCCGGGTCGATGCCGGTGGCCAGGTAGTCGATCGCGACCGCGCGGATGTTGGCCGCCAAGCCGCGCACGTGTACGCGTTCGGGGCGGGTGGTGAGGGTATGCAGGTCGGCGATGATGAAGAAGCACTCGTACCGGTCCTGCAGCTCGATCCGGTTCTTGACGCTGCCCACGTAGTGGCCGACGTGCAGCGGTCCAGTGGGCCGGTCGCCGGTGAGAATGCGCGGCCGCGGACCGACCTGAAACGGCTTCTGGTGACCGGCGGGCGCGGCAACGGTATTGCTCATGAGGCTGCTGCTAATACTCCGTGACTGCCTGAAACCGTGCAATGCTGCACACGGGCAGTGCCCGGTTGGCAACGCATCCGGGTCAGGCGACCTGAAGGTAACGAAGCGGCAAGTCCCCCGTCAAACTCGGGCAGCCGCCCCCACCATCATCGCATGAGCGCGGTCATCACGTCGTCGGGCGTGACGAGTTTGTCGATTTGTCCGGTCGTCTGCGCGCCGCCCCCCAACCAGCAACTCGTGACACCCAGAGACATCTGTTGCCTCC
>CAYFXT010000128.1:0-8574 GCA_964346995.1 uncultured Spirochaetaceae bacterium | reverse complement strand
TATTTGGATGAGGCATCGACTTCATTTCGAGTGGATTTTTCAGTGAGGCACCGGGACTCGGCCATGGCGGTGATCGCCGCATCGCTGATCTGCTCGGTATCGACGCCGGTACCGTGGCCCGCGGAGGACGCGGCTCTGGTGGAAGGCCGCCAGTTCGCCGGAGTCGGTGATGCTGATTGCCTTGGGTGGTCTCCCCGCCGTGGGGAAGTCGGCCCTCGCCAAGTCGCTGGCCCGGCGGATCGGGGCAGTGCATCTGCGCATCGACACAGTCGAGCAGGCGATGCGGAACGCGGGCCTGAACGTATCGGGACCAGAGGGATATCTTGCAGCTCGTGATCTTGCTGAGGACAATCTGCGCATCGGACACACTGTCATCGTCGATTCGGTCAATCCAGTGGCGACTACTCGCGATTACTGGCGCGAGACAGCGGTTCGCCTGGCGGCGGAACTCGTGGAGATCCAGGTGGTCTGTAGCGACAAGCGCCAGCATCGCCGGCGGGCCGAGTCGCGCATCGCCGATATCCCCGGTCTTGTGCTCCCGACTTGGCGTCAGGTCCTGGATCGACACTTCGAGCCGTGGACGACCGCGCATGTCGTCGACACCGCAGGGCGCACGTTGGAGGACACCCTGTCGCAAGTCGAGGCGATCGTGCGCCGCGGTGCCAATCGTGAGCCTTCCGGTTCGCCAAGGTTGCCATCCCGTTGATTGCCATGGGCGCGCGTGTCACAACCGCGGCGGCCACCCTGGCGGTCCGGCGATGACGCTGATGGTCGCCTACCCGTTCGTGCAACGCTACTTCGTGCGGGGTATCATGATCGGGTCACGGAAAGGGTGACGAGCCCGTGTTACGGGCAGGGCGGCGCGACCGCCTGCATATCATTTCATTTTCATCCAACAAGGAGGTACGACGTGAGAAGATTCACCGTACTTGCACTCGTAATCCTGGTGGCGGCGGCGCCATTTTCGTTCGCAGCGTCCGAGGCGGAGACCACGGCGGTCGACGGTCCGGTCGCGATCGACTGGGTGGGGCTGCGCCTGAAGACGCCGGGCGGAGCGCTCTACCCGCAGCCGGACAGCCCGATCATCCAGGAGTTCAACAAGGCGCTGAACATCGACCTGCGCCCGGTCAAGACCGACGCCTTCAGCGCCGAGGAGATGAACCTGCTGTTCGCCGCCGGCGAGACCCCCGACCACATGCTGGCCAACCAGAACAACTACCTGCGCTACCGGGACGAGGGGCTGCTGCGCGAGATCCCGCTCGACATGGTCAAGCAGCACGCTCCCACCTACTGGCGCGACTACGCCAACGGCATGGTGGAGGGGATCTGGTTCGACTTCCCGTCCTGGGACAAGGACACCGAGTCGTTGTGGGCGCTACCCAACGGCGGCCTGGAGATCAAGCACCAGATCGTGGTGCGCGGCGACTGGCTGGAAGCGATCGGCGCGTCTGTGCCGACCACCGTCGAGCAGTTTGCCGAGGTGGCGCGCCAGTTCACTTATTCCGATCCCGACGGCAACGGCCAGAAGGACACCTGGGGCATGGCCACCTCGGCGACCTCGGCCGGCAACTGGACCAACAACCTGCGCACCTTTCTGGCCGCGTTCGGCTACGAGCACATCGAACGGCCCTACCTCGACCCCGCCACCGGCGAGATCCTGTTCTTCGAGGTCACCGAGGGGTACCGTGACTTCCTGCGCTGGATGAACGGCCTGTGGGAGGCGGGCGTGATCCATCCCGACATCACGCTGCCGGACAAGCTGGCTGTCGGGTCGCTGTTCCAGGACGGCCACGTCGGCTTCGCCGGCGATACCTGGACCTACGTGCTGCCCAAGTACCGGCCCGGCACCTGGTTCCCGAACCTGTTCGAGAAGGATCCCAACGCCACGGTGGAGTACGTGGGCCAGTTGACTGCCGCCGGCTACGAGCCGACCTGGGAGCTGCGCCCCGCGCTGTGGACCTACCACGTCATCGGCAAGGACACCAGCGACCTGCAACTGGAGAAGCTCCTCGGCGTGATCGACCTGCAACTGGCCGATCCCTTCTACCACAACCTGATCTGGTCCGGCATCGAGGGCGAGCACTTCGAGTTCGACGAGGACGGCATGCGCCAGTTCCTGCCGGCCGCCCAGGGCATGGAGGCGCAGGGCGACCTGGGGGTGAAGTTCTTCCTGACCAACATCCGCTACGGCTGGATGTTCACCGCCTCGTTCGGCAGCGACGCCGAGGAGATGGCGGCGCGCCAGGAGAGCTACAACATCGTCACCCCGGCGCTCGGCCACGGCTGGGTGCTGGAGACCCAGAACCAGTACCGCGCCGACATGGCGCGCATTCGCGAAGAGTACCTGTGGAAGGCGATCACCGGCGATGCCGACACCGGCGAGGACTGGGACACCTACGTCGCGCAGTGGATGCGCGCCGGCGGCGAAGCCGTGCTCGCGGAGGCGCGCGCTCAGCACGCAGAAATGTAGCACCGACACGTACTGCCTGGCCCGGAGCTGCTGACGCCGCACGCGGCCAGCGGTCTCCGGGCGGTAGTCGGTCGCCGGGCATCGCCCCGCAGGTCCGGCGTCGCGCCCGGCGGAACGGCCATGAGGAGCCAATGATTTCCGACTGCCCGGCCCGCTGAGTGCTTCCTGGCTGATCGATGACTGCAGAATCCGCGCGCCGCATCCGCGCGGCCTGCGCAAGGCGCCGCCCGACTTCAACGCCCCTGTCGCCCGGAGCCGGGCGGCCGCATGCTTGCCGGGTTGACGAATTCGATGTGCATTCATAATGTGTAGTCAATGAACGCAAGGAACGATACGTGAAACACCTCACGGTTCGCAACGTTCCGGACGAACTTGCGGAGGCCCTGATGGCGGAGAAAACGCGCCGCGGCGCCCCCCTCAACCGGACCGTCATCGATTTGTTGCGGCGCGCGCTCGGACTCGCTCCGGATGCATCGTATGACAACGGGCTTGGCCGCCATGCAGGTGACTGGAGTGAGGCGGACCTGCAGGAATTCGAGGCCAACACCAGGATGTTCCAACAGGTCGACGAGGAACTCTGGCGTTGATGCGCATCTGTCTGGACACCTCCGGGTATAGCCACTTCCGGCGGGGCGTACCGGAGGCGGTGCAAGCCGTGACCCGGGCCAAGTCGGTGCTGGTGCCGTCCATTGTCCTGGGCGAGCTCAGAGTGGGATTCCGCCTCGGCACGCGCCGTGTGGAGAACGAGGAGCGGCTCCGGGAGTTCATCGAGGAACCGGTGGTTGCAGTCCTGGACGTGGATGACGAAGCGGCACTGCACTACGCCGACATAGTGGTCGAGCTGCGGCGTGGCGGAACGCCGGTTCCCACGAACGACATCTGGATTGCGGCTCTCGCGGCGCGTGAGGGAGCCACCGTGCTCACCTCCGACGGCCACTTTGCCCACATCGGTCGCGTAGGATCGGTGATTCTGTCGATCGCGCCGTAGTCGTTGTCGCGAACATATCGGACCGAGGAGCGGACGGGCGAAGGTGGTGTGTCAGTTTGGCGAGCACGCGCTTGCGGGTTCGTTCAGGAACTCCTGCATTTCTCAGGGCGCGGGCGACGAGAAGTGTGTCGCAGCCGTGCGCGCGCAGGAAGGCGATGAGCGGCTCGCAGCGGTCGTGGCGTCGGCGGAGGAAAAGGTGTGCGTATCGTAGCTGGCGCCGTGCTCGACGCGCGGCAAGCGGTAGAGCCGGGCGGCATTGGCATGGAACACGGCGTCGTGCATCTCGGCGGGAAGGTGGCGCGCGATCACGGTCGGTGAGTCGAAGTCGAAGTGGGGGTAGTCGCTGGAGTACATCAGCACCTTGTCGGCCTCGATGCTGCGCAGCAGGGCGACCAGGTGTGCCGAGTCGTCCGGGTTCTCCATCGGCTGGGTGGTGAGGCGCACGTTGCGATGCAGATAGTGCAGCGGCGGCTTGTCCATCCACGGTACCTCGGTGCGCATGGAGCGCCAGTGGTCGGTGAGGCGCCAGATCAGCGGCGCCAGCCAAGCCACGCCGCCCTCCACCAGCACCACCTTGAAGCCGGGATAGCGCTCGAACACGCCCTCGGTGATGAAGCTCACCAGATGCGCCTGGAAGCCGAGCGAGAGCAGGGTATGCCATTCCACCAGGTGGGTGGGGTAGCCGGGCGTGGGCGCCGCGTTGATGCCGGCGCCGTCGGTGCCGGGGTGAATGGCGAACGGCAGGCCCAGCTTCTCGCACTGCTCGTAGATGGGGTGGTACTGGCGCTGGCCGAACGGAGCGCGCGCCCCGGAGTCCACCATCACCTGCACCATGTGCTCATTGCCGCCGATGCGCTCGATCTCGGCGGCCGCCGCCTGCGGATCCTGCTGCGCCACGTTGATGGAGCCGCGGAAGCAGCCGTCGGCGTTGTAGGCGGCCAGCCAGGTGTCGGCCAGCCAGTCGTTGAACGCGCGCGCCAGCGCACCGGCGTAGTCGGGATCGGGGTACATGTTGGCGAATACACGCGGCAGCAGAATGGCATGGCGGATGCCGTACTGGTCGATCAACTGGCGGCGCAGGGTGTCGGGATCGGTACCGGGGCGCCCGCCGCCGGGCGCGAACGCGTCCTGCCGGGAGCCGTGCAGGGGCGGCCTGGCCTGATAGAACGGGCGCGATTCGCCCCGGTACCAGTGCTTCCACGGCAGCGGCAGGTACTTCTGCAACTCTACGGGGCCGCGTGGGTAGACGTGCACGTCGCAGTCGATGATAGGGCGTCCCGGTCGGGTCTCAGTCATCTCGCCAACGCTCCGTTCAGCCGAAGAATTCGTTCCTGCCGTGGTCGGCCACGCGAGGATGACGGATCAGGAAGCGCGTGATCTCGGCGAGCAACTCGTGCTGCCGGTCGCGATAGGCGGGATCGTCGTAGCGGTTGACCATCTCCTCCGGGTCGGCGGCCAGGTCGTACAGCTCACTTTTTTCGTCGGCGTAGAAGTTGAGCTTGAGGCTCCCGGTGCGCGCCATGTGGCCTTCCAGCAGCGTCGCATGCACCACCCGCCGATGCTCGGCACCGGCGTCCGCCGTCACCGGGGCCAGACTGCGCCCGGCCGGCGCCTGCCGCCCCTCGGGATGCGGCACGCCGAGCAGGTCGCAGATGGTCGGGAACAGGTCCACCAACTCGACGAGCTGCGGCCGGTCGGCGCCGGCGTGGGCAGCTCCCGGCAGGCGGATCACCAGCGGCACCCGGATCGACGCCTCGTACAGGTTGCCCATCTTGCCGGCCATGCCGTGCTCACCGAGCTGGTCGCCATGATCGGACAGCAGCACCACGAGGGTGTCGTCGAGCACCTCCGCTACGCGCAACGTGCCGACGATACGGCCCACGCAGTCGTCCAGCAGCGTGATCAGCGCCAGATAGGCGGCCACCACCTGCCGGCGCGTCGCTTCGGAATAGGTGTCCCAGCGCCGGCGCGGGACGCGCTGTATCGACGGCCGGGCGGCGTTGTCCTGCGCCGAAGGCCGCCGCGGCAGCGCGATCTGGTCGGCGCGGTAGAGCCCGGCATACTCGCGCGGCGGATAGAGCGGCGGGTGGGGCGCGTAGATGCCGACGAAGGCGGCGAATGGCCCGCCGCCGGCGCGCTGGTGCAGGTAGTGGTCGCACTGCCGGCAGGCCCCGAAGTCGCAGTATTCATCCACCGGTCCTTCGAACGTGCCGGTGATCCGGTCGGGATCCTCTACGTAGCCGTGGTTCTCGAACCCCATGGCAGCTACCGTGTCGTAGGTGACCGACCGGAAGCCGTGATTGACGCCGTGCGTCTTGCCGAACGCCACGCAGTCATAGCCGTGCTCGGCCAGATGGTGGCCGAGGTCGCGCTCGCCGGCCGGCAGGCGGTGCGTGTTGCGCAGCACCCCGATCTGGTGCGGGTAGCGCCCGGTGATCAGCGAGGCACGCGACGGCACGCACACCGGATAGTTGGCGAAGCAGTTGTGGAACGATACTGCGTCGGCGCGCAGCGCGTCGATGTTCGCGGTGCGCACGAAGGGAAACCGTTCGTGGAACAGCACGTCCTTGCGCGCCTCGTCTGCCATGATCAACACCAGGTTGGGCATCGCCGTCTTCGCGCCTATCATACCGCGCTGATGCCGTTACTGCGCAGCGGCGCGGCAGCGTGGGCGTATTCGCGGTTCGATGGCGGCAGAACGGTGTGCGGCGGGCTCAGCATTGCCGGAGCAAGGCCCGATGCACGCGGAGCACCACGCACGCGAGGAGGTGGTCGTATGCATGCGGATGATTCCGGCAGTGATCGGGCTGATCTGGCCGACAGGTATGTGGTCTGTGCGGCTGACGAGTTGGCGCCCGGCACGCGGCGCATCGTAACTGTCGGGTCGCGCTCGATCGGTGTGTTCAACGTCGGCGGGCGCTACTACGCACTGCGCAATGTGTGTCCTCATCAGGGCGCGCCCCTGTGCCAGGGGACGCTGACCGGCACCACGCTGCCCGGTCCGCCGGGCACCTTCCGCTACGGCAAAGAGGGCCGGATCCTGCGCTGCCCGTGGCACGGGTGGGAGTTCGACGTTACCGACGGGCGCAGCATCTTCAACCCCCGCGCCGTACGCGTGCGCGCCTATCCGGTGGGCGTGGAAGCCACGGCCCCGCACCCGGACGAGGTCCGCGTCGAAACCTGCCCGGTTCGCGTGGAGCGGAAGATGGTCGTGCTTCGGGGCGTTGGCGCGTCCCGTCAAGGCACGGGGCCGGACAAGCGCGCCGGAGGTCATTGGTACGGCGGCTCCGGGTCGGCCGGGTCGGCAGGCGCACTTGACCGCCCGCCCGGTGCGTGCAACGGTGGCTGTGCAGAGCTGTCGCCAAGGCGGCCAACGGAGTCGGGCGGGTTGCAGTCTTGACGATCAGCATAGCCCCGCGGCCCCGCAGCGCAAGGAGCACCGAATGAAGTTTGGGATTCAGGTCAACTGTTACGGCGTTACCTGGGACGAGATCGCGCGGTCGATCGACGCCATGGAGGCGGGGCCGTGGCACAGCCTCTGGTTCGCCGACCACTTCTTCCCGCCGTGGGGCGGGCCCAAGGGCCAGCGGGAGAGCGAGCATCTGCCGGCGTTCGAGGGGTACACGCTGATTGCGGTGGCGGCCGGCATGACCAGCAGGCTGCGGCTCGGACATCTGGTGCTGGGCAACACCTACCGCAACCCGGCGCTGCTCGCCAAGATGGCCACCTCCCTCGACCAGGCATCCAAGGGGCGGTTTACCCTTTCCCTGGGTGCCGCCTGGTGCGAGCGCGAGCACTACGGCTTCGGGTGGAAGTTCCCTACCATGCGCGAGCGCTCGGACCGCTTCGAGGAGGCGTGCAAGCTGATTCGCACGCTGTTCACCACCGAGGGTCCGATAGACTTCCGCGGTCGTTACTACTGGGCCGACCGGTTGCAGCTCTCTCCGGGCTGCTATCAGCAACCGCACATTCCGATTCTGGTGGGCGGCACCGGCGAGCGGCGCACGCTGCGCACCCTGGCCAAGTACGGCGACGTGTTGAATCTGGACGGCTGGGCGGGGCAGGGCGTGTCGCTGGAGATCTATCGCCACAAGGTGGAGGTGCTGGAACGCCATTGCGAGCGCGCCGGGCGCGACCCGGCCGAGATCCGGCGCACGATCCTGATGCCGATCGTGGTCGGCGACGATGCGGCGGCGCAGGAGGCGACCGCACGGCTGATCAAGCGGACGGGCGAGGGCACGATGGTCGGTAGCCGCCAGCAGGTGGTGGACCGGATCGGTGCGCTGATCGACGAAGGGGTCGACGAGATCATGTTCGGCAACATACCGACCGGCGGCGTGGAGGAAATCCAGCGCATGGAGCAGGAGATCATCGCCGCGTTCAACTGACCGGGCGCATCAGCCGGATCAGATAGTGATCCATCAACGCCCACGAATCGCGGGAACGGGTGGGCAAGATCGGGCTCATGGTGCATCGTAGGGCGAATGAAGCTCTCCCTTGATCACATCCACATCCAGAGCAGCGACCCGGCCGCGACCAAGGCCTTCCTTGCCAAGACGTTCGATGCCACCGACGAGTGGGTCATCGACTTCGGAGCGGCCGTCATCACCCGCATGCACTTGGCCGGAAGCCACATCAATATCTTTCATCGCGCGCCGGCCACGGGGGGACCGAACCCGAACGACGCGGCGATCCATCACTTCGCGATGGCCACGGACGACTTCGAAGCGACCGTTGCGCAACTGCGGGAACGCGGCGCGAACATCGTGGATGGGCCGCGCAAGATGAAGAACATGGATGTCGTATTCGTCTCCGGTCCGGACAACTTGCTGATCGAAGTGCTGCACGGCACGCCGTAGCGGCAGCGCCGCAGGCGAGCGAGCGCCAGCCCGGCGGCATGCGCGGTCTGCCGGCTCGGGGTGCATTCCCGTTCTGTGGTAGCAGTACCGAGGCGCAGTTCGCGCGCTCGAAGTTGTCGCGCTGAAAACAGCGGGAGCCGGAAACGTGGTGGAGATGTTGCGCCAGTCGCCTGCGCGAACAACCGGCGCACCGCCGCACGGCCGGGAGGTCGTAGGCCGGCTCAGCGGGATCGTTCCAGCTTCTGCAGGGCCTTGCG
>CAYFXT010000127.1:0-8651 GCA_964346995.1 uncultured Spirochaetaceae bacterium | reverse complement strand
CCGGCGGCCTGGACATATTACAGGCTCTGGTGGCGGAAGTAGGTGTTGTACAGTTCCGCCTAGTGGCCGCCGGCATCGAGCAGGCGGTGGTGTGAGCCCTGCTCGATGATGCGTCCGGAGCGCAACACGACGATGCGGTCGGCCTGCTTGATGGTGGACAGACGATGGGCGATCACCAGCGCGGTGCGGTCGTCCAACAGCTCGTCCAGTCCCTCCTGAATCAGCGCCTCGGTGAGCGGGTCCACGCTGGCGGTCGCCTCGTCGAGGATGATGATTGTCGGCTCCTGCAGCAGGACCCGAGCCAGGGCGATGAGCTGGCGCTGGCCGAGGGAGAGGTTGCGCCCGCGCTCCGCCACCTCGGTGGTCAGTCCGTCGGGCAGGGTGCCGATCCAGTCGCCACCGCCCACGCGGTGCGCCGCGGCGGTCACCTCGGCGTCGTGGGCGTCGCTCTTGCCGTAGCGGATGTTGTCGAGCACGCTGCCGTTGAACAGGAACGGCACCTGCGTCACGAAGCCGAGGTGGGTGCGGTAGCTGGCCAGCTCGAACGAGCGGACATCGCGTCCATCCACCAGAATCTTCCCCTTCTGATACTCGTAGAAGCGTGCCACCAGCTTGGTGATGCTCGATTTGCCGGAACCGGTGTGGCCCACCAGAGCGACCGTCTCGCCGGGCGCCACACTCAGGGAGAAGTTGTCGAACACCGCCTCACCCGCCTTGTAGTGGAAGCTGACGTTACGCAACTCGATGGCGCCCGCCAACGCCCGTACCGGTTCCGATCCGGTCTGCGTAACCTGCGGTTCGGCGTCGAGCAGAGCGAACACCCGCTCCCCGGCCGCCAAGCCGAGCTGAAACTGGCTCCAGAACGAGGCGATCGAGGTAAGCGGGAACCACATCAGTCCCACCGCCTGCAGGAACAGGTACCACTCGCCTGTGGTCAGACCGCCGCCGGCCGCGCGCACGCCGCCGGTATAGGCCAGTGTGGCGTTGCCGATGCCGGCGAGCAGAAACAGCACCGGGAAGATGCTGGAGAACACCACGCCGGAGCGCCAGCTCACGCGGAACGACTGCCGGTTCACGCCGGCGAACTGGTCGTAGAGCGTCTGCTCCTTGCGAAACGACTTGGCGATGCCGATGCCGCTCACCGTCTCGTGTACGTGCGCGCTGACCTCGGCAACCGCGCGCCGCGCCTGCGTCACCACGTCGCGCGCGATGCGGCGAAACGCCAGTGCCGCCCCTACCACCAGCGGCACCAGCAGCAGGGTCACCAGCGTCAACACCGGGTCCACGGTGGCCAGGTAGATGAAGATCAGCAGCACCAGGACGGTCTGGCTCACCACCTCCATGGAGAGGGTCACCACCTCCGAGAACGCCTGGGTATCGGCGGACACCCGGCTGACGATCTTGCCGGTGGGGTGCTGATCGTAGAACGACAGGTCGTGGCGCATCAGCGCGTCGAAGGCGTCACTACGCAGGCGTAGCACGACGTTGCCGATCGCCCGTGAGCCCAGGATGCGACGCACCGCGTTCAGAGCCCAGTTGCCGGTGTTGAGCAGGGCGATGGCTACCACGATGGCGGCGATGACGCCGTTCGCCGCGCCCGCACCCGCTACCTGATCGATGGCGCGCGACATCACCGCCGGGAACGCGGCGCCGAGAACGGAGGAGGCCGCCACTACCGCCGAGACGAACAGCATACGCCTGCCTTCGACGCGGAAGTAGGTGAAGATGCGGCGCACCAGTTCGCGGTCGCTGTAGGTGCGATCGTACTCCTCGGCACCGATGCCGTCCATGAGGAACGCCATCTATCCGGTTCCTCCCGCGACCGGCTGTCCGGCGGCCGGCGTCGCGCTCGCCGGGGAACGCAACGGCGGCAGTGCGATGTCGTAGTGGCTGAAGATGCGCCGGTAGACGGTCGAAGTGGCCAGCAGCTCGTCGTGGGTGCCGGCCGCCGCCAACCGCCCGCCGGCCAGCACCAGGATGCGGTCCGCCCAGCGGATCTGCGACAGGCGATGGGTGATGATCAGCGTGGTGCGCCCGCGCTGTACCGTGCGCAGGGCACGCTGGATTTCATCCTCGGTCTGGCTGTCGATGGCGCTGGTCGAGTCGTCGAGAATGAGAATCCGGGGGTCTTTCAGGAAGGCGCGCGCCAGGGCGAGCCGCTGCCGTTGGCCGCCCGACAGGGTTATGCCGCGTTCGCCGATGACCGTGTCGTAGCCATCCTGAAAGCTGGTGATGAAGCCGTGCGCGGCGGCGGCGCGGGCCGCGGCTTCGATCTCGCGGCGGTCCGCATCGGGACGGGCGAACGCGATGTTCTCGGCGATGGTACGCGAGAACAGGAATACGTCCTGCTCGATGTTGGCGATCTGCGAGCGCAGGCTGGTCAGGTTCCAGGCGCGCAGATCGATACCGTCGATGGTGATCCGGCCCGCGTCGGGATCGTAGGTGCGGTTCACCAGTTGCGTCATCGTGGTCTTGCCGGAGCCGGTCTGGCCGACGATCGCCACCGTCTCGCCAGCCTCGATGCGTACGTCGATTTCGGCAAGGGCACTCTGTCCTGTGTGGTACCCGAACGACACGCCGTCGAAGGCGATGGCGCCGCGCACGGCCGCCTGGTGGCCGCCGCTGTTCTGGTCCAGTTCGGTGGACGCGGTGAGCACCGACAGGATGCGGCGCGCGCCGGCAATGCCGTTCTGCACCATCGAGAACGAGAAGGCGGACATGAAGGCGGGAATGCGCAGCAGGTTCATCAGCCCGACCAGCGCGATCAGCTCGCTGAGCTCGATGCCACCGGCGCGCAGCAGCAGGATGCCGTGCAGGAGCGCCAACGCAACCGCTACACCGAACATCAGCATCGGCACGTACAGCGCCTCGATGCGGCCCTGGCGCACGAACAGGTCGCGGAACAACGCGGCGCTGGCATGGAACCGCTTGCGCTCCCAGGTCTCCCTCACCGCGGCCTTGACCAGCTCGATTCCGGAGACCGCCTCTTCGGCGGTGGCGGTCACCCGGCCATACTGGATGCGCTGCTCCATCAGCACCGGCCCGAGGCGGCGCGTGTAGTCGCGCACGGTGAAGACGAACGCCACGGCGAACAGCCCCGGCACCACCAGCAGCCACGGGTCGAGCAGCGTCACGTACACCAGCGGCGCGACGAACCCCAGCACCATGTCGGACATGAACAGCAGACCGGGATGGATCATCTGGTTGAGATGACGGGTGTCGTCGGTGGCGCGGGCGACCAGATCGCCGACCCGCTGGCGGTTGTGGTAGGTCTGGCTCTTGCCAAGCAGGCTGCGGTACAGCTCGTCGCGGGCGTCGCGTTCCAGGCGATGGCCAAGCGTCACCGCGCACATGTTGGAGCACATGGCGGCGATGGAGTCGCCGGCGAGCACCGCCAGCAGTGTCGCCGATGCAACGACAAGAGCGGGGCCGGTGACGCCGTCGATCACTACCTGCGCGACCTTGCCGATCATCAACGGCCCCAAGCCGAACAGCGACCAGCCAGTGATGGAGCACACCACCGCCCCCACCGCCAGCAGCGGATGGTGGCGCAGATGCGAGACCACCCAGCGTAGTGGCGACCGGGTGTCGTAGCTGCGGCCCTCGGTGGCGACTCCGGGCGCGGTGAATTCCGAGATCATGAGCACTCCGGGATCACGAGCCACTCCGGGATCATGGGCCACTCCGGGATCGCGAGCACTGTACGGGATGGTCCGGGGCGGATCGATGAAATGGCTCTGAGCACGGCCGTACAAGTGTACGCATTTCGAGCGCCGAAGTTCACTCTTTTGCGCCCTCGGGTTGGTCGCGGCGGTCGCCGAGCCGGGTACGCGCGTTGAGCACGGCATAGCCACCGATCGCCAGCACCCCGACCAGGAGCGGGATGACCTGGGTGGCGAGAGCGCGCGCCAAGCCGACGTTGTCGGCCATCATACCCACCGCGGAGGCTCCGACTCCGCCCGGCAGCCAGCCGAGCCCCATGATCATGCCGCCCGCCAGGCCGATGTTGCGCGGCCACGCCTCCTGGGCGATGATGATCGCCACCGGATAGGTGGCGCCGATCAGGCAGCCGATGGCGGCGGTGAGCATCAGGAGCGACGCCGGCCCGCCGCCCGGCCCGACCGCCAGCAGGGCGGCGTTGGCGGGCACCATCAGGAGGCCCGCCGCCAGCACCACCTGCCAGCGTCCCACGCGGTCGGAGATGGCGCCGCCGAGTACCGCTCCCGCGGGCAGGCTGCCGGCGAGCACGAACAGCACCGGTACGATACCGACGCGGGCACCGGCGTGCTCCGCCACCCACAGCGGCAGGTAGGTGGTCAGGGACACCTGATACCAGGCACGTGTCATGGCGAACAGCACGATCAGCGACAGCGCGCATACCGCCGCCCCGGTGCCGAAGGTGGCGGGCGTCGAGCGTTGGGAGCGACGATCGCGATGCGCAGCGCCGTCCATGGCGGGTGCCGCTCGCGAGTCGGCCTCCCCGGTGGAGCGCGCCAGTGGGAGCGCGGTGGTCGAGCCACCGGTGCCTGTCGACGTGGCTGACGAAGTTGCTGTGGCTTCCGGATCCTGGTGCGTCGAAACGCCGGATCGTGCTGCTGCTGCCGGGCGGTTACCGCGCGCGAAGCATGTTTCCGGTATGCGCCGCGTCGATGATGCGTCGCCACCGGCGCGTGTCGGCCGCGAGCCGCCGTCAGCCCCCGTCGTTGTTCGCGGGCGCTGCGCCGTTGCCGGACTCGCGTCGGCGGGAGACCCGGACGGCACCGCCGGCATGCTCGCCGTGGCCACTCGTGGCTTCCGCCACCGTAGCCCAAGGTCGGTGCTGGCGGGAACGGCGCCGTGGCGAGCCAACAGCAGAAGGACAAGAGCGGTTGCGGCGGCCAGCGGGATGGTCGCCAGGGTCCCGGCCAGCCCCTGCCGCCCGATCACCGCAGCCAGCAGCAGCGGGCTCAAGGCGGCTCCCGCATTGCCGCCCACCGAGAAGATCGACATCGCCGCCCCGCGTCGCTGGCTGCGTGCCGCCGCCGCCACCACCGAGCCGGCAGGGTGGAACAGCGCCGAGCCCAGGCCGCCCAGGGCGACCGCCGCCAGCAGCGGCCAGAAGTCGCCGGCCAGCCCGACGAGACCGTAGAACAAGCCGCACCAGAGCACCGCCACAATCACCAGCCGGCCGGCGTCGAAGCGACGCACCAGCATCCCGAACAGCGGCTGCGGGAGGGTCATGCCGAGCGTGGCGACCAGGGCCACCGTGCCGACCTGGGCAAAGGAAAACCCCGCGTCCGCCACCAGAATCGGGTACACGATCGGCAGAAAGTTGGACACCAGTTCCAGACCCAGGTGGCCACATGCGGCGAACAGCGCCACCGCCACCAGCCCTCCGGCGGGCGCGTCGGCGGCGCCCGGCGCAGGTGTGGCACGTGGCGGGTGATCGGCACCGGTCAGCATGGCGTGCATGCTCGCGCGCTTGCCCACCGCTCTGCAAGCGGGTCTCGCCGCCGAACGGCTTGCGCTCCTGCAAGGCACGGGGTTCGGGCGGCGTCCCCCTACGATCCGGTCGAGGCTGACGCACCTTCCGCCCGCCACCACGGCGAACGCTCGCCGAAGTCACGGTGACGCTGGGCCGCCGGTGGGACCGCCCACGAGCGGACCACGCGTGGCCGAGCCGCCCAACGGCAGCAGCTCGTTGCGTCTCAAGTTGCGCGTCTCGCCGGATCCTGCCACTCGTGGCAGTCGGGTTCGGGGGCATTCCCGCTCTGTGGTAGCAGTACAAGCAGACGCCGCCACGGGCCGAGCCGACCCGCGTGTGAGCGCACCTGCCACTTGGCGGGATGCACCCTCGTGGCATGGCCACGGCCGGGCCGGCGGCGTACAATGTCAGTCATGGCAGCCACCAATCATCAGGTCGCCGTTCTCGGGGCCAGCCGTAATCGGCAGCGCTATGCCAACCGCGCCGTGCGCGCTCTGCAGCAGCATGGCTACGACGTTGTGCCGATCAACCCGGCGCACGACGAAGTGGAGGGGCTTCCGGCGGTGTCCGATCTGGCCTCGCTGGCCGACCGCGTGCACACGCTGACCGTCTACGTCGGTCCGCGCCGTATCATGACGCTGATCGACGACCTGGTCGCAGCCCGCCCGCGCCGGGTGATCCTCAATCCGGGCACCGAGTCCGAGGAGTTGGAGCGTACCCTCGACCAGCATGGCATCCCGTGGCTGGAAGCGTGTACGCTCGTGCTTCTTGCCACCGGGCAATTCGAGAGCGCACTGGCACCGCTCGAGACGCAGGCCGGCAGGGCAGGGCGCATGAACGCACGGTCGTGAGCAGGAGCGTATTCTCCAGTGGCAAGCAGGAGGCGCGCGGCGAGCGTGCGGTGGTGGCTACCAAGCACCGGCTGGCAAGCACCGCGGCGCTGGCGATGCTGCGCGGCGGCGGCAACGTGGTGGACGCGGCGGTGGCGGCAGCGTTCGCCGTCGGCGTGGTCGAGCCTTCGTGCAGCGGTATCGGCGGTGGCGGCTACCTGGTCTATCAGGTGGCGGAGCGCGGCGGCGTGTTCGGGTTTCCGATGCGCGCGCCGCTCGCGGTTTCCCCGGACATGTACCGCCTCACCGGCGCCCCGGCGGTCGGTGCGTTCGGCTGGCCGGGGGTCGAGGACGACGCCAACCTGGAAGGGCCGCGTTCGGTCGCCACCCCCGGGGCGGTAGCCGGCCTCACCACCGCGCACCGGGAGCTGGGCCGGCTACCCCTGGACGAGGTGATCGCTCCCGCCATCGAGCTGGCACGGGGCGGTTTCGCGCCCGAGTTCCACGACCTGATGGCGTTCGGCCAGCAGATCGGCAAGCTTACCCGCCATGCAGAGCTGCGCCGCCTGTTCCTGCCGAATGGCGAGTTGCCCTTCGGGGTACAGATCCCCGGGCCCGGCTACCAGCGCGGCGAGCCGGTGCGCGCGGAACCGGCCAGGATCCGCCAGCCCGAGCTGGCCGATACGCTGGAGGCGATCGCCAGCGGCGGCAGGGACGGCTTCTACCGCGGCGGCGTGGCCAGCCGGCTCGTCGATGCGGTGCGGGCCGGCGGCGGCGTGCTGAGCCGGATCGACCTGGAGACCTACCGGCCGTTCCACTGGCAGGCCGGCGGCTCCGGCGACGGCCCGCTGGAGGTGCGTTACCGCAACCTCCGCGTGCGCGTGGCGCCGTTCGCCAGCGGCGGCATCACCAGCGCCATGACCCTGCAACTGCTCGCCGGTACCGATCTGGCCGGCTGCGGACACAACAGCGCCGAGGCACTGCACCGCTACATCTGCGCCGCCCGACTGGCCTACGCCGACCGGTTCGCCTTTCTGGCCGACCCCGAGAGCGCCGACGTGCCGTGGCGGGGCCTCACCTCGCCCGCCTACGCAGCGCGGCGCTGGGCGGCGGTTGGGCGCAGAGCGCCGCGCCACTTCAAGGCCGGCGACCCGTGGGAGGAGGAGGGCAGGCGCGCCCCGCGGCGGCCGCCCGGCAGCGCTCCTGGCTACCAGGACGGCACCACCCACCTGTGCGTGATGGACGGCGCCGGCAACGCGGTGTCGCTCACCAACACGCTGATGGCCGGGTTCGGATCCGGCGTGGTAGCCCCCGGAACCGGCGTGATTCTCAACAACGGCATGATGTGGTTCGACCCGGTGCCGGGCCACGTGAACTCGATCGCGCCGCGCAAGCTCCCGCTGAACAACATGTCGCCGCTGCTGGTTCTCGACGGAGGCCGGACGCGGCTGGCGTTGGGAGCCTCCGGCGGCCGTCGCATCACCAACTGCGTGACCAGTCTGGTGGTGAAGATGCTCGACTTCGGGCTCGGCCCGCAGGCCGCCATCGACGCGCCGCGACTCGACTGCAGCACACCGCTGACCGCTGTCGACGGCCGCATCGACGCCGCCGTGATCGACAAGCTGCGCGTACGACGCCACCACGTGGGGACGGTCGATCCGCGTTACGTCACCGAGGGATTGAGCCCGTTCGCCAGTCCGGTGGCCGTGGCGCGCGATGGGGACGGCCTGCGCGGCGGCGCCGACACCTTCCACAGCGCCCACGCGGCGGGGTTGTGATGCAGTCGCTGATCACCGGGCCCGGAGACGCCCGGCATACGTTGATACTGGCCCACGGCGCCTCGCAGCCGATGGACCACGAGGCGATGAACGCACTCGCCGATGGTCTGAACGCGGCGGGCCTGCGGGTGGCGCGGTTCGAGTTCCCCTACATGTATCGCCGACGCGTGAACGGCCGCGGCGGCGCGCCCGACCGCCAGCCGGTCCTGGAGCAGACCTGGCGCGAGGTGATCGCCGCGGTCAGGGCGCAGTGCGGCGACGACGTGGCGATCGGCGGGCGCTCCCTGGGCGGGCGCATCGCCAGTCTGGTGGCCGATGAATGCGCCGTGCAGGCGCTGATCTGCTATGCTTATCCATTCCACCCGCCCGGGCGACCCGACAAGCTGCGCACTGCGCACCTGGTGACCCTGCGCACGCCCACCCTGATCCTGCAGGGCGAACGCGACCCGTTCGGCAACCGCGACGAGGTGGCTGGCTACGACCTGTCGCCCGCCGTCACCGGGCACTGGATCGGCGACGGCGACCACGGCTTCAAGCCGCGCAAGCGCTCCGGCCGCACCCTGGACGAGAACAACGCTG
>CAYFXT010000126.1:0-8737 GCA_964346995.1 uncultured Spirochaetaceae bacterium | reverse complement strand
CCTATCACTATAGCAAAGAATTAAGTCCGATTTAGCCTCTGGAACTTCGGGTTAGCGGAACGCCGCGTACTCGCGGCCGAGCACTCCGGCCGCGATCTTGAGCTTCAGAACCTCGTCGGTGCCCTCGTAGATCCGGCACACGCGCACGTCCTTGAGGTGGCGTCCGGGCCGATACAGGTCGGACCAGCCGCGGCCTCCCAACACCTGCAGCGCCCGGTCGGCCGCGTCGAAGGCGGCGTTGCTGGTCGCGTACTTGGCTTCCGCAATGAGCTGGTCAACCCGGTCGGCCAGTTCGGCGTCGCCGGGGCGGTCATCGCTGGCCGCCTTCCAGCGCGCGGCGTCGCCCACGATGCTGGCGCTGCTCTGCCGCGCCACCTCGATCTGGGCGATGTGGTCCTGCACGAGCTGATGGCGGGCGATCGCCTTGCCATGCTGGTGGCGCTCCTTGGCGTAGTCGACCGCAGCGGCGAGGCAGTCCTCGATCACGCCCACGCACCCCGCCGCCACGCTGAGGCGGCCGCTGCGCAGCGTCTTCATCGCCACCGCGAAGCCGCCGCCTTCCGCGCCGAGCAGGTTCCCCACCGGCACCCGGTACTCGGTTACCTCGAACATGCCGGTGTCGCAGGTGGGCATGCCGAGCTTGGCGGTCAACGCCTCGCGTTCAATGCCGTCGCCGTCGGTATCCATGATGAACGCGCTGATCCGCCGCTTGCCGTCGCCGGGGTCCTCCGGGTAGGCGAACATGATGATGGCGCCGGCGATGGTGGCGTTGGAGATGAGGTACTTCACGCCGTTGAGCACGTAGTGGTCGCCCTCACGCCGGTAGGTGCTCTGCATCTCCAGCGGATTGGAACCCGCCTCCGGCTCGGTGAGGCCGAACGCCAGGATCCGCTCGCCGGTTACCGTGGCCGGCAGGTAGCGCCGCTTCTGCTCCTCGGTGCCCCACTCCACGATCGGGGTCTGGCCGATCGAGCAGTGCCCCGAGAACAGGGTGCGCACGCCGGTGCCTTCCCGGCCGATGCGCGCGATCGCAGCCGCGTAGGTGAGGGCGTCGGCGCCGCGCCCGCCGTACTGTTTCGGCACCGTCATGCCGAGGATATCGTGCTTGCGCGCCAGTGAGACGACCGCCTCGTTGTAGCGATGCTCCACATAGCACAGATCCTCAACCGGCCGCACTTCCCGACAGTAGGCATCGACATCGGCCAGCAGGGCCTGCCGTTCCTCCCGTGGCATCAGGGTGAAGGCCGGGCTCTCTCCGGTGATGCCGCGCAAGTTCTCACCCACGCGTCGCGCGCCACCGTTCGGTTGCGCCATCCGATTCCGGCGCTGAAGAACTGCGCCGTCCGGCTGCTGCCGCTGTGATCAGCAGCATGCGCGGCGCATCATCGTCTGCAGCAGCTTTCCTGTCGGTCCGTTTCTCATGCCGTCGCGATTGCCCCCTCTCGCTCGAACTCGGTCAGTTGCGACGCCGAGCAGCCCAGCAGCTCCGCCAGCACCTCGCGTGTGTGCTGACCCACCAGTGGCGCGCCGCGCGGGTTCCCGCGCAGTCCCGGCATCTCCACTACCGGCCCGACCGAAAGATAGCGCTTGTCCTCCGCCGCCGCCAGTTCCAGCAGGTTGACTCCGGGCGGTGCGGTCGGCGGCGTGCCGAACAGGGCTGGCAGGTCGGCCACCGCACCTGCCGGCACCCCGGCCGCGGTAAGCTCGCCAACCAGCTCCGCGGCGGAGCGCGCGGCTATCAGCGGGATCAGGACGGCGTTCAGGGCCGCCCGATTCGCCACCCGCGTCGAGTTGTCGCGGAAGCGCGGATCGCGCAGCAGTTCGGGACAGCAAAGCACCGTGCACAGTCCGGCGAACAACTTGTCGTTGCCGGCGCCGATAGTCAGGTAGCCGTCGCTGGCCGCGTACACCTCGTATGGCACGATCTGCGGATGGGCGTTGCCGAAGCGGCCCGGCGGGCGGCGGTTCAGCAGAAACGCCTGCGCGATGTTCACCAGAGCGGCCACCGTGGAGCCCATCAGGTTGATCTCCAGGTGCTGTCCCTGGCCGGTTCGCTGCCGGCTGATCACCGCGGCGAGGATGGCGCTGGCGGCGTGCAGGCCGGCGATCACGTCGGTGAGCGCAACGCCCACCTTCATCGGCGGTCCGTCCGGCTCGCCGGTCAGCGACATCAGCCCGCTCAACCCCTGGATCACCAGATCGTAGCCCGGCCCCGGCTTGCGCCCGAACGCGGTAATCGAGCAATGCACCACGTCCGGCCGGGCCGCGCACAGCGCCGCATGATCCAGCCCCAGCCGCTCCCCTACGCCGGGCGCGAAGTTCTCTACCACCACGTCGCTGCGCGCCGCCAGATCCAGGAACAGCCGCCGGCCCCGCGGGCTGCGCAGGTCGATCGCCGCGCTGCGTTTGTTGCGGTTGACCGCCAGGAAGTAGGCGCTCAGCCGGGCTGTCGGGTCTCCCAGGTAGGGTGGTCCCCAGGCGCGCGTGTCGTCGCCACCCGCCGGCCGCTCCACCTTGACCACGTCGGCGCCCATGTCGGCCAGCACCATGGTGCAGTAGGGACCGGCCAGCACCCGTGTGGCGTCGAGCACTCGAACTCCCGCCAGCGCCGCTCCGTCGCCGTCCTGCCGCCCCGTCATGCCTGCATTATGCCCGATCCGTCGCTACCGGTAGTTGGGCCGCCCGTAGCGTCAGGTGGGGATAGGCCGAACGATACCGGATGGCGGCGGGTTCGAGGCGCTAGGAGCGGCGGCGCACCAGGCGGCCGGGGAGCGCACCGGTCAGCTCGTCGTGTTCCAGCACGATCTCGCCGTCGCAGATGGTGTAGTCGTAGCCCACCGGGCGCTGCATGAACCGCTTGGCGTTCTCCGGCAGGTCGTAGACGATGTTCGGCGCCGGCCACGACAGGCGCTCGAAGTCGATCACGTTGACGTCGGCGCGCATGCCGGGCTGCAACAGGCCACGGTCGAGCAGCCCGTACACCTCCGCCGGGCCGCGCGTCTGCTTGTTCACGATCGTCTCCAGCGCGACTTTCCCGCCGCGGGTGCGGTCGCGTCCCCAGAACGCCAGGTTCCAGCTCGGCATGTGCGCGTCGCAGACGGCACCGACGTGGGCGCCGGCGTCGCTCAGCCCGTTGCGGGTGATCGGATGGCGCATCATGTCGGCCATGTACTCCAGGTTGCCCTGCGAATAGCCCTCCAGGTAATGGATCAGCATGGTCTGGCCCCGGTCGGCGGTGAGCAGATCGTAGAACGCCTGGTCGGCCGAGATGCCGTGCTTCCTGGCGTAGGCGGCGACACTGGCCGCGGCGTCCGGCTCGTAATCGGGCGGATCGCCGAGCACGTAGACTTTGGCGGGATTGGAGATGATCCGCTCCAGCAACCACGGCAGCCGGCTGCCCGGCGTGGTGTCGTCGACGAACGTGTTGTCGTCGGGGCCGACCTCGCCGTACTTGTTGCCGGCCTTCTTGCGCACGTCGTTGGTCAGGTCCCAGTCGCTGGCCAGAATCCGCGCGCGCACTTCGGGGTCGCGCATCCTGCGCAGCCGTTCGGCCATCGGCAATGTGCCGGCCAGCTCCCGGTACGCGTAGTTGAGCATGTACGGATGCAGCGATGCCTCCAGGTTCATGATGATCATGGTGCCGCGGCCGCGAACCTGGGGATACACCCGCCAGCCGTTGGCGTACGCTTTCTCCTCCAGCGGGTCCAGCGACTCGCGGCCGCCTTCTCCCATGAGGTAGGTCACGCTGATGCCGTCCATCCGGGCGAGGGAGTAGAGCCACTCGCGCTCGAACGGCCCTACGAACTGCAGCACGCCGCCGCCGGCTTCGACCGCGCCCTTGGCAATTGCCTCGATCTCGGGATAGCGGGCCAGGGTGCCGGGTATCAGCTCGCCGGCCTTGGTGCGGTGCGCCAGCAGGCGGTTGCTGGAGACGCCGAACGCACCCGCCTCGATTCCCTGGCGCACGATGCGGGTCATCTCGACCAGCTCGGCGGCGGTCGGCTGGATGTCCTCGGCGCCGCGATCGCCCATCACGTAGGTGCGCAACGCGCAGTGCGGGAGCTGGGTCAGGACGTCCATCACGCGCGGCTTGTGGTCGATCGCCTCCAGGTATTCCGGGAACGTCTCCCAGGCCCACTCCATACCGGCCGACATGGCGATCGCCGGGATATCCTCGACCGCGTCCATCAGGTCCATCAGCCAGTCGCGGTCCTTGGGATGCACCGGGGCGAAGCCGACCCCGCAGTTGCCCATCACGATGGTGGTCACGCCGTTCCAGCAGGAGGGCGTGAGGTAGGGATCCCACGACACCTGCGCGTCGAAGTGGGTGTGCATGTCGATCCAGCCCGGCGTCACCAGCTTGCCGGCGGCGTCGATCTCGCGCCGGGCGGGACCTACATCCGCTCCGACGGTTGCGATCTTGCCGCCCTCGATCCCGATGTCCCCCTGATACTCGGGCCTGCCGCTACCGTCGATGACGCGGCCGTTGCGAATCGCCAAGTCGTGCATGAATGCCTCCTGCGCGCCGGGGTCGGATGCCGGCGCCGCCCTGCAAGGTTGGTGCGACGTTAGCCCCGTGTGGCCCCTGCGTCAAGGTCGCGCGCGCAGACGCGCAGACGGGGCAAACAGCCATCAGCTCCGCCTCCGTCCGCATCATCCGCTGTTCGCCGCGATGGCGATCTTCAGGGCGTCGCGGTCGTCCAGCCGGTAGTTGCTGTCCAGGGCGTGGAAGCCGTCGGCGACCCGCTCCAGCGGGATGACGTGGCTCACGAACCCCTCGAACAGCGAGGCGTACTGTTCGAGCAGCGCCAGCGAACGCACGAAGTGGGGGGCCTCGAAACCCCAGGCGGCTTCCAGGCGCAGGTTCTTGCGCATCAGCATCTGGTTGGGGTTGCACTCGAAGGTGCCGGTGTCCACGAAGTGCCCGAACTCGACGTAGGTGCCGCCGTATCGCAGGTAGTCAAGTCCCTCGGGAATCGCCGCCAGGAAACCGGCACACTCGCACACCACGTCGGCGCCGGCGCCGCGCGGCGTGCTGTCGCGCACGATCCGTCTGCGTTCCTCGGCGTCCGGCACCTTAGCGATATCGATTGTCAGGTCCGCGCCGAGCCGTTCGGCGAACTCCAGACGCCCGGTGGGTCCACCGACCGCAATCAGCCGTCCGGCGCCGGCGCGCCTGGCCCAGGCGATCGCCAGCAGCCCTATTGGTCCGGTGCCCTGAATCACCACCGTGTCGCCGAGCTGGATGCGGGCGCGTGAAACGCAGTGGTAGGAGCAGGCCGACGGCTCGGTGAGCACCGCGATCTCGGCCGGCAGATCGGTCTTGAGGAATACGTTCGTGGGGTTCCAGAGGTAGATGTACTGGCCGAAGCCGCCGCGCAGGGCAGGCACCCGGTCGACCGGCTGAAACCCCACGCCGAGATGCGGGGAAACCACCACCCGGTCGCCGATCTGCACCGGATTGCCGGTGGCGTCTTCGCTGACCCCGGCGCCGAGCGCATCGAGCCTGCCGACGTTCTCGTGCCCGAGGATGACGTCGAAGCCGAGGCGCTGAAACTGCCAGTTGTGCAGATCGGTGCCGCAGATGCCGCCCAGTTCCTGCTTGACCAGGACCCGTCCCGGCTCAACCTCCGGCACCGGGTACTCGCGGATCTCGAACTCCCTGCCGGTCATCACGCTGGCGCGTCCCGTTCTTCCCATCGGTGAACCTCCTGAGGGCGTGTGCGCGCCGTGCGGCGCGCCGGTGGCATGGTACTGCCGGCAAGTAACGCAGCCGGCCGCCAGTCCGTCAAGCGCACGCGCCGTCTGGTGGAGCGGTTGCGATAGACTCCACGGTCACGGTCGGTCACGGTGCATTCCCGCCAGGTGGTAAGAGCGCTCATACGCGGGTCAGCTCGTCCCGGTGGCGGCGTCTGCTCGTATTGCCTGCCACGCTACCGGAATACACCCGACGTGGCGGCGTGCGCTGACGGCACATCCGGACGGGGCTATACTCCAGGCTCCATCATGACTGATACGGAAAACCAGGTCCGGCCCGGCTGGACCCGGCGGTTCTACGACGACCTCGCCGTGGGCGACGTATACCGCAGCCGGTGGGGGCATACCGTAACCGAGGCCGACAACGCGCTGTTCACCCACCTGACGCACAACACCAATCCGCTGCACTTCGACGCCCGCTACGCCGCCGGCTCGCGGTGGGGTCGCATCCTGGTGAACAGCACCTTCACCCTGGCGCTGATCACCGGTATGAGCGTGCACGACGTCACCGAGCACGCGATGGCCAATCTGGGGTGGGAGGAGATCAAGCTGCCGAATCCGGTGTTCCTGGGGGATACCCTGTACTGCGAAACCGAGATTCTGGCGCGGCGGGAGTCGAAGTCCTACCCGGAAGCGGGCATCGTGCGGTTCCGGTCGCGCGGCATCAACCAGAACGGCGACGTGGTGCTCGACTACACCCGAAGCGCGATGATCTACAAGCGGGACGCCGCTCCCCGGGTCTCTTTTCCCGAACCGAACGAGCGCTGACCCGGTTTACCGTGAACACCGCCCCCGGCCCCGTCGCAGCCACCGCCCGCGTAGCGGCCTCCCCCGACGCGGCGGGCTGACCTATGGTGCTGCCAGTACGGTCGCTGCTGTTCGTGCCCGCCAACCGGCCCGACCGCTACGCCAAGGCGGCGGCCGCGGGCGCGGACAAGGTGATTATCGACCTGGAGGACTCCGTCCCGTCCGACCAGCGCGCCGCAGCGCGCGAGATGATCGTCCCGGCGCTGCCGGAGGTGCCGCGCGAGCGGCTATTGGCGCGGGTCAACCCGATCTCCGATCCGGACCATGCCGCCGACCTCGCCGCGGTGCCGCTGGCGGCGGTGGGCGGGCTGATGGTGCCGAAGCTGGAGCACGCCGCCGAGCTGCGCGGTCTGGCCGGCGAACTGGAGCGCCGGGAAGCGGCGGCCCGCCTGGCGGTCGGCTCCACGTTCCTGGTGGTGCTGATCGAGACCGCGCGTGGTGTGCGCGATGCCGACGGGCTGCTGGCGGCGGCCGCCACACTGGGCCGGGACTGCGTTGCGGCGTTCGGGGCGCTGGACTACGGCGTGGAGGTGGGCACCGAGGCAACTGGCGTGGAGCCGGAGCTGCTGTATCCGCGTGCACGGTTGACGGTTGCCGCGGCCGCCGCCGGCCTGGAGGCGCCGATCGATTCGCCGAGCACCCACCTGCGCAATCCCGACCGCGTCCGTGCGGAGGCGCTGGCGGCGCGCCGGCTCGGGTTCCAGGGCAAGCTGTGCGTGCACCCGCTTCAGGTCGGCGCCTGCAACGAAGTGTTCACGCCGCCGCCAGCGGCGGTGGCCGAGGCACGCGCCGTGGTCGACGCCTACGATGCGGCGCAGGCCGCAGGGCACGGCGCCGTGGCACTGGACGGACGCCTGATCGACATACCGGTGGTGCGGCGGGCGCAGCGCACACTCACCCTGGCAGGCCGCCTGCAGGAGTAGGCCCGCCTGCGGGAGCAGGTGTAGGCCCTCCCTGCAGGTGTAGGCAGGGTCCCTCCGTGACACGACGAAATCGACACAGGGAAGTCACCGCCGGCCGCCGTCCGCGACGCTTCCGGGTGAGCCGTTCGCGATCGGCGAACGCCTGGAGCAGAACATGCGCATCAGGGAGATCAACCTGGTCAAGATCAAGATAAGTGCTGCCACCATGGCGCGTCGGCCGAAGTAGCCCCCCGGCCACCGGCGGTCAGCACGGCTCCAAGCCGGTGATGAACGTCAGGACCTTGTCCATCCATCTGTTGAGCGCGCGGTACTTGGCCGGTTCCGCGGCCAGGATGCGCTCCTCGGACTGGACGTACATCGACGGCACCAACTCGGCGCGGCAGTGTTCGACCAGTGCGCGGGCGCCGTCCGGGGTGGTGTCGAGGTGGAACTGCATGCCGACCACCGAACCGCCGAGCTGGAACGCCTGGTTCCGTGCCCCGTTGCTGCGCGCCAGGCGGATCGCTCCGTCCGGCAGGTCGAACGTGTCGCCATGCCAGTGAAACACCTCCAGGAACGGCGGAAAGCGGAACGTGGCAGGTTGCTCCACGCAGGCATCACCGTCGCCGTCGGGGGCCACGCCCTGGATCGGCAGCCAGCCGATCTCCTTGACCTTGTTGGGGTACACCGCCGCCCCGCAGGCGCTGGCAATGAGCTGCGCGCCGAGACATACCCCCAGCACCGGGCGCTGCAGTTCGATCACCGCAGCGATGAACCGCTTCTCGGCCGCCAGCCAGGGGTACTGCCGCTCGTCGTTGACGCTCATCGGACCGCCCATCGCCACCACGAAGTCCACCTCGGCCGGCGGCGGCAGCTCGTCGGAGTCGTAGAACCGCGTCGCGGTCACTTCGTACCCGGCACGCTGCAGCCAGGGCTCGATGCTTCCCAGACCTTCGAACGGAACGTGTTGCAGATAGTGCGCTCGCACGGATCACCTCAATCGTGGGAATTTGCAACCACCCCAGGCGGCCCCGACGCCATGGTAGCCTAACCCAAGTTTAATTGCGCCAGGCCAAGTCCTGGAGAGCGCCAGGAAACCTGGGAGATTCTGTCACTGCCCGCAGGCAACAGCCGGATACGGGGAGAGAGCCGGCGGACCAAGACTGATCACCTGCTTTCCCGGCGACTTGATTCGGGATACAACACAAAGCTTGGCCGGATCATGTAATCCGGCCGCGGCACCTCAAAGAGCTCGAGGATGGCCGGGGCGA
>CAYFXT010000125.1:0-8927 GCA_964346995.1 uncultured Spirochaetaceae bacterium | reverse complement strand
GCTAACTACATGTTACCCAGCAATTTACTAAGCATTACCCTCTGGAACTTCGGTTGAACTCTCGCGAGCGCGCCAGCGCCATCTGCAGCAGACCACTCACGGTCGGCGCCGCCAGCATCAGCAGTACGATCGGCAGCGGGACGATGATCACACCGACTACCAGCGCCGGCAGCGCGAACAGCAGGCCGAGCCCGCCGACCAGGGCGAGGGCGCCGGTAAAGCGGCGCATGGTGCCGGCCAGGCTCGCCAGCCACACGTCGTTGGCCTGAATGTGGGCGATTTCATGGGCCAGCACGCCGCGTACCTCGCGCCGGTCGAGGGAAGTGAGAAGTGCATCGGTCACCAGCACCGCGGCGGCGTCGCGCGTGCCCATGGTCAGCGCGTTGGGCTGCGGCGCACGTAGCAGGAACAGGCCCGGAGTCCGCACGCCGGCGCGGTCGGCCAGCTCGATCAACTGCCGGTACAGCCACGGGGCTTGGCGCGCGTCGAGCGGAATGGCTTCCAGACGCAGCATGTTGGCGGCGGCCGACCCGCGCGGGAGTCCGGTGGCCAGCATGGCGGCGCCGATGCCGAGCGCGATCGCCAGACCGGTGGTGCCGAGCAGGTAGTGTCCGATGACGATCAGCAGGACCGCCATTGCCAGTAGGTAGGAAGCGGCGGCGAGCAGGGCAGTGGTCCGGGCGGAGGGCTTCATCGATGCGTTCTCCTGCTGAAAGGATGCAATCTCCGTGCCACCATCGTGGAACCGCGTCGACAATCCACCGGAGGTCGGCTTAGTAATGCATGCTGAACGAGTTACAGATAGCTATCCGAATTGCGGGTGGGGCGCCGCCGGGGCGTGAGGCCGCATCCGTGGGAACAAATGACCCAGTACGGCCCGACACCGTACCCGGACTGGTTCAGCTTGCCCGCAAGGCACGTGTTTCGGCCTCCCCGTCGACCTGAAGCCGATCAGCGCGAGGCTCATTGCCCCATGCTGCTTGCCGAACCGCTGCCGCGGGATGCTGGGCATGGCAACCGGCTCCTTGCGTAGCGGTGTGACGTCGGGGGCAGCATCGGTTTGCCGGTTCGGGCGGCGCCGTGCGGGTCGGGCGCGGCGTCCTATTCAGGCGCTTCTGCCACCGTGGCGGAGGCCGCGTCGTGCGGCTCGGACGACGCGCGGCAGTCGGGGGCGGGGCAGGCGCTTTCAGCATAACGTGCGGTAGCGGCTGCGTCCAAACCGAACGTCATTCGTGCCGGCAGGCGGCGGCCACAGTACCGGCAGTGGGTCGGAAATGCCGTGAGCTTGCGGCGCAGCAGATAGACCACCCCGATGGCCGCGGCGATCGGAAGGACCCCAGTCCAGTCGGGGGCACCTACGCGCAGCAGGAACAGCACAGCGATCCACACGCCGAGCACCACGCCGGCTCCCAGCATGGTGACGGTGCGCCGCGCGGCGCTCGGCGAGCCGGTGCCGGGGCGCGTGAGGCCGCGCTGAAACTGGCTGAGCAGCAGTATGGCGATCAGCAGGAAGGGCAGATACTGAGAGAGGGCGGACAGCATGACGATCCTCCTTGTTCAACTCTCCATGAGTAGGCGCAGCGCGTCCGGTGCGGTAAACGTACCGCGCACGGCAGCGGGATCGATCACGGTAGCAGCGGCTCCGGTCGCCGGCTCCCCAAGCTGCGTATCCGAAGCGAGAAGCGGCGCCAGCAGCGCGGCGCTGCGGAGGGCGAATGGAGTCGCGCCGTATGCCTCCGCTATCGGTTCGCTGCGGTCGGGGAGCGGCTGTAGCGGCAGCGCTTGCAAGGCGGAAAGCAGCTCGGCGTTGGCGTGTTGCAACTCGCGTTCGAACCCTCGGTCGCTGCAACGCCGCAGCAGGTCTGCCTGCTGCGCGACGTCGAGGTAGGAGAAGTCGACCGCATTACCGGACAGAATCTTCTCCAGCCCGCCACGCAGGCGATCGAGTTGCGCCACCGGCAGCAGGCGTCCGGCCCGCTCCAGCGCGCGATCGTAGGCGGCGCGCAGCAGGCGCCGGTCGTGCGTCGCCAGAGGGCACTGCACGGCATCGTAGATGGCGGACGGGTAGCCTTCGAGGAGCGATGCGAGATCGTCGAGCACCGGCAGGTGCCTCGCCAGCAGCGGCCGTCGCCACTGCAGGGCGTTGACGAACTGAAAGCCGAATCCCTCCTCGACCGACGACGAGACGATCAGGTGGGCCGCGGCCAGCAGATCCTCGAACCGCAATCCGTACGCATCGAGCTGCTCGCCGACGCCGTACAGGCCGGGGATGGCGCCGCCGGCAAAGAGTTCCTCGACCTGCTGCGCGTAGGGCGCCTCTGCGCGCGAGGATGCGCGCAGGGTCACGAGCAGGTTGGCTCCGGCGAGTCGCGCCAGCAGGCCCGCCTCCAATACGTTCTTGCGGCGCCGCACCCGCACCGGGTAGAGCCACAGGGGCCGCCGCGGATCGCAGCTCCCGCTGCCCAGCGGCGGATGAGCGCCAGCCACGTCGACGAGCCTGGCGCGCGCGGCCCGTGCCGGCTCGGAATCGGCCGCGGGGACCGGTGCCGCCGCCCGCACCGGGTTGCCGAGCACGATGATGCGCTCCTCGGGACAGCCGGCGATGGTCAGGGCGTCGTAGTCGCGCCGGTTCAGCACCGCGTAGCGTACGTTCTCACCGCCGGGATAGGGGGAAGCGGGCACCTCACGCATCAGGCGGCGTAGATTCGCCGGCCGCGCGTTCTCCGGGAAATCATGGATCTGCAGAATCATCGGCTGCCCGGCAGCGGCAGCCAGCAACACGGCGCCGGTAAAGCGCGTGTTCTTGGCCAAGTGGTGGTTGTGGATCCACCACACCCCATCACCGAAGCGGCGCCGCAGCAGATTGGCAAGCTGCCGTTGCCCGTCCGCGGTCGCCGGTACGTCCTCGTACCCCAGTGCATCGAGCCTGCGGCGCTCGATCGGTTCGCCGAGCCCGCCTCCCTCGGCTCCGGCGGTAACCACGACCAACCGGCGCAGCCTGGGAATCAGGTGCGCGTGGGCGAGCAGCGCGTGCGCACCGTCACGGATCACCGTGGTGACGCCGCCCGGCAGCAGGTGGTAGTGGAAGACGTAAAGATTCAACGCGGTGCTCTTGCCCCGATTGTATCAGTTTGGCGGCTTCCCGGCAGACCGCGTAGGAAGCTTCGGCCTCAGACCGATCGCTCCCTTGAGATGGCCGGCGTCGAACTACCCGTTCTCCGTCAGGGGCCAGACGAGTATCGGATGCCGTGCTGCAGTGGCCTCATCCAGGCGCCCGATCGGGGTGCTATGCGGCGCGTTGCGCACCAGCTCCGGCGTGGCCGCGGCCTCGGCGAGGACGGCGCGCAGCGTCGCGATGAAGTGATCCAGGGTCTGCCTGGACTCGGTCTCCGTGGGCTCGACCATCAGTGCCTCTGGTACGGTGAGCGGGAAGTAGATCGTCGGCGGATGGAGCCCGTAATCGATGAGCCGTTTGGCGATGTCGAGGGTACGCACGCCATGCTTCTGTGCCACCTGCCGGGCGCTGAATACCGCCTCGTGCTTGCAGATGCGCGCGTAGGGCAGCTCCAGGGAGCCGGCGAGGGCGGCGCGCAGGTAGTTGGCATTCACCACTGCCAGCCGACTCATCTCAGTCAGGCCGTCCCCTCCAAGGGAGCGCAGGTAGGCGTAGCCGCGAACGGCGTTGTTGACGTTGCCGTAGAAGGCGCGCACCCGGCCGATCGATTGCGGCCGCTGGTAGTCGTGCCGGTAGGTGGCGCCGTCGCGGCACACCACCGGCCGCGGCAGAAACGGGGCCAACTCGGCGGTGACCGCGGTGGCCCCGGCGCCGGGACCGCCGCCGCCGTGCGGTATGCTGAAGGTCTTGTGCAGATTGAAGTGGAGAATGTCGGTGCCCAGGTCGCCGGGACGGGCCACGCCGACCATGGCGTTCATGTTGGCGCCGTCCATGTACACCAGCCCGCCGGCCTCATGCACCGCCGCCGCGATGTCGACGATGCGCTCTTCGAACAGGCCGAGCGTGTTGGGATTGGTGATCATCAGCCCGGCGACGTTGTCGTCCAGGGCGTCCTGCAGGGCGGCGAAGTCGAGGTTGCCGTCGGTGCCGGTGGGCACGGTGCGAGACTGGTAGCCGGCCATGGCGGCGGTGGCCGGATTGGTGCCGTGGGCAGAGTCGGGCACCAGCATGGTGGTGCGCTGCCGGCCGGTTGCCTGGTGGCAGGCGCGCATGATCAGCGCTCCGGTCAACTCTCCATGCGCGCCCGCCGAGGGTTGCAGTGACACCGCCGGCAGGCCGGAGATCTCACCCAGCCATTGCTGCAACTCCCAGAGCAGGTGCAACGCCCCCTGCACCGTCGCCTCGTCCTGGTAGGGGTGGATGACCGCCAGCCCCGGCAGATCGGCTACCCGGTCGTTGATCTTGGGGTTGTACTTCATGGTGCACGAGCCGAGCGGGTAGAAACCCTGGTCGACCGAGAAGTTGCGCCGCGAGCTGTTGGTGAAGTGGCGCACTACCTCCCCCTCCGACAGCTCCGGCAGGGGCAGCGATGTGCGCAGCAGCGCGTCTGGCAGTGGTGCGCTGCGCGGCACATCGAGGGCGGCGAGTTGAACGCCGGTGCGGCCGGATACCGACTGCTCGAACAAAAGCGGTGGAGCGGGCAGCAGCCCGGCGCCGCTTGCCGCGGGAGTGCTCGCGGCCGCCGCACCGGGAGGCGCTTCCCGTGCGGGACCCGGAAGGTTCCCGTCCGACAGGAACCGTCGTACGACACTCATGAGGCGACCGTCTCCACCAGCCGGTCGATGGCTGCGCGGGTGTTGAGCTCGGTCGCAGTCAGCAGCCAACAACCCTCCAGACCCAGATCGAAGCGTCCCAGGTCGAGGCCGCCGATGATCCCCCGCTGTTCCCAGAGCCGGCGATTCAGTTCCGCCGGGGGCACCGGAGGGCGCACCACGAACTCGCGAAAGAAGGGCGCCGCGAATCGGGTATGCACCTCTGCCAGCGCGGCGAGCCGGTCGGCCAGATAGTGGCTGCGGTGGTAGCACTGGTCCGCCACCTCGCGCAGTCCCGCCGGCCCCAGGGCGGCGAGATAGATGGTCACCGCCGTAGCGATCAGCGCCTCGTTGGTGCAGATGTTGCTGGTCGCCTTTTCGCGCCGGATGTCCTGCTCGCGGGGCTTCAGGGTGAGTACGAATCCGCGTCGTCCCTTGCCGTCGAAGGCCAGACCGGCCAGCCGTCCCGGCATCTGCCGTACGTTGCGCAGGGAAGTGGCCAACAGGCCGACGTAGGGGCCGCCGTAGAACAGCGGGATGCCAAGCGGCTGACCCTCCGCGGTGACGATGTCCGCGCCCAGTTCGCCGGGCGGGCGCAGCACCGCCTGGGCGATGGGATCGGCGGACACGACCGACAGCGCTCCGGCACCGTGCGCAAGCTCGCTGAGTTCCGCCACCGGCTCGATGACGCCCAGAAAGTTGGGGTACTGCATCAGCAGAGCCGCGGTATCGGAGTCCAGGGCAGCGGCTGCCGCCTCCGGTTCGGTGCGCCCCGAGCTGCGGTCGAAGGGAACGGTGGCGATGCGCAGGCCGATCCCCGACAGGTAGGTGGCCAGCACTTCACGATACTCGGGATGGACCGCCTCGCTGACGGCGATGGTGCCGCGCCCGCGGCCGAGCCGCGCCGTCATGAGTGCCGCTTCGGCGAGTGCCGTGGAGCCGTCGTACATCGATGCGTTGGCCACCTCCATGCCGAACAGCCGGGCGACCATGGTCTGGAACTCGAAGATGGTCTGCAGCGTGCCCTGACTCACTTCCGGCTGGTAGGGGGTGTAGGCGGTATACAGTTCGCTGCGAAACAGGAGATGGGGAATCAGCGCCGGCGTATAGTGGTGGTAGGCGCCAGCGCCGAGGAAGCAACTATGGGTGTCGGCGTCGCCGTTGCACTCTGCCAAGTCGCGAAACAGCGCCGCGACTTCCTGCTCGGCCAGCCCGGCCGGCAGGTCGAGGTGCGGGAACCGCTGCGCCCGGGGGACGTCGGCGAACAACTCGTCGATCGAGTCGACGCCGATCGCGCGCAGCATGGCGTCGACCTCCGCCTGGGTGTGTGGTGTATAGCGCACCGCGTCTTTCGGGTCAGGACAGCAGGTCGGCGTATGCCTCTGCACTGAGCAGCCTGGACTGCTCATCCGCGGACTCACCGGGGCGTATCGTGATCAACCAGCCATCTTCGTACGGCGACTCGTTGACCAGTTGCGGCGCCGCTTCCAGTGCTCCGTTCACCGCCGTCACCTCTCCACTGACCGGGGCGTACAGGTCGCTGGCCGCCTTGACGCTCTCGATCACGCCGAACGACTCACCCTGGACGATCGCGCTGCCGACCTCCGGCAATTCGAGGTAGACTACGTCGCCCAGCTCGCCCTGCGCGTGGTCGGTGATGCCGATCACCGCCGATTCACCATCCTGGCGCAGCCACTCATGCTCCGCCGTGTAGTGCAGATCTTCGGGAATGTTCACTTCAATCGCTCCTCCGATAGAAGGGCCGCGCAACCACGGTCGCCACGTATGCGCGTCCACGCACCAGAACGGCCAATTCGGTGCCTTTGGCCGCATGCTCGCGACTCACCAGTCCCATGGCAAGACTGTGCTGCAGCCACGGTCCATAGCTGCCGCTGGTGACCGTGCCGATCTCCGTCCCGTCGGCGGTGGTGATCGGAAACCCCTGGCGGGCGATGGCGCGGCCGGCGAGTTGCAGGTGCACCAGCCGGCGCGGGACGCCGGTAGCGCGCTGCCTCGCGATCGCGGCGGCCCCTACGTAGCCACTGCCACGTGACACGAACCGCCCCAGGCCTGCCTCCAGCGGCGACACGTCACGGGTCAACTCATGGCCGTAGAGCGGCATGCTCGCTTCCAGCCGCAAGGTGTCGCGTGCGCCGAGCCCCGCCGGTAGCAGTCCCGTCGTCGCGCCGGCTTCCAGCAGATCGCCCCACAGCGGCTCGGCCTGGACTGCGGCGACGAACAGCTCGAAACCGTCCTCGCCGGTGTAGCCGGTGCGGGCCAACAGCACACCGTGGCCGGCGACGCGTGCCGCCGTGCAGTGGTAGGTGCCGATGGCCGCCACATCGTGATCGGTGAGCCGCTCGAGGGTGGCCAGCGCACGCGGCCCCTGAATGGCGAGCAGCGCCAGCTCGGGGCTGCGGTCCTCTACGGCGACCGCGGCGGTGGCCGTACGGGCATGGTCGAGCACCGCCTCGGTGTTGGCGGCGTTGACGACCAGCCGGTAGTGGCGGTCGCCGAGGCGATAGACGATGACGTCGTCGATCACCCCCGCCGCCTCGTCCAGAACTAGCGAGTAGCGCGCTTGGCGCTCCGCGATGCGCTCCACGTCGGCACAGGTCAGGCGCGCGATGGCTTCCGCGGCGCCGGCACCGCGGAAGTCCAGTTCTCCCATGTGACTGACGTCGAACAGGCCGGCGCAGGTGCGGACGGCGCGGTGCTCGGCGACGATGCCGCTGTACTGCACCGGCATCTCCCAGCCGGCGAAGGACACCATGCGGGCCCCCATGCTCCGGTGGACCGAGTGCAGCGGCGTGCGGTGCATAGGGTCATGATACCGAGAACTGGAGAAGACACGCCACGTGTCGTTCACCGACCGGGTACCGTGGCCGAGGATACGGGTCCCGACGTTGACGGCAGGTTGGAACCGGGTGCCGCTCACGCAGGCCGTCCCTCGGTTCCCTGTCGGTCGGCAGCCACTCCTCGAGGCGCAACGTCTCGAAAAGCAGCCGCCACGGGGACGAGCCGACCCCCGCGTGTGAGCGCTCCACCACTTGGCGGGAATGCACCCGTCGTCGTAGACGGCGGTTGACGTGATGCGCCTTGCGCTCCGGGACCAGATGGCGCGACAATGCCCTTGGCGGCTGCAGCCGCGCGGCCGAGCCGCACGACACGCAGCCGCGAACGAGCGCGAACTCGAGGAGTACCGATCGATGCCAAGGATGACCGGCGGACAGGCACTCGCCCGACAGCTTCATCGCGAGGGGGTGCGGGTGATCTTCGGCCTGCCTGGCGTGCAGCTCTACCATCTGCTTGACGCACTCGCCGAGCAGGAGGAGATTCGCTTCATCACCACCCGCCACGAGCAGGCCACCACCTACATGGCGGACGGCTACTCGCGTACCGGCGCCGGCATCGGCACGGCGCTGGTGGTCCCGGGACCCGGGTTGCAGAACGCCTCGGCCGGCATCGGCACCGCCTATTCGGCATCGTCGCCGATGCTGGTGATCGCCGGTCAGGTGGAACGCGATCTGATCGGCGTAGACCGCGGCGTGCTGCACGAAATCAACGATCAGCTCGACACCGTGCGGCCGGTAATCAAGTGGGGAAAGCGGATCATGGGAGCCGCCGAAGCGGCGCAGGGCGTGCACGATGCGTTCGTGCAGTTGCGATCGGGCCGTCCGCGCCCGGTGGAGATCGAGATTCCGCCCGATGCCCTGGCCGAGGAGGCGGAGGTCGAGTTGCTCGACCCGGCTGATTGCGTGCGTTCGGCGGCCAGCGACGCGGAGGTTGCGCGTGGGGCGGCGTTGCTCGCGGCTGCGTCCAACCCCGCGATCTGGGCTGGCGGCGGCGTCCATACGGCCGATGCCCATGAGGCGCTGCTTACGGTGGCCGAGCACCTGCAGGCGCCGGTGTTCGCCACCGGCGAGGGGCGCGGGGCGGTGTCGGATCGGCACCATCTCTCCTTGGGGCCGATCAGCTTCGGACACGACTCGTATCGTGAACAGCGCGCCGAGCATGATCTGATCCTCGCGGTGGGCACCCGGATGGCGATGCCGGCTCTGCTCAGCGGGCAGCAGGTGGTGCAGATCGACATCGACGAGGCGGAGATCGGCCGCAACTACGCCAACACGGTCGGCATGGTGGGCGACGCACGGGCGACC
>CAYFXT010000124.1:6343-8930 GCA_964346995.1 uncultured Spirochaetaceae bacterium | reverse complement strand
GACGTGACCGGCCACGCTGCCGGCAAGGTCGTGCTGGTCACCGGCGGCGCGGGCCCGGCCAACACGGCATCTGGCAGAAGCAATGCTTCTACGAGTCCTCGGTGCGCGTGCCGATGATCCTCCGAACCCCGCGCGGCGCCGGCGGGCGGCGGGTCGGCGCCAACGTGTCGCTGGTCGACGTGATGCCCACCCTGCTCGACCTTGCCGGCATCGAGATCCCGGACCACCTGCCGGGCATGAGCCTCGCGGAGATGCGGCCGGGAGTCGCCGCCGACAGGGTGGCGTTCAGCGAGTATCACGCCCAGGGCATGCTCGAAGGCGGGTTCATGATCAAGCGCGGCCACTACAAGTACAACTACTACGTGGGCCACGAACCGCAACTCTTCGACCTGAGCACGGACCCCGGCGAGTTCACCGACCTTGCCGGCGACCAGCGCTCTGCCTCGGTGCGTGCGGCGCTGCACCGGGAGCTACTGAACATCGCCAACCCTGAGCAGGTCAGCGACCAGGCATTGCGCAACCAGGAGAAGCCAGGCCCTCCGCGCGCCCGCTGACGCGCCGGCCACGGCCCGGCGGTCTCAGCCGGCACTGCGGCCGGGGTTGCGGCAGACCCCATGCCGGCAGTACGCTGTGCCCCGAGAGTCACCTCATGGCCACGGTCACAGAAAGAATAGGGAACGTCGAGGAGAGAACGGACCGCTTGGAGACCACCTTTGCCTGGTTCATGGAACGGACCGAGCAGATCCTTGCGCGTATGGAGGCGGCGGCGACACAGGGTCGAGAAGAGGCAGCACAGGGCCGACAAGAGGCGGCACAGGCTCGACAAGAGGCAGCGCGAGACCGCCAGGCGATGCGCGACGACGCGGTCAGAGCTCAGGAGGAAATGAACAAACGCTGGGGCGAATTGGCCAACAAGATGGGCACCGTAGTCGAGGATATCGTCGCGCCCAGCGTGCGCCGCCTCGCGCGCGAGCTGTTCGACTGTGGCGACGAGGTACTGTTCAGTCCACGCCTGTCGCGCCGTCACCCACAAGACCGGTCTCGCACGCGGGAATTCGACGCGCTCTACGTGGGCACGCGGGCGGTGCTCCTGAACGAGACCAAGTCATCGCCGCGCAGCAGCGACGGCAGAAAGTTCGCGGAGTTTGTGCGCCGTGGGGAGTTCGCGCAGTACTTCCCGGAGTGGGCGGAGCTGACGATCGTGCCGGTATTCTCGTCGCTGAGTATCCCGCCGGACATGGTGACGTATCTGACGCGCCAGGGGATTTTCGCACTCGGTATGGGGCCGACGGCGATGCAGGTGCTCAACCTCGACGCGGTACAGCGCCGGCACGCCTCATAGCGCGCATCTGCGGGCTGATGGTCCCGTCGCCGCCTGCGGCTTCGGGTCAGGTTCCGGGCACCGGCACCACGCACACCGGGGAGGGCACCGCGGCGACATGGCCGGTGGCATCCAACTCGCCGGTGGCGGGATCGACGCGGAACGTGACGATGGTGTCGCTGTACCGGTTGGCGGCCAGCAGCAGCGCCCCGGCTGGATCGAGGGCGAAATTGCGTGGCCTGCTGCCCTGCGTGGACTCGTGGCCCACCGGTTCGAGCCGCCCGTCGCCGCCGACGGCGAAGATGGCGATGCTGTCATGGCCGCGGTTGGAGCCATACACGAAGCGCCCGTTGGGATGCACGTGGATGTCGGCGCAATTGCTGACGCCGGTATAGCCTGCCGGGAGGGTCGGGACGGTCTGGATTTCGGTGAGACTGCCGTCGGTGGGGCCGAATGCGTACGCCGTGACCGTGGAGTCGAGCTCGTTGATGCCGTAGGCGACGCGCCCGCGCGGGTGGAAGGTGAAGTGTCGCGGCCCGGCGCCCGGCGCGGTGGCCGTCTCGCCGGCGCGGGTCAGCGTGCCGGCGGCCACGTCGATGCGGTAGATCACGATGCGGTCGATGCCCAGGTCGGGCACGTACAGGTAGTTGCCGTCAGGGGAGAGGTTCACCGAGTGCGGATGCGGCTCCTGCTGCCGCTCGGGGTTCACGCTGCTGCCCGCGTGCGCGATTGTCGCGAGCGGCGGGGCGAGGGAGCCGTCCGCGCCGCAGCGGTACATGGTGATGGCGCCGCCGCCATAGTTGGCCGCGAACACCAAGCGGCCGCTCGGATGGGCGTTGACGTGGCACGGGCCGGACGATCCGGTCGGTTGCTGTCCCGCCGGCGTCAGCCCACCGTCGGGCGCCACGTGGAACGCGCTCGTGGCGCCCTGCCGGGCTCCACCGAGGTCGCTCACCTCATTGATCGCGTACAACAGATCGCCGGCCTCGCCGAGCGCCAGGAACGCAGGGTTGTCGGCGCGCGCCGCAACGCCCTGCAAGGCAAGCTCCCCGGAGTCGAGATCCAGCTCGGCGCGGTAGATGCCCTCGCTGCCCGTGTCGCGGGTATAGGTGCCGATGTACACTCGCATGGCGACGAGTCTACGGCAGCGGCCCGGCACGCGGCAACGGCACGGGTCGTGCTCGCGGGGTGCTGGTGCGTGCGGATGCTGTACAAGTCGTCCAGCCCTCGGTTCCGCTGTTCAGCAGATCCCGCAGTGCCAGCAGC
>CAYFXT010000124.1:0-6243 GCA_964346995.1 uncultured Spirochaetaceae bacterium | reverse complement strand
GCGGAAGGCCAGCAGCGCGGAAGGCCAGCAGCGCGGAAGGCCAGCAGCGCGGAAGGCCAGCAGCGCGGAAGTATTACCCGTCTGGCGCGGCGCGTGCAGAACGCAGTAGCGCTTGTCCCGAATGAGCGTGCGGACATCAGCGAAGTTCAACCGCTCCAGCGGCGGGATGCAATAGTGGTCCGCCGGAACTACCGGGCCGGTCGTGTTGCAGAACCGTACGGCAGAGTAGCCGCGCACGCAGGCTCACGCGCGAAGCCTTTCGCAGGTGAAGACGACGCGGTGAGAGATTGACACGGCGGCGGCCGGCGTGCGATCAGATCGCCCATGCACACCCGTACCGGGAACTTTCCCATTGGTTTCTACGTAAAGCAGCTCACCTGGAAGAACGACCTCGTAGCGGTGGCACGCTGGGCCGCCGCCAACGGCTTCGCCTTCATCGACCTGGACGAGGACGCCGACGTGACCGCCAAGCTGATCACCGATGCCGGCTTCGCGATCGGCTCCGCAGACCTGATCGGGCGCGAGCCGTTCACCTCGGCCGACCCCGAGACACGCCGCGCAGGCGTACAGAAGGCGACCCGCTACATTCAGGCGGCCGCAGCCGGCGGCGCCCGCATCTTCAACATCTGCGGCATTCCCGCCGATCCCACGCTTGCGCGCGCCGACAACCTGAAGCGGTTCATCGCCTCGATGCGCGAACTGGTGCCGGTGTTCGAGGACACTGGTTCCTGCCTGGCCATCGAAGGGTGGCCGGGCCCCGGCGCCGTCGCCTCCACCCCCGAGTCGTACCGAGCGGTGCTCCAGGGTTGCGAGTCGGCTACCATCGGCATCAACTACGATCCGTCGCACCTGATCGCGACCGGCATCGACCCGGTACGCTTCGCGCAGGAGTTCGCCGGCCACGTGCTGCACGCGCACGGCAAGGACACCGAGATCTCCGCCGAAGCGCAGTATCAGTACGGCATCCGCCAGCCGCCGCTGACCGGGCGCGAGCGCTTCGGCGACAACCACTGGCGCTACACCATTCCCGGCCACGGCGAGATGCGCTGGACGGCGGCGCTGGAAGTACTGCAGACAGCGGGCTACGGTGGCGGCATATCGATCGAGCTGGAGGACAAACACTTCAACGGCAGTGAGGCGGGAGAGAAGGCGGGCCTCAAGGCCGGCGGCGCGTTCCTGGCCTCGGTCTGATCCGGCGAGGGGGTGCGCTCACGGCAAGTCCACCGCCGACCGCCCGAGCCCTCTCCACACCGCGCCAGTGAGTCGCGGCTGCCCCCGCCGGACCGGGACTACGCCTCCAGGCGGCTGACGAAGTACGCCCAGCCGACCCGGCGCCGCTCGTCGACGCTCAGTTTGGCCGCCTCGGTTGCGGCGTCATTGCGGCGCAGGAACTCGTCGGCCAGCACGAGCTGGCGCTCCTCGTCCATCTGCCGCCACTGCTCTTCGCGCTGCTCGCGCCGCGCCCCATCCATGACGCCGATCACGTCCTGCGCGCGCCCGAACCACTTGTCGAGGTCGAAACGCTGCTCGCCGGCCGCCACGGCCGCCGTCTGCTTCGGCTGCTGCGGCTTCCGGGTGAAGCGCTTGAACACCACCCATACGACGATGAAGGCGATGCACAGCAGAATGATCGTCGTTCTGTCCAACTCCATACCTAACTCCCTTGCTCCAGTGCTTGCCAGAGGTTGTCCGCCGGGTCGTCCCACCGGTCACGCAGGTCGCGGAGCTGTGCGCGCAAGCGGCGCAGGTTGTCGCGCTGCCCGGGCTCGTCCGCCAGATCGTGCAACTCGCGCGGGTCGCGGGCGTGGTCGAAGAGCTGCGTGTGCCGCTCACCGTCCACCACCCACTCGATCAGCTTGTAGCGCCCGTCGGTAGCCGCGCGATGCATGTCCTGCCAGGCAAAGTGCAAGCGGTCGCGCACGGCCACCGTCGGGTCCTCCAGCGCCGGCCGCAGACTGCGCCCCTCCACCGACGCCGGCGCCGTAACGCCCAGCATCTCACAGAGCGTGGGATAGATGTCGAGCAGATAGCACATCGCATCGCGCCGCTCGCCGCGCGCAATGCCCGGTCCTGCCATCAACAACGGAACGTGCACGCTGTGGTCGTAGGTGCTCTGCTTGCCCATCAGGCCGTGCTGGCCGAGCGCCAGCCCGTTGTCGCCGGCGAACACGATGATGGTGTTGTTCAGCTCCGCGGTGGCACGCAGCGCATCGATCACCCGCCCCATCTCCGCGTCGAGATGGCTGATCATGGCGTAGTACTCGGCGACGTGGCGGCGGATGGCAGCCGGGGTGCGCGGATAGCTCTCCAGCAGCTCGTCGCGCCCGCGCCAGCCGATGTCGAACGGATGCTCGGGCAGATAGGCGTCCGGCAGTGGAATGCGATCGGGGTCGTACATGGTCAAGAACCGCTGCGGCATGGTGCGTGGATCATGCGGCGCCATGAACGACAGGTAGGCGAAGAAGGGCGGGCAGCCGTCGCCGCCGGCGCGGGCGCGCGCTCCCGAGCCGGCTCGCCCGAGCAGGAACTCGATGGTTGCGTCGGCGAACAGCCGCGACGAGTGGACGCCGCAGGCTACCGCGTCGTAGCGCTTGCGATGCATCTCCACAGTGCCGGTCCCCGGGTCGAACGGATGCAGCCGCGGCTCGGGGTAGGTGCCGGCAGGATCGAAACGGCACACCGGCACGTTCCAGTGGTCATCCATGCCGCCGAAGAAGATCTGGTCGCCGTGCGAAAAGCAGCGCGCGTACGAGGCCGCACCGTTGTGCCACTTGCCGGTGCCGAAGGTGTCGTAGCCGCTGCCGCGCAACAGTTCCGGCAGCATGACGTGCTCCTCGGGGATCGTTTCTCCCGAGTCCTGCAGATGGAACAGGGTGCGGCCGGTCATCAGCATGGCGCGGCTCGGCATGCACACCGCGGCAACGGTGCCGCCCATGATGCAGGCGCGCGTGAACGCCGTTCCTTCCCGTACCAGCCAGTCGAGGTTGGGGGTGTGAATGTCGGGATTGCCGAGCGCGCGGATGGTGTCGAAGCGCTGATCGTCCGCGAAGAAGAACAGGACGTTGGGTGGGCGGGCAGCCATGCCGGTGAGCCGTCAACGGTAAGCCGGTTGCGCGGAGCCCGGCCACGCCGAACGCAGCCGCGAGACGCGCGCCCGGCGCAACCGGGCAGCCCCGCCGCTGGCGAAGAAGCGCACCGGAGCGGCGCCCGGCGCGAGCACGATGCCCCCGGCCAGCATCACCCGGCCGTCGCCGGCGAACAGCTCCACCGAGGCGCGATCGGCCAGCACCCGCATGGTGACGCTGGCCAGACCGGGCGTGAGTTGCGCGGCGTAGGAACCGTTGTGCAGGCCACCGGTACGGCGGTCGTACCACACGGTCACGCCGCGCACCACCAGGCCGGCGGCGTGTGCGTCACCCAGCTCCAGCGTCGCCTCCAGGTCGAGCAACTCGCCCGCCACTTCCGCTTCCACCACGGCGCCGGCGGCGAGCTCCCGGCCCTCGGCGTGCCACGTTTCCACGCGCAACACTTCCAGCTCCCGCACCGGAGCGGTGGCCAACACCACGTCGCCGTCGCGGCGGCGCAGGTGCAGCGTGTGCGGGACGCTCATGAACTGTGAGAACGGCATGCCCGGCAGCGGCTGGCGCATCCAGCCCATCATGATGCGCCGCCCATCGGCGGCGGGAATGTCGCTGAAGGTCTGCGCGGCGTAGTGCGAGCCGGCCGGCTGCAACCGTTTCGGCCCGCCCTCCGGTGTGAACGTGCGCCCGTCGAAGCTGCCGGTCAGGTAGGTGGTGTTGGCACCCCAGAATACCCAGCGCTGGTCGTCCGGGTCATCGTCCACCGCCAGCGGGAAGAAGTCCGGGACCTCCGTACATTGCGGCAGGTCGAGGTTGCAGGTGCGTTCCCAGTTGATCAGATCGCGCGACGAGTACAGGGCGTAGTCGTTGCGGTGCAGATAGAGCGCCATGACCCAGCGCTCGCTTGCCGCATGCCAGATCACCTTGGGATCGCGGTTGGCGGGCGCCTCCTGCGGCAGCACCGGATTGCCGTCGTACTTCTGCCAGGTGGCGCCGCCGTCGGCACTGAAGGCCAGACACTGGGTGAAGTCGGCGGGCGTCTTGCCGGCGGCGGTGTAGAGCAACGCGATCGGCGGCCGCGTGCCGCTGCCCAGCCCGCTGGTATTGTCGTGGTCGACTACCGCACAGCCGGTGAACATCGTGCCCAGCGAGTCCGGATAGAGTACCACCGGCTGCTCGCTCCAGTGCACCATGTCCGCACTCACCGCGTGGCCCCAATGCATGTTGCCCCACTCGGTACCGTACGGGTTGTGCTGGTAGAACAGGTGATAGGTGCCGTCGTGGTACACCAGCCCATTGGGGTCGTTGAGCCAGCCGCGCCGCGACGAGAAGTGGAACTGCGGGCGCAGCGGCTCGCGGTACAGGCCGGCGGTGCCCGGCGGCTCGGCGGCGCAGTGCACGCCATCCAGCGACGCCGCCCCTTCGTACTCGACCTCCAGCTCGGTCCCCCGATACGCAGCGAGATCGCTGAACACCTCGTAGTCCGCACCGGTGGAGTCGCCGAGCTCGATGTCGAACTCGCGCACCGCCGATCCCCCGGCCAGCAGGCGCATGCGGCCGGCAACCGGGCCGTGGCGTACCGGAAGGATCAGATAACGATGGTCGACGGTAATGTTCCTGTTTGTCATGACAACTGCCCCGGGAATGGTGGCCAACCGCCAATGCATGTGTGTCGATTGATCATGGTCTTGCGTATCACGGATTTGACCGTGCTGCCTCCTCTCGAATGGTGACCTCGCCCATCAGGCTGAAGCCGGCGAGGTTGATCTGGTGGCTCGTGAAACGGGTCCGGGGAGCGCGCCGCACCTTCCAGGGGCGGATCGTCACCTCGCTGAGCAGGCTCCACAGCGTGCGGTTGACCTGCGTGCCATGGGGAACCGCCACCTGTATCTCCCCCATCACGTTGCACACGCGCAGCTCGTACACTCCCGCCGGCGCTGCGCTCAGATCGATGCGCGTCTCGCCCATGATGTTGATTACCTGCTGCGGCATGTCCCCGGCAGCCTGGACTTCCATGTTCCGTTCCCCCATCAACGTCACGGCGGTGCCGGAACCGGGGACCGGGCCGGTCACCGGCGACGCAGCCGAGCCCCCGCGCTCGGGAAAGTCGGCGACCACCGCTTCGAGTTCGCCGATGGTCGTGGCCAGCTCCGCGGCCCGCACGCGCCGTTCATACTCGGCCAGCTCCAGGTTGTCGTCAGCGAACGCGTCCGCGAGCCGCTGCAGAACCTGCCGCCGCAGCTTCGGCACGCCATACGCCGTCGGCTGACCGCCGTCGTCATCGGGCTCGGGAGCCGGCACGGTCGCTCGGTCATCCATCACCGGGATTCCTCCCTGCGCTCCAGTGTACCGGCGGGTGGCTGATGCCAAGTCGTCCCACAGCGCGATTCCTCCCCGCGCTCCAGTGTACCGATAGCGGCCACCCGTGCCGACCCGCGCTGCTCTGCGTGGGCCGGACCGCACCCGCAAGCCTCGTCTGGCAGACCCTGCAGAAGGATCTCATCCCGGGGACGGCTGACGGCGCCCGCTCAGTCGCGGGGTTGACGCAGCAGGGCCAGCAGCTCGGCGGGGTCGAGGCGGGCGGCGTCGCCGCCCGCCTCGAGCAGACGCTCGGCGAGGCCGCGCTTGCGGTGGTGCAGGTCCACGATCTGCTCCTCGATCGTGCCCCTGGTCACCAGCCGGTAGATGGTTACGGGGCGCGTCTGGCCGATGCGGTGGGCGCGGTCGGCGGGCGCACCATCGGCTGGATTTCGTACCTCGACGAGGAAGCCCGTGAACTGGGCCTCCTGCGCCGCATGGCGGAGCGCGCGAACGGGCGCAGCTGGCTCACCGTCGTGCAGCGCGACGAGCGGCCAGACCAGTGGAAGAGCGTGCTCGGCTACCTTGAGGCGGCGGCGGCCGACGGCGTGGCACTGCACGCCCAGGTGGCAGCGCGGCCGGTCGGGCTGATGCTGGGCCTCTCCGCTTCGCTGCATCCCTTCTCCACCATGCCCGCTTACCGGGAGATCGCGCATCTGCCTCTGGCGGAACGGGCGGCCATCCTCCGCCAGCCCGGGTTCCGCGCCCGGCTGCTCGGCCAGCGCCGCAGCCATCGCCGCCGGCTGAGGCAGGACGGGACCGGCGGGTGCCACAAGATGTTCCCGCTCGGCGACCCGCCCGATTA
>CAYFXT010000123.1:0-8938 GCA_964346995.1 uncultured Spirochaetaceae bacterium | reverse complement strand
CGCGCCGAGCTGCATGATCGAGCCCTTGCCGCACTGCTTTTCGATCTGCAACCGCGCGGCGTCGAGTGCCTTCAGACGTTCCGGAGCGGGCCGGACGACGCACTCCTCCGCCTCGACCGCCACCGCCGCCGTTTTGTTGCTTCCATTGCTGGCCTGCTTTGCCATACCTACCCCCCGGTTACCACCGGGCCCTCCTGAAGGCCCTATCCAGTCGCCGCCACATCCGGCCGCTTCAGTGAATGGTGTGGTGTCTCTACTGATGGTAAACGGCGTACGAAGGACGAGTGCTTCAAACGGTGCCGGCGTATGGTACGCCGACGGCGTTCCGCGGTCAATGGCACCGTCCGGAGAATATTCGCAAGGAAGCAGAGAAGGTTAGAACAGACGCTCGGAGTCGAGGAGGATGGTTACCGGTCCATCGTTGACGGCGTCGACGTGCATGTGTTCCTGAAACTTGCCGCTCGCCACCCGCAGGCCACGCCGCCGCAGCCTGGCGATCAGTTCGTCGTACTGCGCCTCGGCACGATCGGGAGCAGCCGCGCGGCCGAAGAAGGGCCGCCTGCCCCGCCGCACGTCACCGTACAACGTGAACTGCGACACTACGAGCACCTCGCCACCGACGTCTGCCACCGACCGCTCCATGCGACCGGCGGCGTCGGCGAACACCCGCAACCCCTCGATCTTGTCTGCCATGTAGGTCAGATCGCCGGCGCCGTCTTCGGCCGCAACCGCGAGGTATACCAGCAATCCGCGGCCGATCCCGGCCCGGTAGGCCGCGCCCGCCGCCGATGCGACCGAGACCCGCCCGGACCGGCAGTCGACGTCGCGCACACCGCCGACGCGCACTTCACAGCGGCTCACCCGTTGCACCACGGCCCGCATCACGCCCCTGCCGCGGCCAGTTGCCGCAACACCGCCGGCGGATCGTCGGCGCCGTAGAACGCCGTACCTGCCACCAGCACGTCGGCGCCGGCGCGCCGCACACGCGCCGCGGAGCTGGAATTGATACCGCCGTCGACCTGAATCAGGAACCGGGCGCCCGCGTCGGCGCGGCATGCCGCCACCTGCTCCACCTTGTCCACGCACCGCGGTATCAACCGCTGGCCCCCGTAACCGGGATTGACGGTCATCACCAGCACGAGATCCAACTCATCCCACAGTTCGGCAAGAAACGCGGCCGGTGTCGACGGGACTATCGCCAACCCGGCACCAGCCCCGGCGGCCCGGATCGCCTGCAGCGTGCGATGCGCGTGCGTGGCAGCCTCGAGGTGGAAGGTGATGAGGTCGGCGCCCGCGTCCGCGAACTGCGCCAAGTGACGGTGCGGATCCACGGTCATCAAATGCACGTCGAGCAACAGGCTGGTACGACGACGCAACGCCGCCACGGTGCTCGCGCCGTACGAAATGGGGGGCACGAACACGCCGTCCATCACGTCGACGTGGATCCACTCCGCCCGCGCCGACTCCGCCACTGCCACCGCGGCGGCCAGATCGGCGCCGTCGGCGGCAAGGATCGACGGTGCGACCACCACCCGGCCGGAGGCAGTCGATTCCTGGATCTCCCGCAGTCGCGGCGGCCTCGTCATCACAGTACAAGGTTAGTCGGGTTACCGGCGGACCGACAAGCGGCGAGCCGCGCAGGAGCCGCCCGCGGGTGCGACGCCATTTACGCACGAGTGAGAGCGGCATACGGCCCGCTCTGCTGCGATTGCCGGCCGCGATTGCCGCCGCCCGGTGAACGAGTTTGCACCTTGGGGGTCACTCCGCCCCTCCCCGCCCTGCGGTCGTTGACGCAACCGCCAGTCCGGTGTAACCTCAATCAGTACATATCCCCGGGCATGACCGACGGCCAGCTCACGTTTCGATATGAATGACATCGTGCAAATGGTCAACTGCGCATATGGGAAGCTGCGGGTCGGCGCGTTCGGGGACGCAGCCACGCTATTGGAACGCGCCCTCGAACTGGATGTCGAGTACGAGGGCGTGGCCGCTACGCTCAAGAGTGTCCGTTTCTGGAGCGAGCGGCGCCGGCGATGGGAAGAAATTGAGGAGAGTGACCGTGCCGCCTATCTGCTCGATCAGTGGGCCGCCTTTCGCGGCTTTGCGGCGCGCATCGAAGAACTTCCGGAGCGATGTTTTCAGGACATCAAGTACTATATCCACGCTACCGCTGTTGCATACCTGCTGCATACTCCGCCTCCGGAGCGGAGCGTTGCAGGCAGCGAACGGTTCACTCGCCCGCATCGGCAGACTCGCCGTCTGCTGCTCATCGGCCACGCCTACAAGGCGATGGGCGATTTCGCCAGTGCCATCGCCCACCTGGAGCAGGCCAGACGGACGGATCGCGAGTGGGCGCCGCTGCTGGCGGAACTTGCCGACTGTTATTCGTTGATCAGCGAGAATCGTGCGGCGCAGCTCTTCTTCCGCGAGGCGTTTTTTCTCGGCGCCGCCGAAATCTGCGTCGAGAGCCTCGATTCGCCGATCATTCGCTGTCTCGTGAGCGCAATCCGGGACGCGGGAGTTGCTCACCACGTCAGCGAGTGGATTCCGGTCTACGGGACGCTGCTCGGTGCGTTCAGCGTAACGAGAGAGCTCAAATCGCTCGAATATGGTCGGCTGCTCCAATCCATATTCGAACTGGAAAAGAATATCGGTCTGAAGGTCACGGCCGATGGAGTCACTACGAATATCGTGGAACAGGACGGCGCTCGAGCCGCCCTCGTTCCGCGACTCATCAATCGCTACTTCTGGTTGATCGAACACTATCGAGCGACTCATGGCCAACCGACCAAGGTCGATGACGTGCTGCGCCGCATCGAGGCCCTGGACGCGGGCGTCCATCAGCAATACGTCGCTTAGGGGTCAGTCGGATTGCGACAGATTCCCAGGAGAACGGACAGGATGGGCCAACCGCTGCGCGGCCTGCGGAGCGCGTCGAAAGGTAACCGTATTGGGGCGTTGGCGACCACGCTACGAGAAACGTGGTGATTGGTGCGTTGCACGTGCATTATCTGCAGGAAGGGTTGAACAGGTGATATGACAGATCTGCTAACCGACAGAATCAGCGAGATGCTCAACGAAGAGAAGTGGACTCGGGCGACCTTGGCAGGCTACACGATCTCCAACTTCAAGGAACTGGACGGCCTGCTGGAAGAAGCACAGGCCGACGACGTACAGGATGAAGTGCAGGAGATATGCGAGGGGCACCTGCAGAACAGCCGGGACAGCATCATCGCGCTCTACATGGCCGGCACACTGACGCTTGGCAAGCGTATCGTCGACGATTCGAATCTCGTCGTGCTCACCAACATGTTCGTCGACAGCGCCAAGTGGAACATCGTCGAGTACCTCTGCGAGGGCATCCTGGCCTACGGCGAGAACAAGTTTGCGCTGCGCACGCTCGCCGATACCTATGCCAAGACCGAAAATAGCGACCGGCAGTACGAGGTGTGGGAGAGGCTCATCAAGGTGGACTTCGACGACGCCGACACGGCCCGGGCGCTCGCCGACAAGCGCGAGGAAGAGGGCGACCTCGAAGGTGCACTCACCTACTACAAGAAAGCTTTGCACCGCTACATCAATCGCCGCCAGCCCTCGCAGATCAAGCAGGTGTGGGGAAAGGTAATCGAGCTGCAACCCGAGGACCTGGAGGGATTGATGCAGATCGAATCGAAGGTCGCCCGTGTATTGGGAGGCGATCGCGCCATCAGCCTGCTCGAAGCACTGTATCCCCACTACCGCGAGGAGGAGAATTGGACTGCATCGATCGACATCCTCAAGCGCATCCTCAACCACGACCCCAAGAACAACGGCGCCCGCGCCGAACTGGTCGATGTGTACACCAACCGGCACGCCGGACACAGCCATCTCGATGAGTACATCAGGATATCCAACCTCCCCCAGTCGTGGCGCAACGTGCATGAGGCAATCGCCGACTTCGAGAAACACATCAGCTTCGACGAGGGCAACTACGTCTTTCACCGCGCCTGGGGTCTCGGCCGCATCAAGTCGATCAAGGACGATCAGTTCGTCATCGATTTTCTCAAGAAGCGGGGACATCGGATGTCGCTCAAGATGGCAGTCAGTGCGCTGCACATCCTCGCCAGCGATCACATCTGGGTGCTGCGCGCCACCACGCCGCGAGCGAAGCTCAAGCAGCGTGTCAAGGATGAGCCGGTATGGGCCTTGCGGACCATCATCAAGAGCTTCGGCAACGCGGCCGACATGAAGCGCATCAAGGCGGAACTGGTACCGCGTATTCTGACCGCAAACGAGTGGACCAAGTGGAGCACCGGAGCTCGTGTCATCCTCAAGACCGACCCGTCATTCGGGAATCCGAGCGGCAAGCTCGATCAATACTCGGTACGTGAACGACCTATTTCATTCGACGAGAAGACCTTCAACAAGTTCCGCGCCGCCAAGACATTCCTGAACCGGGCGCAGACCTTGCAGGAGTTCCTCGATCTTGGTCAGGCCGACTCCGAATACCTCGGCGAGATGTTCCAGTACTTCGCCAGATTTCTCAGGGCGTCGACGGGGCAGATCGAGAACACCATCGCCAGTTTCCTGATGGTGGAGCGACTGACCGCGGACTATCCCTATCTGGATCCCGGCATTCGCGTCGAATTCCGCACTCTGTTTGCCGAGATCGACGATCTGGAAGAGGTATTCACGACCCTCGACAGTGCTGGTCTCGCGAAGAACTTCCTGAGCCACCTGTTACGCGACATCGGTGCCTGGCCGCACGTATATGCACGCATCTTCCTGTTTCATCCCGCACGCAACATCGTGGACGCCTTGAGCCCCGAGAAGGACCCCGAAAGGCACGCCGAAGTGGTGGCCGGTCTGGTCAAGGACGTGGTCGAAGACTATCGCGACTATCGGCTGCCCTTCGTCTGGCTGGTGCGCAACGAGACCGATACCGGCTGGCTGGCGCGGCACGACATCAAGCAGGAGAAGGTGCTGATCGGGATGATCCATCTGCTCGACCTGACCTTTCGCGACATCGGCAACAGGCGTGACGCCACCACCAATCGCAAGCTGAATCGGCAGATTGCCGACTACCTGTTCAAGGAGCATCACCTTACCGACTTCATCGCGACGGCGAACGAGGAGTCGATCACCCGTATCTATACGTTGGTCGATGATGTCAAGGAACTCGATCCGTCGATCAAGCTGCGCATCCGGCAGCGCATCAAGGAAAAGTATCCGTCGTACCGATTTGCCGACGAAGCGGAGAAGGAGACGGTGCGCCTCGGCCTGCTGGTGACTCGCCTCGGCTACGAGGGGAGGCAGCGCGAGTTGCGCGAGATTCTGGAGATCGACATCCCGGAGAACTCGAAGGAAATAGGGCTCGCGCTGCAGAAGGGCGATCTGCGCGAGAACGCCGAATACAAGGCCGCACTCGAGAAACAGGAGCAGCTAAAGAACTCGGTGTCGCGGCTGCAGGAAGACCTCCAGAATGCGCAGATCTTCGATCTTGCCGATGCGGACGACGAGGTCATTTCGTTCGGCACGCGGGTGCGGCTCACCAATATCGAAAGCAACGCCACCGAGCAGTATCTGATCCTCGGGCCGTGGGAATCGGATCCGAAGCGCAACATCATCTCGTACCTGTCGCCACTCGGTGCCGAGCTGTGGAACCACCACATCAACGAGGAGTTGCAGTTCACCATCAACAACAAGGATTTTCGCTATCGCATCGACAGCATCGCCAAGATTGCCCAGTCGGAGCAATTGCAGGATCTGGAGCAGGCGTCAGCCAAGCGTTAGGTCAGGTCGGCCTTTCGGAGCGATGCCGAAAGGCGACAGTATCGGGCGATTTCAATCGGCGGGCGCCGACGGGACTTGCGGTGGTCGCGAGCGCGGCGGCTGCCACCAGGCGAGGCGGAGCGCTCGATACATCAGGATCGTGGCGGCTACGGCGGTCGCACCGACGGCCGTGATCAGCATGGCGTTGCGCCAAGTGCTTCCCGTCTGCCACCAGGAATCGGTAACGAGGTCGGCGATCGTCAACAGCACGACCAACACGGCCATGGCGGCCAGCACGCGCCCGCCGTAGCCGATCAGCCGCTCACCGCTCAGCCCGGGAAGTCGCTTCGCGGCCGCCGCCAGCAACAGCACCACTCCAACGCTGAATGCCACGGAGTTGGCGACCGCGAGACCGGCCACCCGGAGACTGGTCTCCTTCAATACGAAGGCCAGTGGAATGTCGATCGCGGCGACCACGAGTGCGGCAAGAAACGGGGTACGATAGTCGGCGGTTGCAAAGAAGAAGCGTTGAGCGAAGTTGAACAACCCTACCGCCACCAGCCCGAACGCATAGCCGGCCAGCACGCGACCAGCCAGATGCGTTCCGGCCGCCGTGAAAGTCATGCGTTCCAGCGCCACCCGAATCACCGCCTCACCAAAGAACAGATAGAACAGGGCCGGCGGCAGCAGCAGAGCTCCGATGAACCTGACGCCGCTGGCGAAGGTGGCGCGCAGGGCGGCGATGTCGCCAGCGGCGGCATGTCGGCTCATGCGGGGGAAATGGGTGGTCACGACCGACACGGAGAGAATGCCGAACGGAAGCTGCCAGAACACCAGCGCGTTGGCCAGCGCCGACGTGCTGCCATCTTCCAGCCCTGACGCGAACATCAGCGCCACCTGCTGGGTGATGGCGGATATAGAAGCGGATGCGACGACCGGTACCCAGTGGCGGACGATCCGCCGCACGCGAGGATCGGACCAGCGACCGTCGGGGCGCAGGTCGTAGCCGCGGCGCAGAAACGCCGGTAGCTGCCCCAGCACGCCGCCCACACCGCCGGCGAGGATGCCGACGCCGGCGGCCATCAGACCCCACTGGCGGTGGAACAGCAGGATGGCGGCGATCACGTTGACCGAGAACAACAGCGGTGCCAGGGCGGGAGCCACGTACACGTCATGGCAGTTGAGCACGGCCATCAGGATAGCGCCGACGCTTACCAGCAGCAGGTAGGGGAACACGAGCCGAAACAGATCGACTGCCAGTTCCATCTTCCACGCCTCGGGGAACTCCAGGAAGACGCCGACCACCGGGCGAGCGAGCAGCACCGCCACCACCACCAACGTCACCACGGTCACGGTCAGGAGGGTGAGTACGCGGCGCACCAGCGCTTGCGGGTCGCCGCCACCATGGTCGGTGCGCGACTGCAGCGCCCGCGCCAGCTCGGGAATCAGCGCCGACGACAAAGCCCCTTCCGCGAGTAGCTTGCGCAGATTGTTGGGTATCATGAATACGGCGTTGAGCACGTCGGCGACGCCCGACGCGCCGAAGACCGCGCCGATTACGGCGATGCGCACGTAGCCGAGCAGCCGGGAAACGGTAGTGCACGCCATGAGAGCGAGAACGGCTCCGCGCGGACTAGTGCGACTATTCGTAGTCGTCCTCCCCGAGATAGTCGGCCAGAAAGTGGCGCCGAAACGTCGCGAAGGTGCCGTTACCGATAGCGACGCGCGTGTCCTCCAGGAGCTGAGCCATGAAGGCCAGATTGTGAAACGTGGTCAACACCGCTGCCATGATCTCCCGCTGGTTGAACAGGTGGCGCAGGTAGCCGCGAGAGAAGCGCGTGCACACGCGGCAGCCGCAAGCGGGATCGATCGGCTCATCGCTGGCCGCGGCGCTCGCGGTGCGCAGGGACAACGGTCCACGGCTGGTGAGCGCCCGGGCGTTACGCGCCACCCGGGTCGGATAGACGCAATCGAACATGTCGGCGCCGGCGGCTACCGCCTCGATTGCATAGTCGGGGCTGCCCACCCCCATCACGTAGCGTGGCCGGTCCGCGGGCAGAAGCTGCAGCGAGAGGGCGAGATAGTCGAGGAACCGACTCCGACTCTCCCCCACCGACAGGCCGCCGACCGCGTACCCGGGCAGATCGAGCGAGAGTAGCTGATCGGCGGCACGGCTGCGGAGGTCGCGGTGGAAGTGTCCCTGAACGATACCGAACAGCGCTCCAACCCGAGCGCCGTCGGCCGGTGACCGCTGCGCCGCTCGCCACGCCGCCTTGCTGGCTACCGCCCAGCGGTAGGTCAGTTGCACGGCGCGCTCCGCCTCGGCGCGCGCGGCAGCGGCTGCGGTGCACACGTCGAGCGGCATTAGAATGTCACTGCCCAACGCGACCTGACTGGTCACTACATCGGCAGGGGTAAAGAACAGCGGTGCCCCGTCGAGATGAGATCGAAAACCTACGCCCTCATCCTGCACCTTGCGCAAGGTGGCGAGAGAGAACACCTGAAAGCCGCCCGAGTCGGTGAGAATGGCACCGTCCCAGGCCATGAAACGATGCAGTCCCCCAGCCTGGCGGACACGTTCGATCCCGGGGCGCACGTACAGATGGTAGGTGTTGCTGAGCAGAATCCGATAACCCAGGTCGATCGAATCTTCGGGCCACAGCCCCTTCAAGGATGCGCTGGTGGCCACCGGCATGAATACCGGCGTGCGCACCACGCCGCGCGCGGTTGCGATTCGTGCGTTGCGGGCCGCGCTGAGCCGATCGTACTGGTCGACGGAGAACTGCACGGCCGTTTGCAGTCAGGTACGGACCAGCTTCAGCAGCGTCAGCCCGGTGAGCAGGAACAGCATCACCGCGCCGAATGCGCCCAGCTCGGGGGAAACCACACCATTCTCCGCCAGGATCCCGCCCGCCAGACGCAACACGTAGAACACCACCGCGATACCGAGAGCGAGCAGCAGGCTCATCAGCATGATGTTCTTGCGCAACAGCCCGCCGACGGTAGCGGCGATGAGCGTGACCGCCAGCGGCGTCACCGCAAAACCGATCTTCCCGTAGGACTCGGTGAGCGCGGTCCGGTAATCGCGTCCCGCCCGGCGCAGGGTGTCGACCCAGGCCATCGCGTCACGATAACGCATCTCGGCGACCTCGCGATTGCCGCGCCGGAAGGCCGCCGGACCGTCGGT
>CAYFXT010000122.1:3805-9009 GCA_964346995.1 uncultured Spirochaetaceae bacterium | reverse complement strand
TTGCCGCCATGGGTAGCGCCGTCGGTTCCGCGAAGCGCGACTTCGCCAGCACACGTCGCGCCGGTGCGCCGACCGCGGACCAGGTGTCGGCGCATACCGGCGCCGTCGGCGCGCTCATGGGTCGCCGGCAGGGGGCGTAACGTTCGGCGCATCACGATAGCCGAGCGCCGTTCCCGGCTGGCGGTGCGCCACCATCTGGCCGTTCCCGCCGGCAGCGTGGAGCAGGTCGCCGCCGACTTGGCGGGGCTGCACTCCAGCGACCCCTCATCGGTCTACCTGGCCGCTCGTGCCCGGGTGCGTAGCTTCGAAGTGGCGCATCTGGAACAGGCCCTGTACGATGCACGTACCCTGGTACGGGTACTGGGCATGCGACGCACCATGTTCGTGGTGCCACGCCACTTGGCGGCGGTGATCGATACCGCCTGCACGCGCGCCCTGGCGCCGCCCGAACGGCGCCGCCTGTTGCGCCTGCTGGCGGAGCAGGAGGTAGCCGCCGACCCCGAGGCGTGGCTGGCGGACGTGGAGCGGCGCACCCTGGCGGCGCTCGCGGCGCGCGGCGAGGCCACCGCCAAGGAGCTGACCGACGTGGTGCCGGAGCTGGCCGAGAAACTCAGCTTCGGAGCAGGTCGGAAGTGGGCGGGCACGGTGGGGATCTCCACCCGGCTGCTGTTCCTGCTGGCCAGCGAGGGGCGCATCGTCCGCGCGCGCCCGCGTGGGACCTGGATCTCCAGCCAGTACCGCTGGGCCTCGACCGCGCACTGGCTGGGCGGCGAGTTTTCCGGTCTCGATCCGGCCGCGGCGCGCGGCGAGCTTCTGCACCGCTGGCTGACCGCCTTCGGACCGGTTACGATGACCGATGTTACTTGGTGGAGCGGCTGGACCGTGCGCCAGGCCAGGGACGCACTGGCGGCCTGCGGGGCGGAGCCGGTGGAGCTGGGAGATGATGCAGGTTTCGTAGCCGCCGCCGACCGGGACCCGGTCGCGCAGCCCACCGGATGGGTAGCGTTACTGCCGGCGCTCGATCCCACCGTGATGGGCTGGAAGGAGCGCGCCTGGTACCTGGGCGACCACGGGGAGCAGTTGTTCGACCGCAACGGCAACGCCGGGCCTACCGTATGGCTCGATGGCCGCATCGTCGGCGGCTGGGGGCAGCGACGTGACGGCCGCGTAGCGATGGAATTGCTGGAGCCAGTGGCATCGGGAGACCGCGGCCGGATCGCCGCCGAGGCCGCCCGTCTGGAGGAGTGGCTTGCCGGAACGGTGGTCACGCCGCGGTTCCGTACGCCGCTCGAACGCCGTCTGGCGGGCTCCCGAAAGAAAACGGCGCGCGGGTAATTCCCCCGTCGCGCCGCAAGCAGTGGATCGCCGTCGTTCGGCGGCTACATGCTCTCCATGACGAATTCGCCGTTCACTTCGATGTCGACGTCGTTGGCAACGACCAACCCACCGTTGTCCGCGGTCCGGCTCCAGGACACACCGTAGTCGTGGCGGTTGATGGTGGTATTGCCGGCGAAGCCGACGATGGTCTGGCCACCCACCGCTACGGGACCGACGATCTCGATCGGCAAAGCGACCGCCTGAGTGACGCCGCGGATGGTCAACTCGCCGTGTAGTACGTAGTTGCCGCCCATCATCTCCAGTTGCGAGCTCTCGAAGGTGATGGTGGGATGGTTGGCAACGTCCAGGAAGTCGGAACTGCGCAGATGATCGTCGCGCCTGTCGTTGTTGGTATCGATACTGGCCGCCTGAATGGTAGCCATCAGGGTGAATGACGACATGTCATCGAGATCGAGGTGGAGTTCGGCATCGAAGTCGTTGAACGAACCGGTGGTCTTGGCGATCACCATGTGCTTGACGCTGAACCCAACGTTGGTGTGGGGATGATCCACCTTGAATTTGGCGGCGAACAGGGGCTGGGCGGCCAGGACAGCGGCCAACCCGACGAGAACGAGGAATCTTCGGCGCATAGTTGCTCCTTTGGTTGAGAATCTCAAGCGCAAGTTACCGGTGCGCCCAATCCAAGTCAAATGACGCCGAGGCGGCTTCCAATCTTACCCCTGTTTGCCCATCCCCAGCGCCTAGCTGCTGAGCGGGGCTATGCCGAGGCGTGCCGCGAGCTCGTCGAGGCCGGACACGGTACCGGCGTCCAGCGGCAGGCCGTCCCGCTTGCGGGCGGCGGCGCTGCGCAGCTCCGGCTCGCCGGGAAGCAGGATCTCCTCCACCCCCGGCTGCCGCTCCGACGACTTGAGCAGCGCGAAGTACTCCTGTTGCAACTCTTCCATCGCCGCGCGCCCGCCGAGCGCGTCCGGGTCCGCGGCCCACAGGGTGAAGTTGTTGGAGAAGCCGGTACCGCGCTTGCCGCCGGCGTTGCCCCCGGACAGCAGGCCGCCGAGCAGATCGACCACCACCGACAGGCCGTAGCCCTTGTGGCCCATGAGGCCGCCGAGCGGCAGCATCGAGCCGCCGTCGTACAGGTCGTCGGGGCGGGTCGAAGGGTTGCCGTTGCGGTCCAGGATCTGCCCCGGCGGCAGCTCCTTGCCGGCGTAGCGCGCGACCCGCACCTTGCCCTCCGCGGTGACGCTGGTGGTGATGTCGACCAGGATCGGTTCGCCCGCCGTCGGCACCGCCACGGCGATCGGGTTGGTCGACAGCAGCGGCGTGGTGCCGCCCCATGGCGCCACGATGCCGGCGCCGCGTCCGCTGCAGAACACCTGCCCGACCAGTCCCGCGTCGGCCAGCTTCAGCGCGTATACGCCAGCGCGGCCGACGTGGTTGGCGCCGCGCACTCCAACCACCGCCGTGCCGTGATCGGTTGCCTTGGCGATGGCCAACTCGGTGGCGGCGAGGCCGGCCACCTGGCCGAACACGCCGGTGGCGTCCAGAACGGCCGTGGTCGTTCCGTCGCGCACGGTGCGCGGCGATGCCTGCGGATCGATCCCGTGCTGATCGATGGCATCCGTATACTGCATCAGACGGTGCACGCCATGCGAATCGTGCCCGGCCAGATTGGCGTCTACCAGATGATCGGCCACGGCCACGGCATGACCCTCCGGCGCCCCGGAGGCGGTCAGTACGGCGTGCGAAAACGCGTGCAGCGTTTCGTAGCTATAGCGTGTCTCTTGTGCCATATCGTGCAATTCCCTGCACTGGAGATTAGCACGGATCCACCGCCCCGCGGACAGCCGGATGGCGCCCGTGCCCCGTCGCCCCGCGTGTGAGCGCTCTTACCACTTGCGCACTTGGCGGGAATGCCCGCGAAGCACCCGCACCTTGACGTTCGCTCGTCCGGCGCCTCACACTTGCATATCAACGCTGACCACACGGCCATCCGGGCCGCGCTCGAACATGCCAACGTCCCCGCGCTGCTCGTCACGCTGGTCCACCTGACCGGGAATCTGGACCTGCTGAGGGGGCCGCTACGTCCGCGCGCGGTGTGGGGCGATCCTCAGATGGGCTTCACCGACGAGCAGCAGGCCGAAGTGCGGGCGCGCGCACTGCCGGTAATTGCCGATCTTCGGGATGACGGCGGCGAACCTCCGTTCCGGCCCGCCCCGGAGCAGGTCCGCGACATGGCGAGCTTCCTGGTCGGGCGGGCGATCGGCGACCACTACCTGGAGTTTCTGTTACGCGAAGTGGGGCTCGAACCGCGCCCGACCGGCGCTGAGGGGTTCGAACGGATCGCGGTGGACCAGCGCGCTGACTTCCACGTCGTGATCATCGGCGCCGGGATGTCGGGGATTCTCGCCGCCCATCGCCTCGGTCAGGCGGGGATTTCCTACACGGTGATCGAGAAGAACGCCGACGTAGGCGGCACCTGGCTGGAGAACACCTACCCCGGCTGCCGGGTGGATACGCCCAACCACTCCTACTCCTACTCATTCGTGCCGCGCGACTGGCCGCAGTTCTTCTCGGCGCAGCCGGTGCTGCTCGACTATTTCCAGGATTGCGCCACGCAGTTCGGCATTCGGGATCGTATCCGCTTTTCGACCGAGGTGGAGCGGCTGCGGTTCGATGAGACCGAACAGTACTGGACAGTCCACACCCGCGGCGCCGGCGGAACGGCCGGCACGTTGCGCGCCAACGCCGTGATCAGTGCGGTCGGTCAGCTCAACCGCCCCCGGCTGCCGGAGATACCGGGCCGCGAATCGTTCGCCGGTGCGTCGTTCCACACCGCACGCTGGAACCACGACGTCGCGCTGGCCGGCAAGCGGATCGCGGTGATCGGTACCGGGGCGTCGGCGTTCCAGGCGGTACCGCGCATCGCCGCCGGCGCCGCCGAGGTGTATCTCTTCCAGCGTACCCCGCCGTGGGTCAATCCGCGTCCCGACTACCATCGCGACGTGCCGGAGGGGAAGCATTGGCTGCTCAACCACGTGCCGCACTACGCGCGCTGGTACCGGCTGCTGCAGTTCTGGCTGTCCGCCGAGGGCGCCCTCGACTACATCTGCCGCGACGCCGGCTGGGATGAGCCGGGCAGCGTGGGCAAGGCGAACCGCAAGCTGCGGCGCATGCTGGTCCGTCACGTCGAGAACCACCTTGGCGACGACCCGGAGCTGCTGGCCAAGTGCATCCCCGACTACCCGCCCGGTGGCAAGCGGATGCTGTATGACGACGGCACCTGGTTCCGTACCCTGAAGCGGTCCAATGTGCACCTGATCACCGACCCGATCGCGTGCATTACCGAGACCGGGCCGGTCACGGCCGCCGGGGAGCGGTTCGAGGCGGATGTGCTTATCTACACCACCGGCTTTCGCACCACCGACATGCTCTACCCGATGCGCGTGACCGGGCGCGGAGGCATCGATCTGCGCGCGTCGTGGCAGGGCAGCCCGCGCGCCTACCGCGGCATCACCATCCCCGGCTTCCCCAACCTGTTCTGTCTGTACGGACCCAACACCAACGTGGTGGTGAACGCCAGCATCATCATCCTGTCGGAGTGCGGGGTGGACTACATCCTGAGTTGCCTGCGGCTGTTGCTGGAGTCCGGCAGCCGCAGCCTGGAGTGCCGGCAGGAGGTGCACGATGCCTACAACGAGTGGGTCGACGCCGGCAACGCACGCACTGCCTGGGGGGCGCCGGGAGTACGGAGTTGGTACAAGAACGAGGGCGGCCGGGTGACCCAGAACTGGCCGTTCCGCCTGCTCGACTTCTGGCGGCAGACCCGTACCGCTGACGTCGCGGATTACCATCTCTCGTGAGTCCTG
>CAYFXT010000122.1:0-3705 GCA_964346995.1 uncultured Spirochaetaceae bacterium | reverse complement strand
CTGGCGGCAGACCCGTACCGCTGACGTCGCGGATTACCATCTCTCGTGAGTCCTGCGCTGCCGCTGCTACGCGGCCACCTGAGACCATGAAAGATGGGCCGGTGCGGCGGCGGTCGGCCGAGCGCAGGTGTTCTGCCGCGGACGCGGCGCCGACATTGATATTTCGGACCCGGTAACGGTACGTCGCGAGAAGCCTGGCGGATTGCGACAGGTGCATCGAGGACAGGTGCATCGAGACGGCCGGTCGGGGCGGAAGCGGCACCGCACACGGCGGGTTCGGGGCGCCAGCCAACACGGGTGAGCAGCGCGCGCTGGCGCCGCCGCCCTGGTCGGCTGGTGAGCGAGCTTGACAGCCCGATGGTCCTGAACCACGATGGCAGACTGACAAATATCGTCGACTTGGGAGATACGAACATGAAGCGAGCAACCGTCCTTACCGTCATTCTGGTGATGTCACTCTCGGCCGCCACGGTGTGGAGTGCGAGTCAGGAGGAGAGCACTGCCCGGAAAGTGGTGCACATCACTCTGTTCGATGATCAGGTCGAGGAAAAGTTCCTGGGCATGCTGGAGTGGTTCACCGCTGAAACCGGTTGGCCGGCGGAAGTCGTTCCGGCGCCCGGCGGCCAGGACTATTTCACCACGAACGCGACTCGTCTCGCGACCGGTGAGGGACCGGACATCCTGATCGGCCATGGCACGCCGGCGGAGTACCTCGTGTACAATCCGAAGGAGAACTTCGTGGACATTACCGACTGGGTGCGTGAGAATCTGGTCGGCACGAAGGTGCCGGAAGCGGTCATGGCAGCCAACGCGGTCGACGGCAGGAACTACGGCATACCCTACTCGCCGATCACGCTGCGCGGGTACCTCTACAACAAGGAGGTCGCGCAGGCCGCCGGGGTCACCGTGCCTTCCAGTACCGGCGACTTCCTGGAGAACATTGCACCGAAGGTCAGAGCCGCCGGGTTCGACCCGCTCTATGCCATGGGCCAGTCCGCGTGGAGCCTCGGGTTCGTGGCCGACAACTTCGTCGCCGACGAGTTCGTGCTCACGGACGTGCAGGACCGCCTCAACGACAACGAGACCACCTTCGCGGAGACCGGAATGTTGCGGGCGTTCGAGTACATCAAGGAGTTCGGTGACCGAGGCTACTTCAATGCCGATGCGCTGGTGGGCACCACCGAGGGCCAGTACGCGGCGATCCGCGAAGGAACCGTGTATACGGCTCCCGGTTCGGTGAACTCGCTCCCCAACTTCACGGAGGAGTTCAACGATACCAAGCTGGGCGGTTTCAACATTTCCGAGCAGGGCAACCGTGCCTATTACAGCCTTCCCTGGTTCGCCTACCTGGTGCAGGAAGAGGCCGGCGGCGACAATCAGGAAGGCGCCTGGGCCTTCATCAACTGGTTTCTGGAGCAGGAGAACCTCGCCCGGTTCTACAACACGTTCCGGGCACCCAGCGCGTACCTGGGCATCGAGAATGAGATGTTTCCCTACTCCGCGGACCTGTTGGCCCACTTTCGCGGTGAAGCGCCGTTTCTGTACCGGCTCAAGGCAAGCCCGCAGTTGACCGGAGTTTATGCCGTGACGGTCATTGCCGGCACCCGCACTCCCCGGCAGGCGGCTGAAGACATGCAGCGCGACTTTGCGGCGAGCGCCAAGGCGGTCGGCCTGGAGGCGTTTCAGTAGACGCGTCGCGGACACCGCGGGAGGCCGGCGCGTGCGGTGGCTCAACCCTTCACGGCGCCGGCGGTAAGGCCCTCGACCAGATGCCGCTGGGCGAACAGAAACGCCACGATTACCGGAACCGACACCAGCAGTAGATTGGCGAACACGTAGTTGTAGGCCACGTGCCAGGTTCCGATATAGGCATATACGCTGAGCACCATCGTGTACTTGCGCACCGAACCGCCGAGGATATACAGCGGAAACTGGAAGTCGTTCCAGATGCGCAGCACGATCCAGATGAAGGCCGTGGCAATCGCCGGCTTCAACAGCGGCACCGTAACCTGCGAAAACAGGTCGGTGTGGCGGGCTCCGTCGACGATCCCCGCTTCATCCAGTTCGCGCGGGATCGTGGTCATGAACCCGGTGAGAAGGAATATCGGAAGCGCGCAGAACGTCGCCCCGTAGTACAGGATCATCCCCGAATAGGTGCCGACCAGTTCCAGGGCATCGAACAGACGCGTCGACACTACAACAGACGGCGGCGCAATGATCCCGAACATGAACAGGTAGAACAGCCGCTTGATCCACGCTTGGCGCCGGCGGCCGAACACGAACGCGGCCGTGGTGCTGCAGAACAGGATCAGCACGGTGGATGCCCCAGTGATGATGACGCTGTTCATGAACGCCCGCACCAGGTTGCCGCGCTCGATGACCGTTGCGTAATTGTCGACCACGTGCCACTCCAGCGGCAAAGCGAGGGTGGGGGTGGCCGCTTCTTCTCCGCCCTTGAAGGAATTCACGATCATGGCCCAGAACGGAACCAGTATCAGCAGCGACAGCAGACCGATGACCAGATACTTCAGCGCGCCGAGCAATCTGGTGCGGCTCACAGGTCGACCACCCGGCGATTCATGCGGAAGTAGAGCGGATAGGCGATCGCCGTCACCAACACAATCAGGAATATGTTGATGGCCGAGGCGTAACCGTACAGTGCTTGCCCGAATGCCTCGTATATCCAGGTGTTGTAGACGTTGGTCGCCCCTCCGGGGCCGGTCTTGGTCAACACCATCACCATGTCGAATACCTTCAGCGTCCCGATGGCGCTGAGCACCACGTTGATCGTTACGCCCTGCATGATGAGCGGCAGAATGACGTGCCGTATGCGGGCGAAGTATCCGAGCCCGTCGATCTTGCTCGCCTCTATGAGATCCTGGGGAACGGCGTTGATGGCGGCGATGTAGATGACCATGTGGAAGCCGGTCCACATCCAGGAGTTGACGGCGGCGACCACGAATATCGTGTACTTCACGCTGCCGAGCCAGATGATACCGACCCTGGTTCCGGTCATTCGTGGAGAGAATCTGGTTGACCAGACCGGTGGGATGAAGCAACTGGTTGAACAGGATCCCCCAGACGACGATCGCCACTACGCACGGAACGAAGAAAATCGCCCGAAACAGGCTGCTCGCTCGCGTCTTCCGTTCGAGCGCCATGGCGAGAAGGAAGCCAAACAGGTTCTGCGCCGTTACTACCGCGACGCTGTAGAGAAAGGTCGTCTTCGTGACCTGCAACAGGTCACCCGACTCGACCGCGGCAACGAAGTTATCCAATCCGATGAAGTTGAACCCGCTCCGGTACGCGTTCCAGTCGGTGAATGCGGTCACCAGATTCGCCAGAATGGGAACCAGGAACAGCGCGACGTAAATGCTTGCAGCGGGGAGCAGGAACCACGCGGGATGGGCTCGATCAATCGCGCTCAGTGGTTGATTCGTCAGCGCCATGTTTCCGCCCACCGAGAAGTTGGTAGCATCGACGCCAGGCGCTTGTCCAGTTCGAGAGCGTTCTCACAGGGGCGATCCCATGCTGACGGGCAAAGGAGCGACCCCGACGCTGACCCGGGTGCCAGAGCCCGTCGGTGCCGCAAAAAAAGTCGGTCCCCGGATCGCTCGAACGGCGAATGAAGCAAACGCACCCCTCGTCATTCAGCAATTCTCAATTTGGCGGCGCGCGGGCGTAATGAGTCCGAGGCGACGGTGT
>CAYFXT010000121.1:0-9085 GCA_964346995.1 uncultured Spirochaetaceae bacterium | reverse complement strand
GCGGTGTGGAATCGTTCCAGCAGCGTGATGTGGGATTCCACGTCGGGCAGGCCCAGCCGCATCGTGTCGATGCTCAGGTGGGTGCCTCCCATCTGCCGCCACCCCCTTACGCGGTTGACCCAGTCCCGTTCGGCGCCGGGATCGGCGACCATGCGCCCGTTCAGTCCGATCTCGGCCGGGTCGCGGTCATACTCGCGCGCATAGCCCTGCATGCGGGTCAGCAGTGCGCGGCCGGCGCCGTCCGGCTGAAACTGCGGCATCCAGCCGTCCGCCAAGCGGGCGATGCGGCGCAGCACGCGCTCCTCGCCGCCGCCGAACCAGAGCGGAATCGGACGCTGCACCGGCAGCGGCTTCAGACCGGCGTCGGTCACCCGATGCCAAGTGCCGTCGAAGGTCACCACCCGCTTGGTCCACAGCGCGCGCAGCAACGCCACCTGCTCCTCGCAGCGGCGCCCGCGATTATGGAAGTCGGTGCCGAGCGCCTCGTACTCCACGGCATTCCAGCCGATGCCGATGCCGAGCCGCAGCCGCCCGCCGCTAAGCACGTCGAGTGCCGCGGCCTGCTTCGCCACCAGCACGGTCTGGCGCTGCGGCAGGATCACGATGCCGGTGGCGAACTCGATCCGCTCGGTCAGCCCGGCCAGGTAGCCGAACAGCACGAACGGCTCGTGAAACGCCGAGTCGACGTCGTACGGCCCGCGCCAGCCGGGCCGGCTGGCGGTGTCGGCGCCGACCACGTGCTCGTAGGCCAGAATGTGATGGTAGCCGATCTGCTCCACCGCCTGGCCATACGCGCGCACCGCGCCCGGATCGGCGCCTATCTCGATCTGGGGAAAGACCACTCCCAGTTCCATGCTCATTTCCTCGCTGCGGCCCAGCTTACCGCCAACGTCACGGCCACACCAGGCGTCCGTCCTGGTATGCCGCATCCAGAAAGCGCGCGGTGAATGCCCGCTCCACGTCCAACTCCCGATTCAACGCCTGATACCGCACCAGCAGGTCGTGGAAATCCTGCCACTGCTGGCGCGTCATCCAGCCCAGCCCGTGCTCCTGCGTGACCGCCGACACGGCGGCGGCCTGCTCCGCCTGCAGCATGAACCGCATGTGGTCGCGGTCCTCCTTCTCGGCGTAGCGCAGCACGATGTCGAGCGTCTCCTCCGGGTGCGCGAACGAGAACTCCAGCCCCTTCAGCGTGGCCTTCAGGAAACGGGCAATCAGTTCGGGCTCGTCGGCGATCAACTGCTCGCGCGTGATGTAGGTGAGGCCCAGGGCCGGCACGCCAAACGCATCGGGATCGAACTGCACCACATCGAAGCCGAGCTTGCGAATGGTGTCGGGCTCGTTCGACTTGAACACCGCCAGCACGTCCACCCTGCCCTCCACCAGGATGCGCGGGTCGAAGCCGACCCGTACCTCCTGCACCAACTCGCGGTTCACGCCAGCAGCATCGACGATGGCGAGGTACTCGGGCGGCAGACTGATGCGGTAGCCGACCGTCCTGCCTTCCCAGTCGTGGGGACTGTCGATGCCCGAGTTCGCGAGTGCGATGAAGGTCTGCTGCCCGCGTTGCCCGAACAGAGCGATCGCCTGGATCGGGACGCCGGGATCGGCCCGCCGTTTCAGTACCGATCCGGCGGCGGCGGTGGTAACGTCGACGTCTCCGGACATGAGGAGCTGCAGATGGTGGCCGGTCGAGTGGTGGATGGCGACGTCCAGGCCCTGCGCGGCGAAGTAGCCCTGTTCCTGCGCCACGTAGGCTGCCACGAACGGCAGGTTGGCCTGCGGCTTGAAGCCCGCCATGAACGTCATGCTGCGCAGCAGCGGCGCTGTCTCCACCTCGCCGGCCGCGTGCACGGCGTGGGTGACCGCCACGAACAGCAACAGCGCCAGCCACATGCGGCGGGCGCACCGCCGCGACGCTGCCGATCGCCGGTCCAGGGGACCTTCCCTCGGAGCGGCCGGCGCACCGGCAGGCACGGTCACTCCGTCGCGCCAAAGACCATGCGAAGCGAAGCCCGGGATGTGCCGGCCGGCACCGACTTTCGAACCGGCCGATGGACCAGCCGTCACACGATGTGGGTCGATTCGTGCCAGAACAGTACCCTCCGTTCCAGTTCCGAGACGGCGAGGCTCAGGCCGATGCCGATCACCGCCAGGGTAAAGATCGCCCCGAACAAAGTCGGGGTGTCGAGATTGGCATGGGCGACGATGATCACCGCTCCCAGGCCGCGGTCGGCGCTGAACCACTCGCCCACCACGGCGCCGATCACCGACAGCGGGATCGATACGCGAAACGCCGCAAACAGGTAGGGCAGGGCGCTCGGCACGCGCAGGGTCAGAAACACCTCGCGCCGCGACGCAGATACCGAGCGCAGGAAGTCGAGCGCCCCCGGATCGACGGCGCGCAGCCCGGTCACGCCGTTCACCAGCGCCGGGAAGAACGTGATGAGCGCCGCGATCAACACCTTGGGCGCTACCCCGAACCCGAACCAGATTACGAACAGCGGCGCCACGGCCACGATCGGCGTCACCTTGACCAGCACCGCCAGTGGCAGCAGGGCGCGTTCCAGGGCCAGCGAGTGCGCCATCGCCGTGGCCGCAACCAACGCGACGCCGGTCCCGAGCAGGAAACCGCCAAGCGCCTCCGCCAGCGTGATCGCTCCCTGCCCGAGGAAGTAGCCGGGCGCCGCGCTCACGCGAGCCGCCACGTCCGAGGGCGCGGGCACAAGGTAGACTGGCGTTCCGGAAAGCGCGATCCACGCCTCCCACGCCGCGCCTGCCACCAGCAGGCTGAGCACGGTCGGAACGAGCGCCGTCGTGGGCTGCACCGAAGGGCGCGGCTGGGCCGCCCGCGCCCGCATCAGACCGCCTCCGCCATCACCAGATCGTGCACTCGGCGGTAAGCGTCCGCGAACTCGGGCGAACGCTCGACGCCGGCCACCCGCGGGCGCTCCAGCTCGACCGGCAGCATCGCGCGCAGGCGTCCGGGCCGCGAGGACAGCACCGCCACGCGGTCGGACAGCAGCACCGCGTCGGTGATGCTGTGGGTCACGAACAGCACGGTCTTGCGTGCCGCTTCCCAGATGCGCAGCAGCTCGAAGCGCATCTGTTCGCGAGTGATCTCGTCCAGCGACGCGAACGGCTCATCCATCAGCAGAAGCGCCGGATCGAGCGCCAGCGCCCGCGCCAAGCCGACCCGCTGCTGCATGCCGCGCGACAGTTGGCCGGGGTAGTAGATGGCGAACTCCGCCAGCCGCATCAAGCTGAGCAGTTCTTCGGGTGCCGGCGCGCCGGGGCGCTGCACCGCGCGGTTCACCTGGAGCGGCAGACGCACGTTGTCCAGCACGGTGCGCCAGGGCAGCAGGGAGGGTTCCTGAAACACGTAGCCCAGAGACTTGTTCCGTTGCGCCTGGGCTGCAGTCCGGTCACCGATCCAAACTGTGCCGGAGGTCGGCTCGATGAGTCCGCCGACGATCCGCAGCAGGGTCGTCTTGCCGCACCCGCTCGGGCCCAGGACCGAGAGGAACTCCCCGGGGCGGACATCGGCGGTAATCCCCCGCAGCACCTCCAGCCCGGCCTGCGCGGGAGCAGCACGCGGATCGCCCGCGGCGCGCCGACGGCCGAGGACGCGGCGCTGGCCGGACCGCGCGTCGGAGGGCGTGGCAGCGGGTGCGGCGGCCGCTGCACGCGCGGAGGATGGTGCGGGGAACACCTTGCTGACCTTGGTAATCGAGACTGACGCGTGCATTTCGGAACGTGCCGCGTCCGACGCTGGACGGAGCGACCGGTCGATATTACGATGCTATCAAGTAGCAAATGTCAACTCTCCGGGACAGCGACACCGGCGGCGGACGCGCCGGTGTCGGTAACGTCGGCGACGAGCGCCTGGTCCCGGTGGCGCAGGCGCTCGCGATCGTCGGCGACCGCTGGACGGTCCTGATCCTGCTGGAGCTGCTGCGCGGGGTTCTGCGGTTCGCCGAGCTGCGCCGGCGCGTGTTCGGGATCGCCCCCAACATCCTCTCGCACCGGCTCAAGCGGCTGGAGCGGCACGGCGTCGTCGAGCGCCGTTTCTACAGCCAACACCCGCCGCGCGCCGAGTACACCCTGACCCGCCGGGGGCACGAACTGGGCGTGGTGGCGGGCGCGCTCGCCGTGTGGGGCCGCAAGCATCTGTCGGACCGCGGCGCGCTGGTGCACCATGCCTGCGGGACGCCGATCCGGGTGGGCTACTTCTGTCCGGCGTGCGACTGCGCGGTGCCGGGCGCCGGCGTTCGCCTGGTGGTGGGATCGAACCTGGCCGACTAGGAGTCGGTCGGATTGCCGCGTCAGCGGCAGATCCGACGGGACTCCGTACGGAACGGCGAGGCCGGGCCAGAAGCGTCGCCTCGGGCGACGGTATTGGCCGCGCTAGCGGAACTGCACCTTTGCCAGGTACACACTGGTCCTGAGTTGTGCTTGGATGGCGCCTTTCATACTGGCCAGGTAGTCGTCGGATGAATAGTAGCTCAGCCACAGCAAGCCGTCGTGCCAGACCATACCGGCGTAGCTCGTGTCACCACCGGAGGGCATGGTAAGGAACTCGGTCATGGCAGCAGTCTCGACGTCGAGCCAGCACAACGCGGTACGTGGTCGGGGGTCGTAGAGGCGCACCGCGGCGACCGTTCGCCCATCAGGAAGGCGGAGCAGTGCGGGCCCGCCGATCCGGACACCCAGATCGTTCCACTTCCACTTGTCGTACGGCGGAGCCGCTATCCCCAACTGCGCGTTGGCGCCGTCACAGCGCGTCAGGCTCACACCTGTTGCATCGTCCAGGAACACGAGATCAGACTCATTGGAATAGCCTGCGCCAAGACGCGGTTCGCCGTGAGCCTGGAAGTCGACGCCATCGGTACTCTTGTACAACTGGAGAAAATGGTCCTTGGGCTCGTGACGCCCGAAGTTGTAGGCAACACCGCGGTACCACACCGTGCGCCACAGCCAGCTTCCCCGGGGGCCAATCAGGTAATGGTTCCCCCAATTGAAGCCATCCTTCGACATCCACACCATCGACTGGCAGACCGGTCTGAAGGCGGCCGCGTTCAGCATCAACAGATTGTCAGGAGTAATCGACAGTTGCGGGTCGCGCAGGTCCTGAAACGGTGCCGGACAGGGTATCGATGCGACCGAGCTCCAGGTCACCCCGTCAGTGGACGTGAGAATTCGCAAAGCTCCATCCGGCGTCAAATGCCCCGATGCTTCTCGAAACGCGCAGAACCAGCGCTCGCGGAACCGAATGAGATCGGTAAAGGAATTGTACGCGGCCCTGCTCCAGATCTTGCGGACCTCGAATCGTTCGATCATCTCGTTGGTCTCCTTACTTGTCGCGGCAGGATGATTCTCCCTCACCGACGGCCCGCCCCCCTCGCCTGCCATACAGGTTACACTGTCCGCGTCATGGCAAGCATCTTCTCCCGCATCATCGCCGGCGAGATGCCGGCCCACTTCGTGTGGCAGGACCACTCGTGCGTCGCCTTTCTGGCGCGAGAACCGCTCCGTCCGGGTCACACGCTCGTGGTGCCGCGGGTCGAGGTGGATCACTGGATCGACCTGGACGACGAGACCCTGGCGACGCTGATGCGGGTGGGGCGCACCATCGCCCGCGCCCAGCAGGCGGCGTACCGGCCCACCAAGGTGGGGTTGCTGATCGCCGGACTGGAGGTGCCGCACGTGCACATCCACGTGAGCCCGATCGACGGGATGCGCGACATGGACTTCGCGAACGCAGCTCCGTACCCCGGCGACGAGGTGTTGGCCACCGAGGCGGAGCGGATCCGCGCCGCGCTTGCGCGGTAGGCGCCGTGGATTGCCGCATACAACGGGCTGACGGCCAATCCGTCATCCGGAAGACCGTGAACAGTAAGGTGGCACGGTCACTCCGTGACGCGGAAGACAGTCGATACGCAGGCATCGCCTGCCGGCCGGCATTTTCGGACCAGGCACAGGCGGCGTCCACCGGCAGGCGCCTCCGACCAGTCGGCGAGGTCACTCCGTGACGCCAAAGACCAGAAAAACCGATGCACAGGTATCGCCCGCTGTCAGGCACTCCCGGACCAGGGAAACCATCGCCATTCTCGGCGGTACGGGCGATCTCGGCACCGGCCTGGCCGGGCGCTGGTCGCGGGCCGGCTATCGGGTGGTGATCGGCTCGCGCACACCGGAGAAGGCCGAGGCGGCGCTCGCCGGCCTCCGCAAGCGCCACCCTGAGACGACCGCCCGGGCAGCCACCAATACGGAAGCCGCGCAGAGCGCCGACGTCGTCGTGCTGACCGTACCCGCCGCGCATCAGATCGCTACCCTGAGCAGCGTGCAAGCGCACCTTGCCGGTAAGATCCTTGTCGATGTCACCGTTCCCCTGGTGCCTCCCAGGGTGGGCACCGTGCAGCTTCCGGCCGAGGGATCAGCCGGCAAGCGTGCACAGGAATTTCTCGGCGATGAGGTAACGGTGGTGTCCGCATTCCAGAACGTCGCCGCCCATCTGCTGCAGCAGGAAGTCGAGATCGAGTGCGACGTACTCGTATCCGGCAACAAGAGGGCGGCGCGCAACAAGGTGATCGAGTTGGTACAGGCCGCGGGCCTGACCGGCTGGCACGCCGGCCCGATCGAAAACGCCGCCGCCGCGGAAGCGCTGACCAGCGTGCTGATCCAGATCAACCGCCGCCACGCCATCAGCCACGCCGGCATCAAGCTGGTCGGTCAGGGATAGCGGCCTCTTTTCGAGTGTGGGAGCCTTGCCCGGGAAGCGCCGCCCGCGGGCGATACGCGTCGTCGGTTCAGGTGGTCTCCGATGTCACGAAGCGATCGCACTTTGCTGCCGGCGGCTTCGAGCTTCCGATGAGCGCCAGTCAGGCACTCGCCCCCGGAACAGGTCGCGCTTCCGACGTGATGGTACACGGGACGGCGCGGCACGTGCCTGAGACGTGCCTCACCGTCACCGGGCTGCGCGGTATCCCGCTGGTGGCGGAGGGTGATGATCTCGCCGAGATTCTGGTGACGGCGCTTGCCGCGTCGGACGTGGATCCGGCCGACGGCGACGTAATAGTGGTGACGCAGAAGATCGTGTCCAAGGCGGAGGGGCGGCAGATCCCGCTCGACCACGTTGCACCGTCGGCCCGCGCCGTCGAACTCGCCGCCGAGACCCGCAAGGACCCGCGGCTCGTGCAGGTCATCCTCGACCAGTCGACCGAGGTGGTGCGCAAGGCCCCCGGCGTGCTGATCACCCGCAACCGGCTGGGGCTGGTGTGCGCCAACGCCGGCATCGATCAGTCCAACGTCGATCACGGCGAATACGCCACCGCCCTGCTGCTGCCGACGGCGCCCGACGCCACCGCGGCCCGGCTGCACCAAGCCATTACGGCCCGCACCGGCCAACGGATCGGCGTGGTGATCAGCGACAGCAGCAACCGGCCCTGGCGGCTCGGCACCGTGGGCATCGCGATCGGCGCCGCCGGCCTCACCGTGCTCGACGACCGCCGCGGCAGTCGCGACCTGTACGGCCGCGAGCTGCAGGCGACGCTGATCAACCGCGCAGACGCCATCGCCGGCGCCGCCGTGCTGGTGATGGGTGAATCGACCGAGCGCATCCCCGCCGCGCTGGTACAGGGCCTGCCGCCGCCGAACCGCGGCGCGAAGCCGGCTGCCGAAGCGCACGCCGCCGCCATGATCCCCCGTCCGCTCGAACAAGACCTGTTCCGCTGACGCGCTCCGACTTGCCATGCACGTCTCCGCCCCGGGGCGCGAACCATTCCCTCGACGGAGCTCCGGCAGGTACGGCGTGCCCAACGTCGGATGCCACACGAACCCGTTCTCGACGGGATGGCTCCGGCCGAGTCCGGTGACGGCTGGCTGGGCGGCGTCAGGTTTGCGGACGCTACCTTGTCGGTCACTGCGCGAAGTTCGCTCGCGCTGCGGCCGCCTCATCCGCTCCCGTCGGTGGCGGCACGGCTTCGCTCCGGATCAGCTCCCAGCCGTGGAACACCAGGACCAGGCCGGTGAACTGCACTGTCGGATACTGCCGACGCAGCGACTCGTCGGCCAGATAGCGCCGCAACTGCGCCGTGGCGCGTTGCGCGGCTGCGGCCGCCCGCTCGTCCCCCTCGCCGGGCCGCACGTACTTGAGCTCGACCACGTACCCGTGGCGCATGTCCGCGTAGCTCGCCAGATTCGGCTCCAGACAGATGTCGGCATAACCCTTGTTGAGCTCCCGCTCCGAGTGGAACACGAAATGCTCCGTGGCTCCCAGGTAAGCCGCCAGGAAACCGTGCAGCACCTTCTCGCCCGCCAGGTAGTCGCGGATGCCGGTCTGCCGGGCGATAGCACCGGCCAGGTAGTCGAACACCGGCCGCCACGCGCCGCGGTACGCCATCTCGTGGATATGTCGCTCCAGCGCGTAGAAATCGGTGGTGAATACGCCGATGTCCTCGAACGCCTCGCGCAGGTGGCCGTACAGCAGCCGTTTGACGGTCTGGTTGGGGATGCCCAGGCGCGGCCTGCCCTCGACCGTCGCACGGATGCTCAGCAGGCCGAAGAAGTGCAGCAGAGACAGGAAGTTCTCGCGCTCACGCAGCCGTTGCAGCGGAAAGCTGCCGCGGATGTGAATGTCCGCCCGTTCCTCGGCGATCACTTGGCGGAGCACGTCGAAGTTGCCGTTCAGTTCGGCTGCGCCCTTCGGGACGTACTCCCGCGCGCTCGCCTGGCGGTTGACCAGCAGCAGGTGGCGCAGCTTGCCGTAATCGATGCGGATGTTGTCGTCGATCAGGTCGGCAGGTGCGGCCCGGTTCCGCACCGACTTGCGCAGGTAGTAGAGCACCATGTCGGTGTTATAGATGTCGCCGATCACTCCTTCGGCGAAACGGTAACCATCGTACCACTCGCGCATCACGTCCAGCGCAGCATCGACGCTTTGGGGGAACGCGCCACAGTCGCGGTACGTGGCCAGGACCTCCCGCACCTCGTCTTCGGTGAAGCCGAGCAGCTCGCTGAAGGCCGGCTCCAGGCTGATGTTGGTGCCGATGTTGAAGCCGCTGGTGACGTCGTCCATGGTGATCGG
>CAYFXT010000120.1:0-9177 GCA_964346995.1 uncultured Spirochaetaceae bacterium | reverse complement strand
AGTCGGATCTGGGAGCCCGATACCGCGTAGACGAAACTCGGCAGGCGGCCGTGCCATGGCCGCCGTTCGCAGGACGCCTCGGCCTGAGCCGCGAGACCTGCGTGAGCCTGGAGGTGCAACGGCACGTCGGCGCCCCGGTCCGTACACGACATCGAGTAGCAGCCACTCTCTGCACGGGCATCGCAGAGCACCATCTCCCAGCCGTGGAATCACGAATCAGGCGCGCGGATCGCTCCGCTGGTAGTTGCCTACCCGTTCCGGATGGTCCCCAGGATGTCCGCCGCGATACTATCGACGATCCCGAGCCGGAATCGTCCCGTATGCCCGGCTATACTCCCCACCGCTTGCGTGACTCGGCCATCGGGATGTCCGCGGTGGCGTAGTGGCCGCCGGGCGAGTTGCCCGTCCAGCGCTCGTCCATCGGCTCCGAGGCGGGCTGGTAGCGGACGTCGCAACTGATCCGAAAGCGGTTGGTGGTGTTGGTGGTGGAGCCATGCAGCGTGTAGAGGCCGAAGGTGACCACGTCGCCGGCGCGTACGTCGGCGGTCAGCCAGCGCCCGCCGAACCGATCGCGGATCTCCTCCGGGTCCTCGCTGAACCAGCCTTCGGTGCGGTCGCGATCGACGTCGCTCTTGCCGTAGGTCGCGCGCAGCCGTGCGAAGCCATCCAGCCGGTGCGACGCCTCGCACACCGCCAGCGTACCCTGCGCAATCGAGATGTCCCCGAACGGAATCCACACCGTGTTCACGCGCTCGCTGCCGCGACCCATGTAGACGACGTCCAGGTGCGAGCCGGTGAACTTCTCGTTGCCCACCGCGCGCAACCACTTGTGGCCGAAGGTCGCCGGCTCCTCACCGTAGAAGCGGCGATAGAACGAATACAGTTCGGGGCCTTCGAGCACCCGCAGCACTTCCCGGCGGTGGGCGACGCTCGCCATGCCCACGCCTCTGCCGGCATTCGGCATCACTCCCTCCATCAGCGGCGTGTCCTCCACCAATGCGCCGCGCTCCTTGAGGTACTCCAGCACCGTACGGCGTGCCTCCAGCACGGCGCCCCGGTCGATCAGCCCGCGCAGGAACAGGTAGCCGTCGGCGGCGATGCGCCGGCGCAGTTCGCCGATGTCGGCCAGCGCGTCGGTGCTGTCGCGCAGATGGCCGAACCGGTCGCTGGGAAACTCCATCTGTCTGTGCTGAAACGCGACCTTCATGGCGCAATCGATACCATATTGTCGAATACGGCCGCTACCTGCCACCACACCACGACCGCAAGCGCGAGCAGGCCGGCGGCGGGAAGCTGGAACTGGTCGCGGCTCTTCATATCCGTCTTCCGTGCCCACTGCGGACGGGAATCAACCCAGCCGGCTTGCACAGCAGGATCACGGCCATCAGGCCGTAGACGGTCAACCGCGCCAGCTCAGGGACCACCACGTGACCGTAGGTGTCGGCGATGCCGATGACCAGCGACCCGAGCGCCACGCCCTTGAGACTGCCCGGTCCGCCGAGCACCACCACGATCAGGGCGAGAATCAGTACCGACAGGTCCATGCCGGGAAAGATCGAGAACACCGGCGCCGCCACCGCACCGGCCAGACCGGCAAGCAGGCATCCCAGGCAGAACACCAGGAAGAATACCGCGCCGACGTTGATGCCGAGCGCCGCCACCATGTTGCGATCGTCGACGCCGGCGCGCACGATCGCGCCCAGCCGGGTGCGTTCGAGAACACCGTAGAGCAACAGGAACAGCACCGCGCCGAGGGCAATGATGAACAGCCGGTAGGTGGGGTACACCTGCCCCAGGATGGTGCTGCTACCCGCCAGCAGGGGAGGGATCTCGATGATGTGCGGCAGCGATCCCCATATCATGTCGACCACCTCGATGCCGACAAGGATCAGGCCGAAGGTGGCCAGCACCTGACGCATCGGATCGGCGTGCTGCAGGTGGCGTACCAGCACCAGATAGAGCAATCCACCCAGCACGGCCACACCAAACGGCGCCACCAGCAGGGCGAGCCAGAACGAATCGAAGGCACGTACCGCGGTCAGCGCCAGGTACGCGCCTGCCATGAACAGCGTGCCGTGCGCCAAGTTGATGAAGTTCATCAACCCGAACACCACCGACAGGCCGATCGACAGCAGAAACAGGAGCGCCGCAAGTTGCAGCCCATTGAGGGTCTGCACGACGAGGAACCCGGGGTCGAACAGCACGTCAGCCTGATCCGGAAGTCGGTGCCAGCCGGCGAATCCTCGCCATCGGTTGCAGGTCTCCGGCCTCACCGAGAGCGCGCCTGCCGACCACGAGGTCCTGCCTCCCCCCTCCGCACGCCGGACTACGGGCGGTCCGCTGTTGCAAGCCGGCCCCCACCCCGGCTGACCCGTCCGACCGGGTCGGCGTCGGTGGACGGAGCTCCCCGCCTACAGCGAGCAGCCGTTGGCCGGATCCTGAACGTGCGGAATCACCTCCTGCACCACCGCCGCGACGCCATCGCCCTGCTTCTGCACCTCGAAAATGTACACGTTCTGGATCACGTTGTTGGTGGCCGGATCGATGCGAAACGGGCCACGCGGGCCGTCGAAACGGGTCGCCCGCAGTGCAGCGGCAAGCGCCGCCTTGTCGGTGTTGCCTGCGGTCGCCCTGAGCGCTTCCACGACCAGCCGCGCGGTGTCGTACGCCGCCACCCCGAACTCCGAGCCAGCGCGTCCATGCGCCTGCCGGAACCGTTTCTGAAACGCGTGGTTCTCCGGCGTGTCGATCGTGGGCACGTAGTTGAGAATGCCGAGCGTGCCTTCCGCATCCAGCCCCTGCGCGTCGATGTACAGCGCCGAGTTGAGCCACCCGGCGCCAGCGAGTTGCACCTCGCCGTGCAGCCCGAATGCCGCCCACTCCTTGACGAACTTGATCGCCGGACCACCGGCAAAGAACACGTACGCGGCATCGGGTTTTGCCGCCCTGACCTTGGCCAGATAGGGACCGAAGTCCTCGGTCTCGCCGAGCGGCGGATACTCCTCGCCGGCGATGGTGCCGCCGGCAGCCACGAAGCCGCCGCGGAACGCTGCCATCGCCTGGTGACCGGCGGCATAGTCGAACGCCATCAGAAACACGTTCCGGTACCCCCGGGCGGCCATCCACGGGCCCATTTCCCGGCTGATCTGCGAATTGGAGAACGAGCTGCGCACGATCCACGGACTGCACTGCACGCCGGTCACGTCGTCATTGCCGGCGTTGGTGATCACCAGCGGCACTTCCGCGTTGTGGATGAAGTCGCGTGTGGCGCCCGCCACGGCCGACGAGATGATGCCCACCACCACATCGACGCGCTCCCTCAGCACCAGCTTCTTGATCTGCGCCAGCCCGCTGTTCGGCTTCGACTCGGTGTCGGCGTAGACCAACTCTATCTCGCGTCCCGCCACTTCGCGGCCGAAATCGTCGAAGCCCAGCTCCAGCGCCAGCGTCTGGTCGTTACCCAGACCGGCGTATACGCCCGAGGAAGGAAGCAGCACACCCACCTTGATCGGCGCGGCGGCGGCAAGCACGGCGCAGGTCAGTGCTGCGCCAACGATAGCCGGTATCCTTACTGTCCTGTTCATGGAAACATCACCTCCATGTGCGGCCCCAAGGATGGGGGGGCAGGTAGCCGCGTGGCAAGCCTCTCCCGACATCCGCGCAAGAGACGAAGCACCGGCCCCAGCGATTCGGTACCCGCACCGGGTTCCGCGCCCGCTGTCTCCCCGGATGACGTAACGGACGACGCAGCACGAGGTTTTGCGAGCAACAGCGAGTTGCCAAACATGGTCGCCGGGCATTATCAATCCAACGCCGTGTACACACCGCAGGACAGCACTCTGAATCCGCCGGCACGGTCGGACAGGCACCTACGTGTCGGGAGCCGGCTGAGACGGTTGGCCGCGCTGGGATTGATGCTCGCGGGCGCGACGCAAACGCTCCACTCGCAATCGTTGTTCGATCCGAACGATCGCATCTACCACCATCTCACGATCTGGGAGCAGCGAGGCTACTTCTTTCCGCTGCCGGAGTTACGACCCTACGCTCCACAGTTGGTCGCCGAACTTCTTCGGCAGGTAGCCGAAAAGGGGGATCGGCGTGACCGCGAACTGGCCGCCGCCTACTTGCAGGAGCTGTCACCGCATCCGCCAGGCGACGCGCCCGCCGTTCCGCCGATCCATGTCGGCATCCGCGCCGACGTGTCGTCTTCGCCCGAGCCCGGGACACGGACACGCCTTACCGGCGAACTGGAGTCGCACTATGTCACCAACAGCTTGTTCGCTTACTCCGGGGCGATCTCGTACTGGTGGCAGGAAGGCGCGGACCAAAGGCTCATGTACACCGTCCCGCACGTTCCGGCCCGACCCCTCATCCTGTACGGTCGCGACGTCGGCGCAAGCGACCTGCACGCCGCGGCGGCGCTGGGCGTAGCCGGCCTGCATCTGCAAGCCGGCTTCGTACAACACGCATTCGGCCCCGCATTCGCGGACAGCCTCGTGCTGGGAGCACAGGCACCGCCCGCCGCCCAGCTCAGTGGCGTCTATCGGGGCGACCGTTTCAGCTACACCGTAGCATTCCTGGAGTTGATGGCGGAACGAGCGGTAACCAGGACCGGCATCCGGTACCGTCTCAAGTACGGTTGTCTGGAATCGGTCGGCTGCCCGCACTTCCGCGGCTTTCCCAGCAAGTACGTGATGCTCCACGCACTGCAATGGTATCCGTTGCCCTGGCTCAGCGTGAGCGCCTTCTCGACCTGGCTGTTCGGCGCGCGGCTGTCGCTCCATCAACTGCTTCCCACCGCGCCGCTTACCGAACGCTTTACCGGCGACTACGACAACGGCCTGACCGGAGGATCGCTACGGTTGCGGCTCCCGGCCGGCCTCGGAGCCTTCGTGACCCTGTTCGTCGACGACTACCATCCAATCAACCGAGACGGTTCGATCAGCCTGTTCACCAACAAAATGGCGGGCCAGGCCGCCATATCGTGGGCGCCGCCGGGACTGGCGGGGATGGTCTCGATCGACTACACCTTCATCGCCCCCTACACTTACACCCACTCCAGCTTCCAGCCGATCAACTACCTGACCTACACCCACCACGGGCAACCGCTCGGCAGTGCCCTGCCACCCAATTCCGATCAGCTCTCCCTGGCTGCGATCATCACCCCGGTAACCTGGCTCGATCTGGAGCTTGCTGCGCGCGTCATCCGGCACGGCGGCGGTTCGATCTGGGACGACGGGTACGACGAGAGCGGATCCGCGACCTTCGTGGGAGGAGCCCCCGACTTCCTCGATCCGGTGACCGAGTCGGTCTATCAGTTGGAAGCGGCGGTCACCAGCCGGGCGCCGATTGGCGTACTGCAGTTGGCCACCCGCCTCAATTACGGACTGGAGTTCATCGAATCCACCCGGACGACCAATCACCTCATCGGGGCAAGCCTCGGGTTGCGACTGTAACTCCGCGATCCTGCCGCCGTCGCGGCATGGCGCCGGCGTCTCGTCCACTCGAGCCGAGCACGGCCGGCACCATCACCAGGGTCCCGAGCGTCGCGCCAATGAGCGCAATGGAGATCAGTCCGCCAAGGTATACCACCGGAAGAAACCGCGAGATGGCGAGCGCCGACATGCCGGCAACGATGGCAACGGTAGTGATGAGAATGGCACGCCCGGTGTGCCGAAGGGTCGACGCCAACGCCGTATACCGATTGGCGAGACGCGCACGACGATAGTGCAGGAGAAAGTGTATCGCGTCATCCACTCCGACGCCGATGGCCACGCCGGAAAAACTGATGGTGAGCGCGTCCAGAGGGACGCCGAACAGTACCATCAGCGTGAAGGTGAGCATGATTGCCGTAGACAGCGGCAGCAGCGCCAACAGCCCCGTTGCCAACGACCGGAAAGCTACGGTGGTGATGAGCAGGACGAGCACCACCGACAAGCCCGTAGAGATGAATTGCTCGCGGGTAAGAGTTTCCGCGACGCGCAGCGTGACCAGGCTCCAGCCCCACAACTCCTCATCCAGTTCCGCCGGGAACGTCGCTTCCGCGGTGCGCCTGAGGAACTGCACGACGTCGCGCATCTCGTGCTCCAGCAGGAGCCATCCGGTGCCGCCGTCCCGAATCCAGATACGGGTCGTCACCCGGCCGCGGCGCCAGTCGACGAGCCCCCCCAGGTCCTGTTCGGAGGACGCAGCGAGCCTCAGGAACCGCTGAAAAAGCTGGACCACGGTCGGGTTCTGCGGGTAGGTCGTCTGTCCCGTCGCAACGTGGTTGAGGGATCGAAGGTAGTCGACAACGGACGTAACGTGACTGACGTGCGGGTGGTCGACCGCCGCGGCGTCGAATTCCGCCAGCGCCCGGAGCAAGTCGGCATCGATCAGGGTGGCGGGGTCATCTACCGAGACGGTCAGTTTGAGATCCAGAAAACTGCCAAAGCGCCCGATCAGCACGCGGTTGTCTTCCACCGCGGTAACCTGACCGCGAAAGAAACCGGCGATATCGGTCTGAAAGCTCACACTATGCACCGAGTACACGAACGTCACGGCCAACAGCACCGAGCCTGCGTAGAGCGGCCATCGCCGGCGCGGCACGATGCGCGTCAGAAGCGCTGCAAACATCGCCAACCGGCCGTGCGCCAGTCGTGTCCGCTGCTTGCCGGTCGGCAGGCCGAGGCGCGACAGTACCGCCGGAAAAAGCAACAGCGTTATCAGCGCGCAGATCACGACGCCGGACGCCGCGAAGATCCCGAACTCGCGCAGTCGCTGTATGCCGCTCACCAGGAGGCTGGCAAGTCCGGCTGCGGTGGTGAGCGAGGCCAACAGGACCGTCTGGCTCACTCGTCCGGTCGCACGCGCGACCAGGTCCGCGGGGGCCGGGGATACGCTCGAGCCATCGGAAGGAACCTCCTGCTGCGAAGCCGTGCGGAAGTAATGGTTCAGGAAGTGGACGCTGTAGGAGCTCCCGAGCGCGAAGATCAGAGGCGGCAACATGAGGCTGGGAAGACTGAGTGGAACGCCGGTAAGCGACATCAGACCGAACGTCCACAGCAGCGCCATGCTGATGGCAAGCAACGGCAGAATTACTGCGCGCATCGCACCGAAACTCAGATAGCAGACCAGCAGGGTAATCAGTGCGGCAGATCCACCCAACAGTGGCAGTTCGCCGACGATGTATCTGCGGGCGACTTCGTACAGCGGCAGCCAACCACCAATATGGATAGACAATCCCTCTCCATGAGCGGCAAGAATCGTACGCACGCGGTGCAGAAAGGAGTCGTAGTTTTCCTGTTGTACCACCGAGTAGACCAGATTCATCGCCGGCACGTCGGCATTGAACAGCGCGGACAGTGCCGGCGGTGCGAAGCGCATGTGCTCGCGCCACCGCACCTCCTCCGTCGCGCTGGCGGGCGCCGTCCCTTCGGAGGCGAGCGGACCGAATACCAGCCGTTCACGACGACGCTGGAAGGTGAACACGTTGAAGGGTGTCAAACGGTCGATCACTTCCGGCAGCGCGCTCACCTGGCGGTCGATCTCCGCTACCTGCGCAAGGCGCTCGGGAGCCAGCAGATCGAGGTGGCTGACGCCCACCAGTAACAGCTCGCTGACCGTCTCCTGATCGGCGTACTTGTCGACCAGACGGCGGGTCTCCGAGTCACTCGGGAGCAGTCCGGCGATATCGGCGTCGACCCCGAGTCCGAGCGTCCACCAGAGGCACAGGAGCGTCACTACCGCCAGCGAAGCCAGCACTGCGAGCGCACGGCGCGTCACGAACCGAGCCAGACGCAGGAACGCTTGTTCCATGGTCATCCCACTACCGTTCTTCGCAAGCTCCGCCGACGCCAAAGCTCCGCGCGGAGGCGGTGCCCCCGCCGGATCGAGAAGATGGTATGTTGACTACGGTAATGAGCAAGCGATCGGCGGGGCGCGTCTGGAACCAGGATCGGAAAGCCTCCGCGACATCCGCGGGCCGCCGGCTCCATATCCGCGCCTACCGGCCGGGAGACCGGCGCCACATCGCCGCGATCATCGCCGCTACCGCGTTCCGCGGCCGGCCGTTGTCCGCTTTCTTCGAGGACGAAACAGTCCTGCTCAAACTGTTCATGGATTACTACCTGAGCCATGAGCCGGAGTCGTGCTTCGTTGCCGAGCGGGAGGGACGCGTGGTCGGATACATCATGGGCTGCAAGGATACGCGCCGCTACCTGCACGTGGTCACGTTCCGCTACGGCCCGCGGCTCGCGGCCCGGGTGCTGTCGCGGGTGCTCGCCGGCCGCTATCGCCGGATCGCGACCTATCGGACCCTGTGGTGGGCGCTGGCGCGCGGATGGCGGGAGGTTCCGGAGGCGGACCTGCGGCGCTACCCTGCGCACGCCCACCTCGGCGTGGATGCGGAGTTGCAGCGCGACGGTTTTCTGATCTACCTGTGCATGGTACGCCTCGGCGACGCTCTGATCCGGCATCTGCGCGAGCGGCGAGTACGCGGCCTGCACGGACAGATCGCCGAACCGGACAATCAAGACTTCATTACCGGACGTACGCAGACCCTGTACGGCTGCCGGGTTGCCGCCCAACGCCGTTTTTCGCTGTGGTCGCGGATCACCGGCGAGCAGTGGTATCTCAAGCTGCTGACCCTGAATCTCGAAGGCGACCGCACCCACCTGCGCGCGTGACCCTGCGCGCGTGACCTGGCCGGACCGATCCCCGTCTGCCGGCGCCTCGCATCGACGCCGTGTCGCCGCCCCCACCCCCTATGCGGCTGCCAGGTACTGCTGGATGGTAGCGACCGCGCGGTTCACGCCATCCTCGGCGCCGAGCCGATGGCGGGCGGTGCGTGCCGCGCTGCGAATGGAAGCACTGGAAGCGGCGAGCTCGATAGCGCTTGCGAGGGTTGCCGCATCGAGGTCGCGCCACGCGATTGGCGGCGGTGCCACACCCATGTCGACCAGGCGCTGCGACCAGAAGAACTGATCGGAGAAACCCGGCACCACGACCGACGGAACGCCGGCACGCAAGGACGCGGCGCTGGTGCCGGCGCCGCCGGCATGGACCACCGCGGCAACGTGGTCGAACAGGTAGTCGTGCGGCGCGGAGTCGATCACCAACATGTCGGAGCCGTACTGTCCCGGTTGTAACGCGCCCCAACCCTGTAGGAGTACGCCCCGCCAGCCGCCGCCGCGCATG
>CAYFXT010000119.1:0-9181 GCA_964346995.1 uncultured Spirochaetaceae bacterium | reverse complement strand
GCATTGCGAGCGGTGCCAAACGGGGTACACTCGAGGCTGTCGTGCCCGCCGTGCCCCGGATCGTGAAGCAGTTCGCGCAGCCCTTTGCCGCCCGTGGGTTCCAGTGCTGGCTGGTGGGCGGTGCCGTCCGCGACCTGCTGGCGCGCCGCGCGGTCAGCGACTTCGACATCGCCACGGATGCGCGGCCGGAACAGGTGCGGCGGCTGTTCCGGCACGTCATTCCCACCGGCGTGCGCCACGGCACCGTCACCGTGCTGTTCAAGGGCCACCATTTGGAAGTCACCACCTTCCGCACCGAATCGGACTATCGGGACGGCCGGCGCCCCGAGCAGGTCGCGTTCGCGAGCACGATCGAGGAAGACCTGATCCGCCGCGACTTCACCATCAACGGCATCGCCATGGAGGTGCCGGGGGGACGCATCGTCGACCCCCATTGCGGACGTGCCGACCTCGAGGCGGGGCTTGTCCGAGCGATCGGCGATCCGGCGGAACGGTTCGCGGAGGATGGGCTGCGGCCGCTGCGGGCCTGCCGCTTCGCCGCCCAGCTCGGTTTCCAGGTCGTCGCCACTACCCTGGCGGCAATCGGCGACAGCCTGGAGGAGGTGCGCCGCGTTGCAGCCGAGCGCATCGGCGCGGAAATCGAACGCATCATGCTCGCGCCACGCCCCTCGATCGGTCTGCTGCTGATGGAGGAAACGGGGTTGCTGCAGCTCCTGCTACCGGAACTGCACCGCTGCGTCGGCGTCGAGCAGCGCCAGCCGCCGGGACTTCCCGCCGGAGCGCGTGAATTCGATGTCTTCACCCACTCCCTGGCCGCCTGCGATGCGACCGACCCCGAACTGGTGTTGCGCTGGTCAGGCCTGCTGCACGACATCGGCAAGGCCACCACCATCGTACACGGCAACGACGGCTCGCTCACCTTCCATCACCACGACCGCGAATCGGCTCGCATGGTGGGCGAGATATTCGACCGCCTGCGCTACCCCCATGCGTTGCGCGACGCGGTGGCGCATCTGGTTGCGCTGCACATGTTCCACTACGATGAGCACTGGTCGGACGCGGCGGTGCGCCGCTTCATCGCGCGCGTCGGCCGCGATCAGATCGAACAGCTCATGGCGCTGCGCCGGGCGGATCAGGCGGGACGCTACGGCCAAGCCTACCGGGGCTCGATGCGGCTGACCGCGCTGGCGAGCCGCATCGAGGCGGTCACCATGTGCGACCAAGCGCTGACCATCCGCGATCTGGCGGTGAACGGCAACGATCTCATGACCACGCTCGGACTGACGCCCGGGCCGGTGGTCGGCACTCTGCTGCGTGAACTGCTGGAAACGGTGCTGGAGGATCCAGCCCTCAATCAACGCGACACGCTGCTCGGGATCGCAGGCAACTTCTACCGCTCCCGCCTGTCCCTGGGGACGGCTGCGCCAGCCGGCGAGTGAAGAACGCCGGAGAACGGTCGATCAGGGACGCCATCCTCCTGCTGGCGCCATCAGGGCGTTTTGCAGGTGTGGAACAGTTCCTGCGAGTTGACGCGCGTGGCCGGTGTCCGTCGCTGCGGGAAGACGCGCGGTCAGCGCGCGGCCCAACAGGAGCGGTCGCGGACCTGCCGCGAGCCGGTCACGGCTGCAGGGGTGCGGGCGACCTTCGGACGCGGCTCATCCAATCCCGTTCAACTTGCCCGTCGGCGAGCCATTCAGGGCTGCGTAGGCGCGGGCGGCGGCCTGCTGCTCGGCCGCCTTCTTGTTCTTGCCCGCGCCCGGTCCGTAAGTGCGCCCGTCGAGCTGCACCTCGATCCAGAAAGTGCGGTCGTGATCGGGGCCTTCCTGCTTGACCACCCGGTAGCGGGGATGGTTGCGGTAGCGCTTCTGTGCCAACTCCTGCAGCAGCGTCTTGAAGTCCTGACGGTGCGTGTTGTTCAGTACGCGGGCAATCTCGGGGCGCAGGTGGCGGAGCACGAACTCGTGCGCAGCGGGGCCTCCCGAATCGACGTAGTAGGCGCCGATGATCGCTTCCATCGCATCCGCCAGGATCGCCTTCTTGGTACGCCCGCCGGACAACTCTTCGCCGCGGCCGATCAGTATGCAGGATGACAGATCGAGCCTGGTCGCCCAGGCGTGCAACGCGTCCTCGCTCACCACGAACGACTTGACGCGCGCCAACTCCCCTTCGGTGCGCTGGCCGCTGGTGGTGAACAGTTCGTCGCTGATCGCCAGACCGAGCACGGCATCGCCGAGGAACTCCAGCTTTTCGTTGTTGTTGGCTCCCCTCAGCCCGGTCTCATACTGCGTACCGGCCTCGTGAGCGTACGAACGGTGACACAGGGCGAGATTGAGCAGCGTTATGTCGCGAAAGTGAGTACCGGTCCGGCGCTGCAGGCGCCGCAACTCGATCCTCCGTGCACGATCGGCAGCCATCCCGCGCACCACCGGTACGCGATTCCTGCCGCGACCCATGAACGGCATACGGATCACCCGGCAGGTCCGGCCCGCGGCGGGGAACAATCATCGCAATCGGGAACCTGCCTCCCCGTCACCACCGGTCCCGGCGCAACCTATTTGCCGCCGATCTGCGACTCGATGAAAGCGAGGGCGTCCTTTACCGTCTCGAACTCATTGGCCTTCTCGTCGGGAATCGTGATTCCCAGTTCCTCTTCGATTGCGTACACCAGTTCGTAGGTATCCAGGCTGTCGGCACCCAGATCCTGGCGGAACGACGACTCGAGCGTAATCTTGCCCTCGTCGATCTCGAGGCGGTCCGCTATGAGCTTCTTCATCTTGTCGAAGAGCTGTTCATCCATCTTATATGGCCTCCATATCTTCGAGGTGGGCGAGTCGGTGCTTCCGAGCGGTGCGTTCATCCATCTTGTATGACATCCATATCCTACCGGCCGCGATTATGCCAAGTCGTCTGGTTTCAGCACCTGACGCCCGCGATAGTAGCCACACGCGTGACACACCCGGTGCAGAACCATTCGACTGCCGCACTGAGGACATTCGATCATGCTCGGAAGCGCAACGCGCATGTTGACTGCGCGCCTGCGACGGCTCCGCGCTTTGGAGTGTTTCCGTTTCGGCCCTATTGACGCCATTCGCTATTTCCCAGTTCGGCGTGCCGCTGCGGCGACGCTCAAGTATGTTCGTAAGCGCCCCGGCTGTACGGGATCAACGCGGGGGCCCGGGCCGTGGCCTAGGCTCGCGAAAGCTAACGCCGCATGCCGCAGGTTGTCAAGCACCGGCTCCGGAAGCTCCGGAATCCGGTAAGGGTGCGCACCCTGCGGTATCGCGGGGACGGTCGTCGGAGCGAGCTCGACGGTGGGTCGGCACCGCCGACTCCGTGACACGGAAGGCGATCAACCGATGGTCAGGCATCGCCGGCTGGCCGGCATTTGCGGGTCAGGGCCGAGGCCACGACGTCGGGCACCATGGAACTGATGTCGCCGCCGAAGCGGGCCACCTCCTTGATGCCCGACGAGCGCAGCACGAAGTACTTCTGATCGGTAGGCAGGAAGATGGTCTCGATGGCGGGGTACAGCGCCTTGTTCATCATCGACAGCTCGAACTCGTATTCGAAGTCGGAGAGCGCCCGCACACCGCGTAGCAGCGTGGTGATGCCCACGCGACGCGCAAAATCCACGATCAGGCCGTTCCACACGTGCACCTCCGTATTGGGGAGATCGGCAACCAGCGAGTGCACCATGTCCAGCCGTTCCTCGGCGTCGAACAGCGCCGTCTTGTCCGGATGCACCGCGATTACCACGACCACCTTGCCGAACATTCGCGCGGCACGCCGCATCAGGTCGAGGTGGCCGTTGGTGGGTGGATCGAACGTGCCCGGAAAGATTACCTGCATGGCACGGCCTGCCGTGCCGTCCCGGAAATCATTTTACGTCAGGAAACCGAACGGCTGGAAAGCTGCTGCCCACGACGGAAATGCGCGCTCGGAAATTGGCGGTAGTGGTAGTGGGCCGGCGGCGCAGTTCTCCGGCTACCGACCAACGGCGCACGTGGATGGGAGAACTTGCGCACGCCACACTAGAGCTTGGGGGCAGCGACGACCAGCCGCCGGCGCGCGGTGATCCACAGCTCCTGCCGCCACTCGGGAGCAGCGTCCTTCTCCTCGAACTCGATCCGCTTGCGGATGAACAGCGAGCCGTCGTTCCCGTTTCGCTTACCGCGCGCCGGGCGCGTCTGCACGATGCCGAAGCTGCCGCCGCCGAGGTAGCAGAGTCGCTCCCCGGAACTGAACTGCTCGCGCTCCCCGAGCAGGGACAGGATGCAATCGAAGTGGGCGGGCACCATGCCATCCCCGTACGCGATCGCCGTGTACAGGTCGTGCACGGCGCGCGAGCAAACCGGGCAGGCGAACTCGGCACCGGCCGACGCGTCGGAGGCCGCCGGCCGGACGGCGGGAGCACTCGGCACGGCGCCAGCAGGATCTCTCGCCGGTTCGGTCGCGCCGTACGCCGCGGCCTCGGGCGTCGTGGCACGGTGTTCGCCGGCATCACCCGCGTCCGCTGCGACGTGCATCTGCGTGCTGCCCGCGGTCGGCGCGGACCGCCTCCCGTTGGCGGCAGCGAGCGACTCCCCCGGCGTGCTCGTAGATCGTCGCCGCCACCTCCGGTTCGCGGACCGCGGCTTCTGACCTGAATTGCTTCTCTGCTTCTGCTCCATATCCTTGTGCCGGGGTTCCGCGGTCGCAGCGAGCCTCCGGAGACGGTGGCACGGCTGCGCCGCGCCTCGTCAGTCGCAATGGCTGGCGCCGCGAAACGATCCGTGTCCGTTCCGCGCAGCGCGGAACTCGAGGTGTTCGGGAACAGCCAGCACCTCGGTCAGTATTCCGGCAACCTGAATCAGCGCATGCATCAGGTAACCGGGGTCACTGATTTTCCTACGGTACTCCGCTACGCGACGGGAGTCCAGCGCGCCGCTCACCCTTCGAACGCTCCTTCGACATGGAGCGCGACCTCGCCACGACGGATCAGGATGACGTCGAACCGCTGCCGCAACGCGCAGCGTTCCGGTTTGCACGCCACGTAAGCGCGCGCTACCTGCAGGATGCGTTGCTGCTTGCGCCGATCCACCGCGTGCTCCAATCCCTCCAGCGGGACGCGCCGCCACGACTTGACCTCGACGAACACCAGTTCGTTGCCGTGACGCGCCACCAGATCGATCTCGCCGCGGCGGGTGCGCACGTTTCGGGCGATGAGGCGATAGCCTTTACGGCGCAGGTAGACGGCGGCGATGGTCTCGCCGATCGGCCCCTGTTGCGCCACTCCCGAGGTCAATGTCGCACTGCTCCTCGTCAGGGCGCTGCTCGTCGTCGGCCTCCGGCACGCCCCGCCACTCGGTGTTGACGACAATGACGGGCGCCACTGGCGCGACGCTTTCGCGATGACCTGATCGACGTATGCCATTCGAGTCGAGTGCGGATCCTCAGCTAATAGTATCGTCAACTTCGCGCCGGAGGTTACCACCTTTCGCCGCCCAGGCGCCGACGATCACGGCCACGGTCAGCGTTTCGGGCCGATCAACTCCTTCACCTTGGCCGCTTTGCCGACTCGGGCGCGCAGATAGTAGAGCTTTGCACGGCGCACGCGGCCACGGCGCACCACTTCGATGCGGGCGATCTTGGGGCTGTGCACCGGGAACACCCGCTCCACGCCTACCCCGTACGAGATCTTGCGCACCATGCACGTCCTGGCCAGGCCCTTGCCGCGCGTGGCGATGCAGATGCCCTCGTACGCCTGGATACGTTCGGTTTTGCCCTCGATGATGCGGTAATGAACGCGGATGGTGTCTCCCACCGCGAACGGGGTCAGATCGTCGCGCCGCTGCGCTTGTTCCACCTCACGAATGAGCTGATTACTCATGTTCTTCCTCCGTGCATAACAAATCGGGGCGCTGCCGCCTGGTCTTCAGCAGTCGCTGCTGGTGGCGCCACGCGTCGATTCGGGCGTGGTTCCCCGACAACAGCACCTCGGGCACGCGCCTGCCGTCGAACTCCTCGGGCCGCGTATAGTGCGGATACTCCAGAAGATTGTCGGTAAAGCTCTCATCACTGAGCGAATCCTGATTGATCACACCACGCACCAGCCGCGCCACCGCCTCGATCACGACCATGGCCGCCACCTCGCCGCCGCCGAGCACGTAGTCGCCGATCGACAGCTCCTCATCCACGTAGCCATCGATGATGCGCTGGTCGATACCCTCGTAGCGGCCGGCGATGAGCAGAATCGACTCATGCCGGGCGTACTCGCGCACCACGTGCTGGTTGAGCACGCGGCCGGCCGGCGACAGGTACACGGTCCGGTGGCAGGGCGCATCGAGACTGGTCAGCGCTGCGGCCAGCGGTTCGGGCCGCAGCACCATGCCGGCACCGCCGCCGTAGGGGTAGTCGTCACAGGTGCGATGCCGGTCGGTGGCGAAGTCGCGCAGTTGCACCAGCTCCACCGCTATCTGTCCGATGCGTCGGGCGCGACCGAGGATGCTTGATTCCAGGAACCCTCTGAACATCTCCGGGAACAGTGTGAGCACGATGAACTTCACGGCCGTTCGAACTCCGGTGCCAGCTCGATGCGGCGCTCGACAACGTCGAGCGCCGGCACGAACGACTCGCGAAACGGTACCATGAACGATCGGCCCTCGGGGGCGGTAACCTCCAGCATGTCACCTCCCCCCGCAGCCAGTACGTGGGTCACCGTGCCGACCGCCTGACCTTGTTGAAACACCTTGCAGCCGCACAGATCGGCGGCGTAGTACTCGTCTGCGGCCAACTCGCTGGCCTCGTCGCGCGACACCCACAGCTCCCATCCGGCCAGCGTCCGCGCCTGTTCCGGGGTGGTAACGCCGCTCATCCTCACTATCACCTTGTCGCCCATCCTGCGTATCGCGGCCACCGAGGCGGCCCGCAGCTTGCCACTGTACGCCTCGCGCAACTCCACCTCGCGCAGCCGGAACAGGTGCTCGGTGTCGCCGGAATAGCTCCGGACCGCCTGAAATCCGCGCACTCCGAAGGGCGCCCCCAGACGGGCTGTGGCCAGTTTCACCTGCATGTCGATTCATGAACCGTCCGTGGTACCTTGGGCGGACTCAGGCGACGATGACGCCGGGCCGGGACGCCCGGCGGGTCAGTCGAGGATCTCCAGCACCACCCGCTTGCCGGTCTTGGTGGCGGATGCGCTGAGGATGGTGCGGATCGACTTCGCAATCCTGCCATGCTTGCCGATCACCTTGCCCAGATCGTCAGCGGCAACGCGAAGCTCCAGAATCGTCAACTTCTCGCCTTCGATCATGCTCACCACGACCTCCTGCGGCTCGTCGACCAACGACTTCGCGATGAACTCTACGAGTTCCTTTTCCACCAGACGCTCCTTGCCGATCCTGCTCTTCGGCTTCGCCGCGGCCGCCCGCGAAGATCCACCGCCGGCGATCCACGCACCACCAGAACGGCGCTCGCGTGAACCTGTTCAGCTACTGGTAATGTGGACATCCTTCTTGTTCAGAAGGCGTCGTACGGTAGGACTCGGACGCGCACCGCGCTGCAGCCAGGCTCTGATGCGTTCCTCGTTGATGCGAATCTGCCGTTCCTCTTCACGCTCGATCGGGTGGTACAGGCCCACCTCCTCGATGGCGCGGCCGTCGCGCGGCGCACGGGAATCGATCACTACCAGCCGATAGAACGGGCGTCCCCGCGTTCCGAACCGTTTCAAGCGAATCTTGACACTCACTCCTGCCTCACTCCTCAGTTCCCCATCTGCGCCATGAACTGCTGCTGCAGCTTCCTGTTCCTGGTCATCTTCTTCATCGCCAGCGACATCTTCTCGAACTTGCGCACCAACCGGTTCACCTCCGACACCGAGGTGCCGCTGCCGCGCGCCACGCGCTTGCGCCGGCTCGGTCCGAGGATTCGCGGGTTGGCGCGCTCGCCGAGCGTCATGGAAAGCATGATCGCCTCCTCGCGGCGAAGCCCTTTCTCGTTCACCGCCCCCGAGGCCACCGCCGCCTGCATACCGGGCAGCTTTTCCACCAGCGAGGTCAAGCTCCCCATCTTGCGCAACTCGCCGAGCTGCTCCAGATAGTCGGCCATGGTGAACGTGCGCCGTTTCATCTTGCGCACCATGCGCTCGGCGCGCTGCTGGTCGAATGCGTCTTGCGCCTGCTCTACCAGCGTGACCACGTCGCCCATGCCCAGAATGCGCGACGCCATGCGATCGGGATGAAACGGCTCCAGGGCGTCGTTCGATTCTCCGGTGCCGACGAATTTGATCGGCTTGCCGGTCACTTCACGGATCGACAGCGCGGCGCCGCCGCGGGTGTCGGAATCGAACTTGCTAAGAATAATACCGCTGAGGCCTACACGGCGATCAAATTCGCCCGCCACGTCCACCGCGGTCTGACCGGTCATGGCGTCGGCCACCAGTAGCGTCTCCTGCGGCGCAGCGGCGTCATGAATCGCGCGCAGCTCAGCCATCAGCGCCTCATCGACCTGCAGGCGGCCGGCGCTGTCGACGATCGCCACGTCGTGGCCGGCCTGCTGCGCATGCCGCAGCCCATCGCGCACCGTCGTGACTGCGTCGCCGCCAACGGTGGACGCGCCGACAAATACCGGCACCTGCACGGCGGTGCCAAGCTGTTGCAACTGCTCGACCGCGGCGGGGCGCACCCGGTCGGCCGCGATCAGCAGCGGCTTGCGACCCTGCCGGCTCAGATGACGCGCCAGCTTGGCAGCAGTGGTGGTCTTCCCCGATCCCTGCAATCCCAACAGCAGAATCGCGGACAGGGTGTCCGGGCCCTTGAGGACGAGCTGCGCCCGTTCGCCGCCGAACAACGCGGTCATCCGTTCCAACACGATCCTGGTGAACTGCTGGCCGGGCGATACGTCACGCAGCACGCGCGCGCCGAGTGCGTCCTGGGTGGTCCGGTTGACGAACCGCCGCACCACGCGCAGATTGACGTCAGCCTCCAGCAGGGCTACCTTGATCTCGCGCACCGCGTCCTGAATGTTCTTCTCGGTTATGTGCGTTTTTCCGGAGACTTGGCGGATCACGTCTCCAAGCTTGCCGGTCAGCCCTTCAAGCATAGGCATAGTTGTATAGCGGTCTCGTCATCTCCGTGTCAACGCGGAATGCCGAACACAGTCGTGCTGCCGTCTCCAACGGCAGGGGGCGATCCCATGCTGACGG
>CAYFXT010000118.1:0-9230 GCA_964346995.1 uncultured Spirochaetaceae bacterium | reverse complement strand
CAGCGCGCACCGATCCTGACCCGCACGCAGCCCGCAGCTTGTGCACCAAACGGGGTGCCGGGTGCCGGAAGTATCCCGCCGCCGGTGTGGCCATGCTGCTGCGCCGCGGTCAGTTCTCGCTGCGCCGTTCGGGCGGCAGGTGGTCTACCGACCCGACGCTCGCGAACTCGGTGTAGCGGGGCGCGCCACCCGCCATGCGTCCGCGCGGCCAGTGGATCAGCGCGGAAATGCTGGCGTTGGCGATCGGGAAGTCGTGCAATACCGGGTTTCCGGGGTCGATGCCGATCGCCCACCGCATCGTAACGTCGATGGTGCCGGCATGAGAGACGATGACTACGCGCTCGCCGACATGGTGCGTGACGATCTCGTCGGTTACGGCCATGACGCGCACCGCGAACTCGCGCGCCGTCTCGCCATCGGGCGCCAGTTTGTGATCCGGGTGCCACACCAGCAGGTCGTCGCGGCGCTCGCGGAGCTGCTCCATGGTGAGGTCGGATTGGATGCTGCCGAAGCGGTACTCCAGCAGACGCTCGTCGACGGTCACCGGGAGGTCCGCCGCGGCGGCGATCAGCCGTGCCGTTTCGCTTGCCCGCGGCGCCGGGCTGGCGTACAGGGCATCCGGCGCCAACGCGGCGCAGGCGCGCGCAACCGCGGCGCCCTGGGTTCGCCCGAGCGCCGACAGCGAGGCGTATTCGTAACTGGTGCCGGGCGCGTTGCGCGCCTGCGCATGGCGCACCAGGAACAGCCGCAGGCTCGGGAAATCGATCATTACGGGTTGCGGATGATAGCACGCCCGGCTCGACCGCTACGGCGGTTCAGGTGCATCCCGCCAAGGTGGTAGAGCGCTCACACGCGGGTCGGCTCGTCCCCGTGGCAGCGTCTGCTTGTACTGCACCCCGGCCGGCAGGCGATGCCTCGTAATCGAGGTATCGATTCTGTCGTCTCCGTGTCACAGCGTGACCGTGCCGACTCACAGGGAGAGGGCCGCGCCGCCGGCTGCACCGACGATCACCACCAGCCACGGCGACACTTTCCACCAGGCGAGCATGCCGAACGCCGCCAGCGCCAGCGCCACGTCGGCAGGCTTGTGGATCGCGGATACCCACACCGGGTCGTACAGCGCCGCCAGCAGCAGGCCGACCACGGCGGCGTTGATGCCGCCGACAGCGGCGCGGAACCGCCGATCGGCTCGCAGCCGGCGCCACAGCGGCAGGATGCCGACGAGCAGCAGAAAGGAGGGCAGGAAGATGGCCCCCAGTGCGTACAGGCCGCCGCTCCAGCCGCCCGGCGGCCCGTCCATCACCGTGCCCAGGTAGGCGGCGAAGGTAAACAGCGGGCCCGGCACCGCCTGCGCCATCCCGTAACCGGCGATGAACTGGTCGCGGGTGACCCAGCCGGTGGGCACTACCTCCGCCTCCAGCAGCGGCAGGACCACGTGGCCGCCGCCGAACACCAGCGACCCGGCGCGGTAGAACCCGTCGAAGACGCGCAGCCACTCGCTGTCCGCCACCTGCCGGGCGATTGGCAGACCTGCCAGCAGCAGCGCGAATGCGCCCAGGCCGACGACGGTTCGCAGCCCGCCCGAGGCGGCGGGTGGCTGTGCGGCGTCAGGCGCCGGGCAAGCATCCTTCAGCAGGAGCACGCCGGCGATGCCCGCCGCGGCGATCACCAGCATCTGCGTCAGAGGGGTGCGCCAGAACAGCACGGCGATGGCGGTGACCACCGCCATCGAAGCGCGCGTCCGGTCGCGCGCCAGGTTGCGCGCCATCCCGTACACCGCGAACGCAACCACCGCCACCGCTACCACCTTGAGCCCGCCCAGCCAGCCCGCGGCCGCCAAGTCGCCGAGGGCGGTCACGCCGTAGCCGAACAGGATCAGCAGCACCGCCGAGGGCAGCGTGAAACCGAGCCAGGCCGCCACGCCGCCGCCGATGCCGGCGCGAGTCATCCCTACCGCCATGCCGACCTGGCTGCTCGCCGGGCCGGGCAGGAACTGGCACAGCGCCACCAGATCCGCGTAGGCAGCCTCATCGAGCCACTTGCGTCGGGTCACGTACTCGTCGCGGAAGTACCCCAGGTGGGCCACCGGCCCGCCGAACGACGTGAGGCCCAACTTGAAGGCAACCAGGAGAACTTCAACCAGACGTGCGCTCATGACGGGAGCCGGCCGCCACGGCGGTGCCCGGTTGCCGGCGTGCCGACGGTAGCCGCTGCGCCCCGATCGGTCCAGCGGTCGCCTTCGCCATGGGGCCTCTGGTATGTTACGCCGGTAGAGGATGCGTATTCTGTTCATCGGTGAGGTCGTAGGCAGCGCCGGTATCTACTGCGTCAAGGCGCTCCTGCCGGAGATCAAGCGCGAGCTGGGCATCGATCTCACCATCGCCGCCGCCGAAGGTGCCACCGGCGGGTTCGGGATCGGCAAGGGACATGCCGCATACCTGCACAAGCTCGGCGTGGACGTGATTACGACCGGCGACTTCGCGTACTACAAGCGCGATGTGGTGAGCTACTTCGGGCAGGCGCGCTATCTGCTGCGGCCGGCCAACTACCCGTACGGCAATCCGGGGCGCGGCTGGCTGGTGGCGCGCCCGCGTCCGCCCAGGAGCGCGCCGGCCGGCCCGCCCGCCGGCGCAGCGCAGCTCGCCGGCAGGGCAGCGCAGCCCGCCGCCCCGCCGGCGAGCGAGTCGAACGCGTCGCCCGCGGTGCCGACGGTGGCGGACACCGGCGCGTCGCCGGCCGCCGATGTCAGCCCGGCCGCCGCGACCGCTGAGGTGCCGCCCCCGCTCGCTGCTGACGCCGAACCCGCCGGCGGTCGGCCGTCGCCGGGTGTGGGCATCATCTCGCTGCTCGGCCAGGCGGGGTTCAGTCGCGTCCATCTGCGTAACCCGTTCGAGGCGGTCGGCGCGTTGGTGGAACGTGTCAAACAGCAGACTCCGATCGTGCTGATCGACTTTCACGCCACCACCACTTCCGAGAAAGTGGCCATGAGCATGTTCCTCGACGGTAGGGTGACGGCGCTGATCGGCACCCACGTGCGCACGCTGTCGGCGGATGCGCGGCTGCTCCCGGGTGGCACGGCGGCGATTACCCACAGCGGCCGCACCGGCAGCCTGAATTCGGTGGGCGGTCTCGATCCGGAGATCGAGACCCGCAAGTTCCTCAATCAGGTGCACGAGCAGTCGAGGGATGCCTGGGGGCTCCTGGAGCTGCAGGGAGTGGTGCTGGAGGTCGGCGCGAATGGAGACGCGCGCAGCATCAGTACTCTGCGCCGGCAGACGTCCGCACCTGCAGCGGCGCGCAAGGCCGCCCAGGCACAGCAGCGCCGTTCGCCGGCGCGTGGACGGCGCGCGAGCGGGCGGCGCTGAACCCGCGCCCGATCGGCTGAGGTGTCAGCGGGAATCACGCTCCTGACGGCACGGCGGTGGCGCGGCACGGTCGGGGAGCTTCCGACCGGGGCCGGCGTCGGTTCGTCGGCCGGCGAGCACGCCCGACAGCCACGCAGGCATTTGCCGCGGCCGCGGCGCGGCCGCCGGTTGGCGCCGGTTCCGGCGCTGGCGTTGGCGGCCTTACTTGGCGCATGCAGTTTCGACTACGGTTCCGGCCCTGGCCCCGAGCAGCTTGCCGAGCAGGTTCCGGAAACGATCCTTACCGGGGTGGCGCACACCGTGGTGCGCGACGGCCGCGTGGTGGCGGAGATCCGCGCCGCAGAGGTGGAGAACTTTCCGCGTGACGGACGTACGGTTCTGCGCGACGTGCAATACACGGAATTCGACGGTACCGGAGCGGTGGCCGCCAGCGGCCGCGCCGACCGTGCGGTCTACTACACCGACAGCGGGGACGCCGAGGTAGCCGGCGCGGTCGAGCTGCTTTCCGCTTCTCAGAAGGCGTCACTGAGCGCCGAGGTCCTGCGCTGGGACGAGGCTCTCCGGCTGCTCAGCAGCGACCCGGAGCAGATGGTGACCGTAAGCCGGGACGACGGGGCTCACGTCCAGGGCGCCGGGCTCGAGGTGGAGGTGCGCCGCAAGACGATTCGCTTCTCCGGGCCGGTGAGCGGGCTCCTGGTCGCCGCTCCCCGCGAGGATGACTGACCGGCCCCGCACCGGCCGCAGGTCGCTGTTCGCCGGTGCCGCGCTGCTGGTCGCTGCCGCGCTGGCGGTCGCGGACACGGACCGGTTCTCCTTCAGCGCCGACCGCATGGAGACGGTGCTGGCGGCGGGCCGCGAACGAACGGTGCTGACCGGTAACGCCGTACTGACCTCCGACGACACCGAGATCTTCGCCGAGCGCATCGAGGTGTACGGCGAGGATCTTTCCTTCGCCCTCTCACGGGGCGGCGTGCGGGTGGTCCAGGCGGAAGAGGGCATCGAGCTCACCAGCGAAACGGTGTTCTATGATCGCCGCGACGGGATCGTGCGCATCCAAGGAGATGCCCTGCTCATCGACCACGTCAACGAGATGGTGATCGAAGGCGGGTTCCTGGAGCACTGGGAGGAGCGCGACGAGACCTCGATCCAGATCGGCGTACGCATCATGAGCGACGATCTCGTGGCACGCGCCCAGTTCGTGCACTACGACCGCACCGAACAGACCCTGTCCCTGAGCGGCCTGCCGGTGGTGACCTGGAAGGGGGACGAGTATCAAGCCACGCGCATATTCGTCGACCTGGATGAGGACCGCATCGTGCTGTCCGGCGCGGTCAGCGGGCAGATCACCACCTCTGACGAGGACTCCGCCAAGGAACAGACTGCCGCCAACGCTCAGGACTCCCCGGAGCCGCGTGCCCCTGCCGGCGACGCCACCGGGTCCGACGCGAACGGAACCGCGCGCGAGGAACGCCAGGAAGACGCACCCGGTGCGGATGAAGCCGCCACCGCCGGCGAACCGGGCGGGTCGGGCTGGCGAGGACGCCGACTCCGGCGCCGGCGCAGAGCAGGCGCCGGCCGACGGCGGGCAACCCGTTGCGGAACCGAACCGGTGAGTGCCGCGCCGCGGTCCTCCTCTGACGCCGGGTCCGCCGGCGCCACCCTCGCGGTGGAGGGGCTGACCAAACGCTACGGCCGCAAGTACGCAGCCCGCGACGTGACCTTCTCGATGGGCGGCGGCGAGGTGGTGGGCCTGCTCGGTCCGAACGGCGCCGGCAAGACCACGGCGTTCTACCTGATCGTCGGCTTCATGCGCCCGACGGCGGGGCGTATATATCTGGACGGCGACGACATCACGCGCCTGCCGATGTTTCGCCGCGCCCGCGCCGGCATCTCCTACCTGCCGCAGGAGCCATCGGTGTTCCGCAAGCTCACCGTGGAGCAGAACCTGCTCGCCGTGCTGGAAACCCAGCGCGGGCTGCCCCGCCGCAATCGGCGCCGGCGTTGCGACCGCATTCTCCACGAACTGGGACTGGAAGATCTGCGCCGGCAACGCGCCTACACCCTCTCGGGCGGTGAACGGCGCCGCACCGAAATCGCCCGCGCCCTTGCCATGAACCCGAAGTTCCTGCTGCTCGACGAACCGTTCGCTGGCATCGACCCGATTGCGGTGCAGGACATCAAGAGCATCGTGGGGCGCCTGGCCGCCGCCGGCATCGGGGTCCTGATTACCGACCACAACGTGCGCGACACGCTGGAGATAACCGATCGCAGCTACATCATTCGCCGCGGTGAGATCATGGTAAGCGGCACGCGCGGCGAGCTCCTGGAGAATCAACTGGCCCGCCAGTTCTACCTCGGACGCGACTTTCGCATGTAGCCGGCAATCGCTCCCGGCGCCGCCGTGAAGGCGGCTGCATCCCGCAGAAACCCACGGGGACGAGCTCTCCCCGCGGGTGAGTACACGTACCACTGGGCGGGAATGCACCCCGTGGAGCGTGGAGACCGGTTCGTTGACACGAGGGCGGAGCCTCACCCACCATGCCGGTAGAGCATGCTGTCGCAACAGCCGGTCATCCGCCAGGAACAACGTCTCAAGATGACCCCGCAGCTCTATCAGGCGATTCGCATCATGGCGATGCCCCTGCAGGAGCTGCAAACGTCGATCCAGGAGGAGCTGGAACGGAACCCCGCACTCGAGGTGGTCGAGGACAACACCACCACCTCGCTGGACACCGACCCGGGCAGCGGCGCCGAGGAAAGCGTGTTCGCCGAGTCCTCCGATCCCGGCTACGTGAACGGCAGCCATGGCGCCGATGCGGATGCCAAGCGCCAGTTCCTGGAGGGAGCGCTGACGCGCTCGGAGACGCTGCAGGACCATCTGCTCTGGCAGCTTCGCCTGCAGCCGCTCACCGAGGAGGAATCCCGGCTCGGCGAGCTGCTGATCCGCAACCTCGATGACAATGGCTTCATACTCGAGCCGCCGCAGACGGTGGCCCCGGACGCGCCGCCTGCGCGGCTTGCCAAGGTGATCGAAGTCATCCAGGCATTCGATCCTCCCGGCTGTTGCACAAGCGACTATTCCGACTCGCTGTTGGCGCAGATTCGGGTGCACGCGCACCCACAACCGGGCAGCGCCGAGCTGGTCCGCCACCACATGGATCTGGCGAAGCGCGGCAGGATCGCCGAGATCGCGCGACGCATGGCGATCTCCGAAGACGAGGTGCGCGTCATCCTCGACTTCGTGCGCGAGCTCGATCCGATTCCGGGCCGCAACTTCAGCGCCGACCAGGTGCGCTACGTCACCCCCGACGTGATCGTCAAACAGATCGACGGCGAGCTCACGCTGGTGATCAACGACGAGCAGGTGCCGGTGCTGGGAGTGAATTCGTTCTTCGAGGAGCTGAGCCGGGACAGCACCGACCGCGAATTGAAGAAATTCGTCAACCGGAATCTGCAGGATGCGCGCTGGTTCATGCGCAGCATCGACGAGCGTAACCGTTCGCTGCTGAAGGTCGCGCGCGCCGTGGTCGAGGCGCAACGCGAGTTCTTCCGCCGCGGCGCCAAGTACCTGGCTCCGCTGACGCTGAAGGATGTGGCCGCGGAGGTAGGGGTGCACGAGGCGACCGTGTCGCGGCTGGCCAACGGCAAGTACGTCCAGACTGAATTCGGCGTCTACGAGTTGCGCTACTTCTTCACCAACTCCATTTCCGGAGCGGGGTCCAAAGGGTCGCGTTTTTCCAAGACCGCGGTGAAGGAGATGTTGCGCGAAATCGTCGAGGAAACCACGGCAGCCGGCGGCAGCCCGGCGGCTGCGAAGCCGCCGTCCGACAGCCGACTTGCGGAAATCCTCGCGGAGAAGGGTGTGCGCATCGCGCGCCGGACGGTGGCGAAGTATCGCAAGGAGCTGGATATCGACAGCTCCTATCGACGTTCCTGAAAAGGATGAGTTTAGGAGAACAATCGATGCAACTGAACATGAAGACGGTCCACTTCGCATTGAACGAGGTGCAGCGTGAACAGATCGATCGACGCATGGAACGCTTTTCGTACGCGCGCGAATATCTCGTCGATCTGGGACTGACGTTGACCAGGGAGGGCAGTCAGTTTCACGCCGAGGCTTCGCTGCACTTCCGCTGGGGATCGACCGCCCACCTCAAGGTGAGCGGGTACGAGCTGCTGGGGGCGTTCGACCGATTGTTCGACAAAGTACAGGCCAAGGTGAGCAAGGAGAAGGAGAAGATCACCCGCGGTTCCCACGGCGCGCCGCACCGCGCTGCGTCGCGCGGCTGAACCGGGTAAGCGATCGTCACGCATGGCCGGCACGGTGACCGTTCTCGACCTGCTGCAACTGGAATTGCAGGAGCACGAAGCCCTGGGGCTGACCTGCGTCGGGGCCCGCCGTGGTCTTACCGCTGCGCTGCACGGTCCGGAGTTGAACCGCCCCGGCCTGGCGCTCGGCGGGTTTTTCGACAGCTTCGCCTTTCAGCGGGTGCAGGTGTTCGGACGCGGCGAGAGTGCCTACCTGCGCAAGCTCGCCGCGGAGGGCGCTACCGATTCGCTCCAGCAGATGATCGCCTACGACATTCCGTGCAGCGTGTTTACCCACGGCATCGAGCCGACCGGCGACTACCTGCGGCTGTCGGAGGAGGCGGGCCGCGCCGTCCTGCAGACGCCATTGTCCACCGCCGAATTCACCTCGCGTGTGGTGCACGTTCTGGCCCTCATGTTCGCCCCTTCGGCGCAGGTGCATGGGGTGATGCTGGAAGTGTTCGGCATGGGAGTGCTCATTCGGGGGCCGAGTGGCGTGGGCAAGAGCGAGGCCGCACTGGCACTGGTCGAGCGCGGTCACCGGCTGGTGGCCGACGACCTGGTCGACGTGCGTCTGGTAGACAACGTGCTGCATGGCAGCGGCACGCGCGGCACCAGCCACCACATGGAGATTCGAGGCCTCGGCATCATCAATATCTCCTACCTGTTCGGTGTCGGCGCGATTCTCGACTCGAAGAATATCCAACTGGTGGTGCGCCTGGAGGATTGGGACAGTTCGGCGGACTACGACCGGATCGGTCTGGATGAGCGCACCGCGGAGTTTCTCGGTGTCGGCGTGCGCGAGGTCCTGATCCCGGTGCGGCCGGGTCGCCCGATCTGGATTCTGATCGAGACCGCGGCCATGAACGAACGTCTCAAGCATATGGGGTATGATGCGGTGGAGTTCAATCGTAACGGGTCTCGTCGGCTGCAGAGTCGAAGTCCGCGGGACGTCACCATAGAGGAGTGGTAACGCTGGTCGAACGCGAAGTTCTCATCATCAATCGCGCCGGGATCCATGCCCGTCCCGCCGCCAAGCTGGTCCGTACCGCCAGCGCGTTTTCCTCCGACGTTTTTCTGGAGAGTGGTGGTGAACGTGTCAACGGGAAGTCTATCATGGGCATCATCACCCTTGGAGCCACCTATCACACCATGGTCAAGATCGTGGCCGACGGCGCCGACGAAGAGGCCGCCGTTGCCGCACTCGAAGATCTGTTTGCGCGCCGTTTCGAGGACCCGCAGACCTGACGGCACCCAGCCGTTGGCGCTGCTCTGCACGATGGCGACAGGTGCGAATCGCGTGCCCGGAGCACCGGTTGCGTGAGAGGATTGACCGTCCGCCAGCGCGAGGTTCTTGCGTTCATCAACACGTACCTCGATCAGCATCCTTACCCGCCGTCGATCCGTGAGCTTTCCGAATACTTCACCATCTCCATTCGCGCCGGTTACGATCATCTCAAGGCACTGGAGAAGAAGGGGTTCATCCGCACCAGTGACGGCCGATCGCGTACCCTGGAGGTGCTCGCCGACGTCGCTCAGGAGCGCCGTGATCTGCTG
>CAYFXT010000117.1:0-9296 GCA_964346995.1 uncultured Spirochaetaceae bacterium | reverse complement strand
GAGCCTGCAACCGTATCGCTGCTGGTGCACTCACTTGTGCCGCCCGGCAGCCGAATATTGAAGGTAACTCGTTCGCGCCGGGGAGGGGGCCGTGCGTACCCGGAGGAGCCGTCACCGACTTGCCGGAGCGTTTACCTGCCAGGATAACGCAGATGGGCGGGCAGATCGAAGAACGGATCACCGGGCCGGCGGCTGCGCAGCGCGCCACCGCCTAGCGCAGCCACCGCGCGGAACGAGGCGGGTCGTCGTGAGTAGCGGTTCCCCAACCTGGCGAGTACGCCTGCGCAGCATCATCTTTCTGTCCGATTCCCGCGCCGGAAAGATCTTCGACATCATCGTGATCGCCGTCATCATCGCCAGCGTTGCGGTGGTGATGATGGAGAGTTCCGCATCGGTCGACTCGGTCCTTGCCCCGTTCCTGAGAACGGCCGAGTGGGGCTTCACCATCCTGTTCCTGATCGAGTACCTGCTGCGTCTGGGGACGGTACGACGCCCGCTGCGCTACGCAAGGAGTTTCTTCGGAATCGTCGACCTCATGGCGGTACTGCCCGCGTTCATAGAGATGATCGTGCCGGGCAGCCACTATCTGGCAGTGCTACGGCTATTGCGCGTGTTGCGGGTGTTCCGCGTGCTGAAGCTGGTGCCCTACATGAAAGAGGCGGTGCTGATCATGGACGCCCTGCGCGCCAGCCGCCGCAAGATCACGGTGTTCCTGTTCGCGGTGCTGATCCTGACAGTGATTCTCGGCTCGATCATCTATGTAGTCGAGGGCGAGGAGCACGGCTTTACCAGTATTCCACGCAGCATGTACTGGACCATCGTGACCCTCACCACGGTCGGCTACGGGGATTTGACGCCCAGCACCGGGCTCGGCCAGGTGCTGGCTGCGGTGATCATGATCCTGGGTTACGGAATCATCGCCGTGCCTACCGGACTGGTCACCGCCGAGGTGGTGTCACAGACGCTGCGGCTGCGCGACCGACGCCGCTGTCAGACGTGCGGGAGAGAGGGCCATCAGCCGGACGCCGGCTTCTGCCGCCACTGCGGGAGTCCGCTGGAAGTGGTGTAGCGGCACGTGGGCTATCGTTCGCCGTTCGAGCGATCCGGGGACCGCTTGCGGCACCGACGGGCTCTGGCACCCGGGTCAGCGTCGGGGGCGCTCCTCTGGCCGTCAGCATGGGATCGCCCTGTAGCGCACCGCGTCTGATGACGCGCTGAACCGCATGTGGTATATAGTGCCGCCGGTGCAAGGTGTGGTAGCCAGGACGAGCCGACCCGCACGTGCGCGCTCTTACCACTTGGCGGGAATGCACCCCGGCGCAAGTACCTGTGGACACTACTAGCTCAGGAGACACTAGCTTAGGAGGTTCAGCCCGTGGCTGACATTCTGGTCGTTACTTCCAAGGTCAAGAACTACATCAAGAGCAAGGGCGGCTTGAACACCGCGGCGTCGGTAGCGGAAGCGTTGTCCGACAAGGTACGCGCGGTGTGCGACGAGGCGATAGAGAACGCCCGCGCCGCCAAGCGCAAGACGGTACGCGACACCGACATCAGTTGAAGCGCACTGCCCGGAGGAGACTCCCCTCAGGCGGCCGGGAAGCGGTCCACCGCGATGTCGGGCAGGAGCGCCTCGCGAGCTTCCGCCGCCACCGACAGGGAGCCGGTTACGAGTACCAATTCGCGGCCACCGGCCGCTTCCAGGATCTGCCGCAGCGTGTCCGCTACCGAGCGGCCGCTGGCGACCGCGGGCATACCGGCTGCGGTGAGGGCGGCCGCCAGCTCGGCGGACGGCAACGCGCGTGGGTGACGCGACCTGGCTGCGACGATGGTGGCCGCCAGAGGGTGCAGGCGGCCCAGTGTGGACACCGTGTCGTGCCCCCTTTGGCCGCCCACCAGCGCTACCACCCTCCGCTGCGCCGGCAGCCGGTGCACTTCGGCGATCAGACAATCCATGGCGTGCGGACAGTGAGCTCCGTCGGCCAGTACCGGCGGGCTGCGGCACAGCAGTTCGAGTCGGCCCGGCCAGGTGATCCGGCTCAGTCCCCGGCAGATCGTGGCTGCCGTAAGCGGCACTCCCAGATCGACCAGCCGTTCCGCGGCGGCGATGGCCAGCGCGGCGTTCTCGCGTTGCGCGGCGCCGTGTAACGGCAGCGCAATCCGGTAGTCGTCGTGGCGTCCGCGCCAGCGCAACTTCTGGCAGGAATCCTCCACGGAACCTGCCGCGGAGGGCGGCGGATATACCGTCTCCAGCGCTGCCGACCGGGCGATCGCCTCGTCCGCCAGCACCGCCTGAACCTCCGGTCGTTGCGGCGCCGCCACGACCGGTACCCCTGGTTTGATGATGCCCGCCTTGGCGCGGGCGATCTGGTGCAGCGTCGTACCGAGAGCGGGAACATGATCGCGGCTGATATTGGTAATGACCGACAGCGCCGGCTGCACGACATTCGTGGTATCTTCTCGACCGCCGACGAACACCTCGATCACCTGAAACGCCGCTCCGATCTGGCGAAAGAAATGGAACGCCATGGCCGTCAACAACTCCAGCGTGGTGACCGCGCCGCGCTCGCCCGGCAGCGCCGGGTCGCGGGCGACGGCCTGCGCGGCCGGCCACACCTGGGCGAACAAGGCGGCGAACCGCTCCCGCGTGACCGGCTCCAGACCAATGCGGATGCGCTCCACCACCGAGTGCAGATGCGGCGAGGTGAACAGGCCGACGCGCAACCCGGCGCTGTGCAGGATGGAGGCGATCATCGCGGCGGTGGAGCCCTTGCCGTTGGTGCCGGCGATGTGGATGGTGGGTACCGCCAGATGGGGATCGTGCAATTCGCGCAGCAGAGCGCGCATGCGCTGCGCCCGGAACAGGCGGCGTTCGCCCGGCGCCGCGGCGTGCCGGAGGTCGGTCAGACTCATCAATCGCCGCACAGCCGCCTCGTAGGCACCCGAGCCCGCCACGGAGCGATGGTAGACCTGCACGGAATCCACTGTAAAGGTCACCTGCGACGCCGCAGGCAACGGTTTCGGAACGCTCGTTCCGCCGCAGCTCCTCCGGGGCTGCCATGGTAGCGGGCGGACACAAGGATCGGAACTGGTTGGCCAACACCAGCTATCCGGGCCGCGGCCTGGTGGTCGGCTGCACGGCGGACGGCGCGACGAGCGTGCAACTGTACTGGACCATGGGACGCAGCAGGGAGAGCCGCAACCGGCGCCTGATACGCGAACCCGACGGCGCGGTGCGCGTGGCGGTCGCCGATGCCGCCGCTGGCGTGGCGGGGGGCGACGAGAGCCTGCTCCTGTACCGAGCGCTCCGGCCCGTGCCGCGCAGCGATGGCAGCGTTACCCATGTCGTCGGTAACGGTGACCAGACCGACACGATCGCGGACGGATTGACGCTCGGCGACACCTTTGCCGCTGCATTCGCGCGCCGCGACGTGGAGCCTGACCCGCCGCACTACACCGCGCGCATCGCGGGCGTGGTGACCGTGGGCGGCGGGCCGGACGACGGCAGCTACGAGCTGGCGATCGTCAAGCGCGGCGGCGGCGAACCGCTCCGGATTACCTGCCAGCACTTCCGCTACCGCAGCCCGCGGCCGGGCTGGGGGCACTGCATCACCACCTACGAGGGGGATGGCGCACCGCTGCCGCCGTTCGCCGGGGAGCCATTCCTCCTGCCGCTGGCCGCCACCCCGCGTCTGGCCGTGTGCGAACTGTGGGAGCTGCTGGACCGCAACAACCGGGTGTCGGCGGCGGCGAAGTTCATCGACCGCATCAGCGGCGCGACGCGGATCGAGATCATCAACCGCAACCGGGACGGCGCCGGGGAGGGAGACCGGTGATGGGCGAGCCGGTCCGCTGCCCGTGGTCCGCCGCGGATTCGCTGATGCAGTCCTACCACGACCGCGAGTGGGGCACGCCGGTACGCGACGACGACCGCCGCCAGTTCGAGTTCCTGGTCCTGGAGGGAGCCCAGGCCGGGCTGAGCTGGCGCACCATCCTGCACAAGCGGGAGGGCTACCGTCGTGCCTACCACCACTTCGCGGTGGATCGCGTGGCCCGCTTCGGGGCCGCCGAGCAGAGCGCGCTGCTCGGCGATCGGGCGATCGTACGCAACCGGCTCAAGGTGGCGGCGTCGATCGCCAACGCGCGCGCCTTTCGCGCCGTGCAGGAGGAATTCGGCAGCTTCTGCGCCTATCTGTGGGGATTCGTCGACGGAGCGCCGGTGGTGGGCGGCTGGCGTAACGAGAGCGAGATTCCGGCGTCCACCGAGCTTTCGAGGCGCGTGAGTCGCGACCTCAAGGCACGCGGATTTCGCTTCGTGGGTCCGACCATCGTATATTCTCACCTGCAGGCAGTGGGAGTGGTGAACGACCATCTGCGCGACTGCTTCCGCTTCACCGAACTTGCTGCCGCGGCGCACCTGCCGGCACCAGCCCCCACAGTCCGCGCTCCTGCGAACCGGCACCCCTCGGCACCTTGCACGGGTGCCCGTATCTCGAACCACAAGAGGCAACCATGAGTTCCATCAGCACCGCCGAACGGCGTCTGGCCGTATTGATCGACGGCGACAACGCTCAGGCATCACAAATCGAACACGTCATGAAGGAAGTCGTGAAATTCGGCGTGGTCACCATCCGCCGCATCTACGGCGATTGGACCACCACCCAGCTCGACTCGTGGAAGAGGAAGCTCCCGGTCCATGCCATCCAGCCGGTACAGCAGTTCCGCAACACGGTGGGCAAGAACGCCACCGACTCGGCGATGATCATCGACGCGATGGACATTCTCTACAGCGGCCACGTGGGCGGCTTCGTGATCGTGTCGAGCGACAGTGACTACACGAAGTTGGCGATCCGGCTGCGGGAAGCGGGGATGGAGGTGATCGGGATCGGCAAGCACCAGACCCCGAAACCGTTCGTCAACTCCTGCAACGAGTTCCGCTACGTCGAGAACATCATGAAGAGCTACGAGAGCGACAATCGCCGACGCCCGGCACGGCGTCGGGAGAGCACTGCCGAGGTGGTTACGGCGACGGCCGGCACCGAGACGGCTGCGAACGAAAGCAACGGCAATGGCTTCGAGGACGCCGATCTGATCTCGATCGTCACCGAGGCGCATGAGATGGTGGATCAGGAGTCGGCGTGGGTAGACCTGCGCAAGATCGCCAACAACCTCAAGAAGCTCGATCCGGCGTTCGATCCGCGCACCTACGGTTCGTCCAAGCTGGTCAAGGTGATCGCCGCCCGCAAGGACGCGTTCGAAGTGAAGCGCGACCGGATCCGCCACCGCATCATGGTCCGCATCAAGGACTGATCCCTGAGCGAGTCGTCAGCCGGGGCCGCCGCCGACAATCTGAGCTACGCAGCCGCCGGGGTGGACGTGGCCGCCGCGGATGCCGCCAAGCGCGACATGGCGCGCCTGCTCGCCCCGCGCGACCCGCGCATCCTCAACGGCGTCGGTCCGTTCGCCACCCTGATCGACGCCAGTTTCCCCGACTACCGGCACCCGGTGATCGTGTTCAAGACCGAGGAGCCGGGCACCAAACAGAAGCTGGCCGTGGCTCACGGCGCGTACCGGTCGCTATGCTTCGATCTGGTCAACCACCTGATCAACGACATCGTGGTGATGGGCGCGGTGCCGGTGGCAGTGCAGGATGCGATCATCTGCGGTTCGCTGCAACGCGAGGCGGTCACCACGATGGTCGCGGCACTGGCCGAGGCGTGCCGGGCGCAGGGATGCAGCCTCACCGGCGGCGAGACCTCGGAGCAACCGGGGGTGCTGCCGGCCGGCACCTACGTGCTGGCGGCGAGCGTAGTGGGCGTAGTGGAACGCGCGGCGGTGATCGATGGCAGACGGATCGAGGCCGGCGACACGGTGCTGGTGCTCGCCTCGAACGGCGTCCACACCAACGGCTACTCGCTGGTGCGCCGGCTCCTGGAACGTGACCCGGCGCTTGCCGGCCAGCGGCTGCCGGCCGGGACCGTGCTGGATGAGCTCTTGCGCCCGCACCGCTGCTACCTGCCGTCTTTGCGGCCCTGCCTGGGCAGCGCCACCCTGCACGGCTTGGCGCACGTCACCGGCGGCGGCATTACCGCCAACCTGAGCCGGGTGCTGCCGGCAGGCGTGATGGCCGAGATCGACCTGTCGCGGATCGTCGTACCGGAGATCTTCGGGGTGCTGCGCGCCGCCGGGAAGCTGGCCGACGCCGAGATGGTGCGCGTATTCAACGTCGGCGCCGGCATGCTCGCCGTGGTCGCCGCCGGCAGCGAGGCGGAGATGCAGTCCGCGGCGTCCGCCGCCGGCGTGGCGTGCTACCCGGTGGGCAGCATCGTGGCGGCGGCCCCCGGTGCGTCCGATCGCGTCGCATTGCGCGGCGCCCTGCGCTGGTGAGCAGTCGAATTCCATCGTGATAGCCACGCACCAGGAACTCGGCCGAGCGCAGCCCGACGGGGCTGAGCCTCCCCGGCCGACGCAGCGCTCTCTTGATCCGCTTCAGAGTGCGGATTCGCTTCCGGACGGGCAACCGCGACACAGGCGACAAGGCCGCTCCCGGTCCGAACCAGACCACCCTACCGGCAGCGGCCTGCTGCAGCGCATTGCGGCCGTGGTGGCCGCGATTCCACCGGGCCGGGTGGCAACGTACGGTCAGGTCGCGGCGCAGGCGGGCAACCGGCGCGCGGCTCGGCAGGTGGCGTGGGCGCTCCGGTCGTACGCTGACCGCGACCTGCCCTGGCACCGCGTGATCGGCGCCGGCGGCGTCATTCGCCTGCCACCCGGCGGCGGCCGGGAGCGACAACGCGCCCTGCTGTTCGCCGAAGGGATAGCGGTCGCCGCCGCCGGCCGCCTCGATCTCGCCGAGTACCAGTGGTGCCCATGATCAGCACGAGTGGCGGCCCACGGGCCACCGGTGAACGCCGCTTGCCCGGTCTGCTTCGCCCCGGTGCAGAGCACGGAGACCGCCTACGCGCGCGTCCGGAGCGCCGGGTCCGTCGCTACCCCAGGTGGTGCCACGAAGAGAAACGCTACCCCGACGGGCGCCGCAACCGGTTCCGCTCCCGCGTACTGCTACTGCATCCCGGCCATGGTGTGTTGCACTTCGTCAGCGACCGCGCCTACGACCTCGGCGGCACCTACCTGCCGCGCGGTACGGTCACCTTCGGCCTGTTCTGGGAGAACCGCCCCTACAACCTGTACGCCTGGATGACGTCCGACCTGACGGCGCCGCGCGCGCTCTACTTCAACATCTGCGACCAGGTGTCGCTGACCGCGCACCGCTTCGACTGGCGCGACCTGTGGGTCGACGTGCTCATCGGCCCCCACGGCACACGCCAAGTGCTCGACCGCCAGGAGGTTCCGGCCACCGCGCCCGAGCCCCTGCGCACCGCCATCGACGCCGCCCTGGAGCAGGTGCTGGCCGAACATCAAGCAGTTGCCCGCTACCTGCAAGCCATCCTCCCCATCCTCCGTCGCCGCGCCACAACCACGTAAGCTCCTCCGAGAATTACTCGCTACGCACCGCGTTGGGGTTCCTGACTGAGACCTGCTCGATCAAGGTATCGAAGAAAGCGTCGAATGGTTGCGAAAGCGACCGGATCGCCAAGCCTGAGCCAAAATCGACTTCGACCAGGATGAAGTCCTCCACCGTGCCGGTCGCCCAGGCCGGCGCCCGGCGACCCGAGAGCGAAGATAGGCGGCTACGGAGCAGATTCACCCACGTTGACTGGTGTCGCACCGAGAATGCGTCTTCCTGGACGTTGAAGATCATCACGTAACCGATTACGATCTCGGGCGAGTGAAGCTGAGCGTTCGCGACTTCCCCAATGAGGTCGTCGATGCGGTTGGGTACCGTCCCGCCAAGATTCTTCAGCAGGGACTTGAGGGAGAGTCCCAGACGATACTTGGCGCCATACTGCCAGGCGACGTCCCATCTCTTTTCGCGTCCGGCCCCGGGAATGGACGCTTCTTTTTCAACTCCGTGGAGGCCGCGACGCGTAAGTTCCTGTACGCAGAACTCGGCAAGTGAGTCGAGCCGGGCGGTCGAAGTGGCCTTGCTCTCCATGACGGCGATGCGGTACAGATCGTCTATGGCGTCCTGAGCAGTGATCACGCTCCGACTCAGGCCATGACGGGTCGCCCATTCGCGCTCCCGGCGATTTCTCCCGTAGCCACCTCAGCGGTACTCAACAACCCGCTGGTTTCGTATCGCAGGCGGCCGAGTCCATCCGCGAAGTACACCGGGTCGACCTCTATGCCGATGCTGTTTCTGCCGCAGGCGGCAGCCGCGACCTGGGAAGTAGCGGTGCCGTTGAACGGATCGAGCACCGTATCCCCGACGAAACTGAACATCCGGATCAGTCGGTCCGCCAGGGCGACCGGGTAAGGAGCGGGGTGACCACGGGTCGACTCACCCGGGATGTCCGTCCAGATCTGCTGAAAGAACCGCTTGAAGGAGGTTTCCGACAGCAAGCTGAGTATCCGCGCCGGGAGGTCGGGCTTCCGATAGCCACCCCCCTTCCGCTGCATCAGGATGAACTCGATGTCGTTCTTGATCACGGCGTTCGGCTCATACGGCTTACCCAGGAAGCCACCGGTGCCGCGTTCCACCTCGTGCGCCGCGTTAGCGATCTTGTTCCATATGATCGGCGCCAGGTTGTCGAACCCGATCTCCCGGCAGTGCTCCTGGATCGAAGCGTGTAGCGGAACGACGGTGTGCTTGCCACGGTTCCTTTTCCGTGCGAGGCAGACGTCGCCAACCACGCAGACCAGCCGCCCGCCCGGCACCAGCGCCGTGTGGCACATATGCCAAACCTGGTCGAGTTGGCTAAGGAACTCCTCGTAGTCTTCAACCCACCCCAACTGGCCGTCGGTCCGGCGATACTCCTTGAGGATCCAGTACGGGGGTGACGTGACCACGAGATGGACCGATTCCGCGGGTAGTTCGGCAAGCCGGCCATCTCCGAGCAGCAACCGATGCCGCGTCGGAACCTCGACCACGGCGGCCTCGATCGCCGCCATCGCCGACCGGCTCTTCGCCAGCCGCGGAAGATCACGCGCCGGATCCGGCAGATCGTGAAGCGACTGGGGCCCGAACGTAGCAAGCGGCGCGGGTTGGCTCACCGGCAAGAGTATAGCCCACGTCCAAGGCTCGTGACAGCACGAATATCCGCCCGCCGGGACCGCGTGCTGCCGCGTCCCGGCTACCTGACGCCGCGCGCTCTACTTCAACATCTGACGTGAACTCTGGGGTGGGCCCGGCCCACGCGGTGCCCGCCGGCCAGGCGGCTTGGCCGATTGACGAGACG